>DWXH01000013.1 GCA_019119305.1 Candidatus Alistipes merdigallinarum | reverse complement strand
CGGTGATCATCATAGCGATTGTTTTTGTTTTTTGTTGTTTTTTGCTTATTCAAATTTACAAAAACTTTCGCTATTTTACTAATAATCAATATATTATATTTGATATAAATTTGGTCGAACTCACGTTAATTAAAAAGTGTGTGAAATTTTCTGATACGAGAAGCCTTGCTGCAGGAGTGTCGTTGATGGATTTCCTCGAACCACATGGCAGAGTGCGTGCGTCGGATAAAATGTTGTTGCAGGGGCTGCAAAGCAACGAAGGGGGCGAACTTTTTAAGTTCGCCCCCTTCGCGGTATAGAATATTGGTGCCGTAAGGATTACTGATGGATGTGTACATCCATTTGCGGGTAAGGAATATTCAGTCCGACAACAGCGAATTGTTTGTAAACCTTTTCGTTCATGTCGAAAAAGACGTTCCAGAAATCGCCGGTACTGGTCCAGGCCCGCACGACGATGTTCACCGAGCTGTCTCCGAGGCTCGACAACGCGATAAAATAGGCCGGCTCTTTCAGCACGCGTTCGTCTTGGTCGAGCATCGAGGCGATCGTCGCCTTGGCCAGATCGTAGTCGTCACCGTATCCGATGCCGAAGGTCCATTCTACACGGCGGATGCTCTCTTTCGAGTAGTTGTTTATGATTCCGGTGGAGATGCCTCCGTTGGGGATCATGATGGTTTTGTTGTCAGTCGTATTGATTACGGTGTTGAAGAGCTGAATCTCTTTGACGGTTCCGGTCTGGCCTTGAGCTTCGATGAAATCACCTACGCGGAACGGTTTGAAAATAAGGATCATCACACCCCCGGCAAAATTTTGCAACGTGCCGCTCAAAGCCATGCCGATGGCCAGACCTGCCGATGCGAAGATGGCAACGAACGAGGTGGTGTCGATACCCAATATGCCGATGATGACGATAATCAGGAACAGGGTAAGCGTAATGCTGATCAGATTCAGCAAAAAGCTTTTGAGCGATGGATCGACGGCACGTCGTTCCATCATGCGGCGTACGATTTTTTTCAGATAACGAATGATCCAACGGCCGATGAAGAAGATCGCCAATGCGATCAGAACACGGGCCGACAGGCTGAGAACCCATTTGACTGCCATGCTGGTCAACTCTTCGGCCGACATTTGTGAAAGGGTTTCGAGCTTTTTTGCCAGAATCTCTCGGTGGAGCGTGTCGGCAACGGCTTGCGAGGAAGCGACTAAGGTATATAGCGACAACATATTCGTAGTTTTTGAATGAATTTCGTTTTTGTTACGGTTCGGAAGGTATTTGCAGACCGGTCAGGCGGACAAGTTCCTTCTGAATTTCGGATCGGTAGGGATGGTTCAATACGTGTCCCGAAATTTTTTTCGGTTTTTCTCCCATCCAATAGAGGTTCGGTGTATTGGATCCGTCCTTCGCGATTGTTTCGTCTGTCGCGAGTTTTAGTGCCGTAGCGGCTCCCTTTTCGGGAGTTTTGATCAGGGGGCGGAACAGCAGGTCGGTGATCGGGTCGAACCACCGGTGCATGGTGACCATTCCCGTATCGACGACGCCCGGATCGGCTGCGAATACCTCGATACCCCGACTGCGCAAAGTTCGTTCCAATTCGAGCGAAAAGAGTAAAAGGGCGAGTTTCGAGTTGCCGTAGCATTTGAACCGAGCGAAGTGTGCGCTGTCGATCTCCGTCCAGCCCGGACCGACCTGTCCGATGCGGTAGGTACAGGAGAGCGTGTTGATGATGCGGCTGCCGGAGTGCATCAGCGGAAGCAGTGAAAGAGTCAGAGCTGCAGTTCCGATGTAATTGACGGCGACGGTCATCTCGTAGCCGTCTTGCGAAAGCCGGAACGAATCGTTCATCGATCCCGCGTTGTTGATCAGTACGCCGATCGTTTCGTTCCGTTGTTTCAGCAGTTCGGCGAATTGGCGGATGGACTCCAAAGAGGCAAGATCGAGAGGCAGCAGTTCGAGCTCGGAGGCAGAACAGCGTTGCAGGATACGTTGCCGGATGGGTTCCGACTTTTTCAGGTCGCGGCAAGCCATGACCGTACGATATCCCCGGCGTAGCAGTTCAGTTGTGAGAACCTGTCCCATTCCGCCGCTGGCTCCCGTAACGATATATAGCGGTCTACTCTCCATATCGGTAAAATTTGGATTTGCGTTTGATCAGCCGTACGAGCGAAGAGGGTAGCAGTTGCATCAACGGAATGAATAGGTGGTTGATCGCACCGGGTATGATCCGTCTGCGTCGCGCAAACATCGCTTTAAGTGCTTTGCGGGCAAGGGTTTCGGGACGCATCATGATCCCGAGCCGGATAGCGAGCCGTTTGTATCGCTCGTTCAGGTTGTAGAGATCCGTGGCGACGGCTCCCGGACAGACCACCGTGACCGAAACGCCCGAATCGAGGAGCTCGTTGCGGAGGGCTACGGAAAATTGGTGCAGATAGTTTTTGGTGGCGGCGTAGATGGCGATACCCGGGAAAGGCATCCATGCCGACATCGACGACATGTTCAGGATGTACCCTTTGCCCCGTTTTTTCATTGCACCGCCGAAATAGTGGCACATCAGGGTTACGGTCCGGACATGCAGGTCGAGTATCAATTCGATCCGACGGGTTTCGACCCTCACGACGTCATTGAAGAAAAAGACCCCGGCGTTGTTGATCAGGACCTCGATCGGGAGGCTGTTCTCTTCGCAATAGGTGAACAGTTCGCGGGCGGCATCGGGTAGGGACAGGTCCCGGTAAAGCGCAATGACTTTCGTGCCGTACTCTTTCTGTAGCTCCTCTCCGACCTCGGCGATACGCTCCGCTTCGTTGCTGACGATGACCAGTGCGTAACCGCGCCCGACTAACTGGCGGGCGTACTGCAGACCTATTCCCGAGCTGGCCCCGGTAACCAGAGCCCAGCCTTGAGATGGGGGTGTGACGTTGTGGTTCATCTTCGTTTCATTTCACGGTTTATCTCTTTCTGAATACAGTTCGGCAGGTTCTGCACATGTTTGTGGCAGGCCATTTCGATCGAATACATCCGGGCGATGCAGTAGTTGACGTGGTCGCAGCCGCAGCGTATCTCCCCTTCGTTTTTCATGCGGTTGACAAAATCGGGTTCGTTGATCAGCGCACGAGCCATTGCGACGCATTCGAATCCGCTGTCGAGGACCATGTCGATCTTTTCCCGAGAGATCAGCCCGCCCACATAGACCAGCGGGAGCTTCAGTGCCTTGCGGAATTTCAGGGCGTCTTCGTAAAAATAGGCTTCGCGGAACGGTACGTCTTGAATCATCCAGCGTCCGGCCATGCGGACACCCCATTTGAGCCAGAGCTGTTTCATGTAGTAGGTCATCGATTGGATCGGCATTCGTCCGCGCATGACATACATCGGGGCTTTGCTGACAAAACCTCCGCTGAGGACCAGGGCGTGGACGCCACACTGTTCGATGTTCCGTGCTACTTCTATGCAATCGTCGGTCTCGAGACCGCCTTTGAATCCGTCGCTCATGTTGGTCTTTACCAATACGGCCATGTCGTTTCCGGCAGCAGTCATCGCCTCGTCCAGACACATTTTCATGAAACGCATCCGGTTCTCGAGCGAACCTCCGTATTCGTCTTTGCGGTGGTTCGAATAGGGAGAAAGGAACTGGCTGATCAGATATCCGTGTCCGGCGTGTACCTCGACGGCATCGAAACCCGCTTCCCGGGCAAGGTTTACGGCTTGTCCGAAAGCTTTGGCCACATCGACGATTTCGTCGTGTCGCATACCGCGGACGAAAGTAGGAGAGTATAGGTTGAATCCGGTCGAAGCGGAAAGCGGGGTGCATCCGCAGATCGACCGGTGCGACATATTCCCGCAGTGTCCGATCTGTATGCTGGCGGCGGCGCCTTCGGCATGGATGGCATCGGTGATGCGTCTCAAACCCGGAATGATCTCTTTCCGCAGCCAAAGCTGATGGGGGAAGGAGAGTCCGCTGCGGGTAACCGACGCGTAGGCGAGGGTGGTCATGCCGATTCCTCCGGCAGCGACCTGACGGTGGTAATTATAGAGCAGGTCGGTCGGGGCGTTACCGGCAGCCATGCCTTCGAAAGCGGCAGCCCGTATCGTCCGGTTTCTCAGTGTCAGCGGGCCGATCGTACAGGGGGTGAATAACAGGGATTCTTTCATAATGATGTATCTTTCTTCTTGATTATTTTTTAACGTGTATTAACGATCGAACGTAAAACGTAACGGGTTAATTATTATATAACTGAGTTAATATATAAAAGGGATAATCCTTTTGCGCGGTTTCTCTTTCAGCTCTTCGGCAAACATTTCGTGGTAACGTTTGTAGATCGCATCGGAACGGGGAACGAGGTTGGCGAAAGTCCAGATCGCGAAGACCGCGCCTGCCGCCGACCAGGTGAGGATGGCAAATCCGGTCCACTCGACGATCTCCCCGAAGTAGTTGGCCGAAGTGACATAACGGAACATGCCCTTTTGAGGCAGGTAGTGTTTCGTGTCGCCGGGTTTTCGCAGGTTGCGGATGACGTGGTCCGAATGGATGTTGATCGCCATTCCGGTAAAGAAGACAAGGGTTCCGATGATGAACTGCGGAGAGGTAAGCCATGCTGTCGTATAGTAATTTTCGGGGGCGAAATAGAAGATCCAGCCGCCCTGCATGCAGGCGTTCAGGATGTTGAATACAACGCCCATGACGATGATCCCGATCGGCATGGTACTGTGTCCCTTGAGCAGGAGTGGATAGATGAACGAACGGTTCAGGTAGTGGAGCTGGAACAGTCCGAAAAAGACAAGGCATACCGCATCGTCGCGTCGCGGCGAACAGAAGCAGAGGATGCACATGACGATAAAGACGGGGGCTTCCATCAGCACCCAACCCAGTTTGTTGTTGATTTGGGGTCCCCATTTCCCGTCCCGTAACATGCCGTATCCGGCACGGACAAAATAGAGACAGATGAAAACGACGACGGCGCAAATCAACATCACCAAGAGAAAAATTCGGAACGTAGAGGGTTGTATCATGGCTGAACTATATGTGTTTACATTTTAGTATGTGTACAAACCGTATGTGCGGTATTAAAATACTAAGGTACATATTTTTTTGAGATTTGAACGTGAAAACCATTAAATAATATTTTATGTGATTGATAATCAGCTGTTTTTGTCTGATAGTTTTGGTCTCCGAGATGATTTGCGCGGTGGCAGAAAAACAGGATCGAATAGATGTGATTCCGAAAACTGTTAAATGAATTTTTGCGGCGAGAATGTAATCGAAGCCGAAATGTTTTTTGAGAAATATATCGTGTTCGGTTCATATAATCGGAAAAAGAATATACTTTTTTTGCAAGGTTTGAAAATTTTAGTACTTTTGGGGGTTGATACCTTTCTGCGGCGAAGTGTATCGATTCTGATTTTTATCTTAAAAAGCTCTTTTTTAGGAAAATAAGGAGGAGCTTTGGTCAAGAGGGATAAGGGATTGGGTGAGAGTCTGGGGATGAAAGTAGAATCAAGTAACAGGGCGTTGGGACACAGAGTGTTATGATGAGATTGTTCTCTCTCTGCGACGTTTGGATACGAAGAATTAATAAAAAAGTAACAGGGGCGAAGAGGAGAGAAAGGAGAGAGTGGGAGTAGGTAAAAGTAATAAGCAGAAAGGAGACCAAAAGTACGAGAGGGGGAGAGGAGGAAAATGGAGAGTAGCGTAGGGAGGCAGAAAGGCGACAGATGGATAAAAAGGAGAGAAGGGTTTGTGGAAAGAGAGATTGTGAAAACGAAAACTTTTTTACTAAAAATTAACATAAAACTTTTTTAAACAAAACAAAACTCAAAACTTTTTCACTATGGAAGCCAAGTCAGTAAATTTCAAACAGGCAAAAGGCATCAAATCAGCGTTTCTGGTTATTGTATGCTGTTTTATTATAGCATTATGCTTGTTCATTTTCGTATTCGGTGATCCCGCTAACTTTATGAACAACGACCCCAACAACCACCCGCTGCCTGGAAACTTCAAAGGTACGATCTATAAAGGAGGTGTTATCGTGCCTATTCTTCAGACGTTGTTTTTGACGGTTATCGTGTTGAGTATTGAACGTGCCTTTGCTTTGATCCAAGCCAAAGGTAAAGGCAATGTCGTAAAATTCGTGAGAAACGTAAAAGCCGCTTTGGATGCGAATGATACGCAAAAAGCACGTGAACTCTGCATCAAACAAAAAGGTTGTGTAGCAAGTGTAATCTATTCGACTCTGACCAAATACGAAGAGATGGAAAAAGATACGACTTTGGCAAAAGACCAAAAACTGATGAATATCCAAAAGGAATTGGACGAAGCAACCGCTCTGGAAATGCCTTCGTTGCAACAGAACCTGGTGGTAATTGCAACCATGACTACTCTGGGTACATTGGTCGGACTGTTGGGAACTGTGATCGGTATGATCCGTGCATTCGCCGCTTTGTCTAACGCAGGTGCTCCTGACTCAGTCGCTCTGTCAGCCGGTATTTCTGAGGCCCTTATCAATACCGCCTTCGGTATCGCAACCGGTGCACTCGCCGTTATTTCTTACAACTTCTTCTCGAGTAAAATTGATAAACTTACTTACAGTATCGACGAAGTAGGTTTTACCATTGTTCAGACTTATGCTGCAACTCACAAAGCCTAACAATTAAATAACAGTTTTTCGTTATGGCTAGAGTAAAAGTAAAAAAACAGAGTACATTCATCGACATGACGGCGATGAGTGATGTCACTGTGCTTTTGCTTACCTTCTTCATGTTGACTTCAACCTTTATCCAGAAAGAACCGATTCAGGTGAGTACACCGGCTTCGGTTATGGAGACGAAAATTCCGGAAATCAATATCCTCCAGATTTTGGTGGATGATAACGGTAAAGTGTTCATGAGTCTGGATAAACAGGAAGACCGAGTCGCCGTGTTGCAAAAGATGGGCGAAGAGTACGGTATATCATTCTCGGATGAGGAGATTAACAAGTTCCGTTTGTCTCCCTCGTTCGGCGTATCGATCAGTCAGATGAAATCATTCCTCGCTCTTCCTACTGAACAGCAGGATGTGGTTCTGAAAGATTACGGGATTCCGATCGACAGTACGGATAACCAGCTGAAAGCGTGGGTTAAGAATGCCAGATCACAGAATAAGGAGCTGTGTATCGCAATCAAAGCCGATCAGAAGACCCCATTCCCTATAATCAATACGATCATGACGTCGCTTCAGGATATTCGTGAAAACCGGTATAACCTGATAACGACCTTGAAAGTGGTAAGTGATAAATAATTAATGTCGGCACAATCTAAATAATATGGCTGAAATTCAAGAAAATAACAGCGGAAAGGACGACGGCAAGAAAGGTAAACAGAAAAAAATGACCATTCGGGTCGATTTTACCCCTATGGTCGACATGAACATGTTGCTGATTACCTTCTTTATGCTGTGTACCTCGCTGAGTAAACCTCAGACGATGGAGATCAGTATGCCGTCGAAGGATGCGACAGAGGAAGAACAAACCAAATTGGCAGCATCCCGTGCCGTTACATTGCTGTTGGGTGAAGACGATAAGGTATATTACTATTTTGGCGAGCCCAATTATGCGGATTATACCTCGCTGAAGGAGACTACTTATGAACCCGATGGTTTGCGTGCCGTCTTGTTAGCGCGTAATAGTAATGTAGTGGCAAAAATTAATGATCTGAAGAATAAGTTACTGAACCACGAGATTACAGAAGATGAGTTTAAAGCTCAATCAACCGAGATCAAAAAAGATGAAAGTGCTCCGGTGGTTTCTATCAAAGGAACGGATGAATCGAGTTACAAAAATCTGGTCGATGCTTTGGATGAGATGCAGATTTGCAACATCAGCCGTTACGCCATCGTTCCGTTGTCAGAAGGAGATTCATGGTTGATCGAAAACTTGAAATCTGGTGGCGATCTTGGACGGAACAGTGATTTTGGACAACAAACTAATTAGTACACATAAATCGAAAAGCAATGAGTAATGAATTTGATTTGAATTCGAAACAGTGGTGCGAATTAGTTTTTGATGGGAAGAATCAGGAATTCGGTGCATATAGAATGCGCGAATCGTCGACTTCCCGTCACAACAAGGCAATGCTTATCGTATTTGTAGTTGTAATACTTGTTTTAACGTTGCCCAAGTTGATCCGCTATGTCGTACCTGAAAAGGAGGTGAAGATTGAGATGACACAAACAGTTCAGCTTGAGAAACTTCCGCCCCCTGAAGTAAAAAATAATGACGTTATTAAAAAAGCAGAGGCAGCACCTCCTCCACCTTTGAAGAGTACCATCAAGTTTACTGCTCCGAAAATCGTGAAAGATGAGGAGGTCGGTGAAGAGGATGTGAAGACACAGGATGAGTTGTTGTCATCATCAACCGCTATTTCTGTTGCCGATGTGAAAGGTAATGATGACGAGTTCGGTATGGATATCGCTGACGTAGGTGAGATTGCTCTCGATACTCCGCAAGAGGAGGAAGAAGAGGAGATCTTTATGTCAGCAGAACAGCCTCCTATGTTCCCCGGTGGTATGGAAGCTTTGATGAAATACTTGAATGATAATATTATCTATCCTGTGATTGCTTTGGAGAATGGTGTTTCAGGAACGGTAGTCTTGAAATTTGTGGTCTCCAAGACAGGTAAAATTGATGATATTCAAGTAGTCAACTCTGTCGACCGTGCATTGGATGAAGAGGCAGTCCGTGTCGTATCTCAGATGCCCGATTGGCAGCCTGCCAAACAAAATGGTAATAACGTTGCAGTCTATTTTAACTTGCCTGTCCGTTTTGTGATAGGTCAGAAATAGAATAAATACTCTTTTACGAAAACCCTGCTTAAAATATTTAAACAGGGTTTTCGTTTTTTCTGTAAACGAGTAGTTCGTTACGTTCGGATAACAAACTGGGTGAATATATGCGACAAGAAAGCGAAGATAACAGGCGAAAGCGAATGAATAAGGTTTATTACGTTTTCGGTATTTTTATGGTATTATTTTATGTGGGGATGGCTTATGTTATGATATTTTCTCCTATTTTTGTAAAATCGATTTCTGCTCCTATCCGTTATGGTATGGGAGTATTGTTTCTCGTGTACGGTGTTTTTAGAGGATATCGTCAAATAAGAGATATGAGAAACAATTTTGAAAATTGATAAAACAACTAATGAGATGAAAATAAATCGGCTGATACAGAATTTAACTGTAGGACTTATTGTATTGGTGATCTGTTCGTGCCACGGGCGCCGAACCACTGATAAGTTTACAGACACAGCGACTTCGGGAGTTATTCCGATTAGTGCGGACGAGAGTTTTCGGGATATTATCCAACAAGAGATCGATGTTTTCGAAGGAATATACCCTCAGGCCGGGATTTGTCCGATCTATACCAATGAAGTAGATGCCATCGATCTGTTGTTGAAAGACAGCGTACGGTTGGCGATTACATCGCGGAAATTGACCGATCAGGAAAAAGAGTATCTCGCATCCAAAAAGTTTTTCCCGAAAGAGATCAAAATCGCAACGGATGGGATCGCGTTGATCGTTAATAAACAAAATCCCGATTCGTTGATTTCCGTGTCGGCTTTGAAACAAATTCTTACAGGAAAGATAACCCGGTGGGATCAGCTTGATTCACGTACGAAGTTGGGGGACCTGATGTTGGTGTTCGATCATACGAACTCCAGTACAGTGCGTTTTGCGGTCGATTCGATTTGCCAGGGGGATTCCTTACGGGGAAATTTAAGTGCTTTACAGACAAACGCCGCAGTGATCGATTATGTGGAGAAGACTCCGAATGCGATCGGTGTGATTGGCGTGTCGTGGGTAGGTGATAAGAGTGATTCTACACAACTTACCTTTTCGGAGCGGGTTACCGTCATGTCTGTAACGAAAGATGCGGAAGAGGCTACAGCTCAAAACAGCTATAAACCCTATCAGGCTTATATCGCTTTGGGACAATATCCGTTGATTCGTGAAATTTACGCTGTTCTGACCGATCCGCGTAGTGGCTTAGCGTCGGGGTTTGCTACATTTCTGGCCTCTGACCGTGGACAGCGGATCATATTGCGTTCAGGCGTCGTGCCGGCGACGCAGAATGTGCGTATCGTAAACGTGAGAGATACTTGGTAGAAAAATACATAACTTAACAACTAATTAATAAAATGAAAGTAAAATTTGGAATTTTGTCCTTGGCGTTGAGTTTCGGCGCAGCGACCCTTTCCGCTGACGATAATACGAAGGGAATTGATTTTTATCGGGCAGGGATGCTCGATGAAGCAAAAACAGTCTTATTGGCGAATTTGCAGAACGAAAAGGTAAACAACAAAGCCGAAACCTGCTATTTCCTGGGAGAGGTCTACGCTGATTTGAATATGAAAGATTCAGCAGCTTACTATTATAAAGAAGGGCTTGTTGCTGATCCTGATTATGTTTTCAATTCGATCGGAGAATTGAAGCTCGGATTGAAAGAAAACCCGAATCAAGATAGTGCATTTGACGGATTTTTTACCGGTAAGAACAAAAAGAATCCGTTGGTTTACATTGCTGTAGCACGTGCATATTTACCGATATCGGTAGATAAGGCAAAAGAGTATATGGAAAAAGCTCGGCAGTTTGGAACCAAAACTCCGGATTTCTTTGTTCTCGAAGGCGATATCCTTGCTGCACAAAAGAAAATCGGAGAGGCTGCCAGCTGTTATGAAATGGCAACAACGATAGATCCTGAATGTAAGGAGGCCTATTTTAAATATGCCAAGATTTATACACGAGTTAATCCCCAATTTGCTATTGACAAGTTGAATCAGTTGCTCCAACTCGATCCCGATTATACGGTTGTATACAGCGAATTGGCCGACGTCTATTACAAAAACGAGCGTTTTACGGAAGCTGCTGAAGCATTCTCAAAATATGTCGATCCAGAAAATTCGAGTCTGAACGATTTGGCACGTTATGCTACGATTCTCTATTTGAGTAAAAAATACGATGAAGTAGAGGGTATTGTAAGCAAGGTGTTGGCGCGCGCTCCGCAGAGTACCGCTCTCCGTCGACTGAACATGTATATCAATTACGATAAAGGAGATTACAAGACGAGTTATGATTTGGCTCAGGAGTTGATGAATAACGGTGACACTTCTCGTCTGATTTCCCGTGACTATCTTTATTACGCTCAAATTTTGGCAAAGAACGATAAACACGAAGATGCTATTGTTGCCTACAATAAGGTAATTCAGATGGATACCTCCAAGCAAGAGATACTTCGTGATTTGGCAGAGGAGTACAATAGTGTGGGGCAATTCGATAATGCAATCGCTACCTATAAGAAATTTATCGATAACGGAGAGGATGTAAAATTGTCAGACCGGCTGTCTTTGGGTAAGATTTACTATGAGGCTGGAACTACATTACGTACGGCAGCAGGAACGGGGCCGATGGCTGAAGCCGATTCTGTTAAGATGATTGAATATTTGAAAGGTGCTGATGGCGAATTTGCATATATCGTTGAAAAATTGCCGGACAACGTAACCGGAGTGTTGTGGAGAGGACGAGCAAATATTGCGATGGATGATCCTGAAAATCCGGTCGGGTTAGCAAAACCGTATTATGAACAGGCAATCGCTTTGATGGAACAGGAACCGAGTAAATATCTTTCCTCTTTGAAAGAGGCTTATCATTATATGGGTGTGTACTTTATTAAGAAAGAGGACTATCCTTCGGCAATGACATATTGGCAGAAGTTGTTGCAGATCGATCCTCAGAATGCCGATGCACAACGATTGACAGAAGCATTGAAGGATTATCTTTAGAATATAGATATTCGAATACAGCAGAAAAATCTGGTCGTAAGTCTTACGACCAGATTTTTTTTTGCCCGAATGGGAATTTGTATAGTGTTGTTTGTCTGTGTATTATGATGTAGTTGGGCCGAGAAATCTGTAAAAAAGAAAAAAAAAAGAGATATAATTTTTCTCTTGATAAAAATGAGCTATTTTTGTACCGTTTTTTTCAGTTACCGATTGCCTGTAAATGCATTTTTGCCGTTTAGAGGCATTTTTGGGTTATCAAAAGAGAAACGCTATGAATTTGACGTTGTTTTTGGTCGTTATTCTTACGGCCATCTTTCTTGTAGTCGCAGCACTCGGGCTCGACAAATTGCTTTCTCCGAGATCTTTTAACAAACAGAAAGGCGAGCCGTATGAATGCGGTATTCCGACGCGGGGTAAATCATGGATGCAGTTCCGCGTAGGATACTATCTGTTCGCTATCCTGTTTCTGATTTTCGACGTGGAGGCGATGTTCATGTTTCCGTGGGCAGTAATTGTCCGCGAAGTCGGCGTAGCCGGTCTGTTCAATATTCTTTTCTTTATGGTAATCCTCGTACTGGGATTGGCGTACGCATGGAAAAAAGGTGCATTGGAATGGAAATAAAAGGAGTCAACATCAAATCGATGAAATACGATGCATTCAACGATAATGAATACATCGAACAACTCAGAGCCGGCGGCGTCAACGTGGTTGTCGGTAAATTGGATCAACTGATCAATTGGGGTCGGTCGAATTCGGTTTGGCCCTTGACATTCGCTACCAGTTGTTGTGGTATCGAATTTATGGCGGTGGGTGCCGCCCGCTATGATTTTGCCCGGTTTGGGTTTGAAGTGACCCGTGCCAGTCCGCGTCAGGCCGACGTGATTGTCGTGGCCGGTACGATCGTGCATAAAATGGCACCCGTTCTCAAACGTCTGTACGATCAGATGGCCGAACCAAAATACGTTATCGCGATGGGCGGTTGTGCTATCTCTGGCGGTCCTTTCAAAGGATCGTATCACGTATTGCAAGGGGTTGACAAGATTATTCCGGTGGATGTGTATGTGCCGGGATGTCCGCCCCGTCCTGAAGCCTTGTTGTACGGCATGATGCAGCTGCAACGGAAAATTAAAGCAGAACGCTATTTTGGCGTGGTGAACAGAAAAGAAAAGAAAGAATCCGCAGATAATGAATAAGATTAAAGATAAGTTAGCGCTTATGGCCCCGTCGGTTGTGTTTGCCGAAGGAGAGCCGTTGACGGTGACCGTTCCTGCCGGAGAGTTTCATGCCGTAGCTAAAAGCTTGCGGGATGATCCGGAGATGCGGTTCGATTTTCTGGTCTGTATGACCGGGATGGATTGGGGCGAGACCTTAGGTGTAGTTTATCACCTGCGTTCTACATCGTTCGGACATGAGATCGTTTTGCGCACCGAAACATCGGATCGCGAAAATCCCGAATTGCAGAGTGTCAGCGATCTTTGGGAAGCTGCTCAGTTGAATGAGCGAGAGGTATACGATTTTTACGGGATTCGTTTTGTCGGTAATTCCGATATGCGTCGTCTCTATTTGAGAAACGATTGGGTCGGATATCCGTTCCGTAAGGATTATGATGCATCGCCGGAGATCAATCCCGTACGGCTGGAGAGTGATGAGTCGCTCGATGTGGTGCCGGGATTGCAGGAGGAGAATGGTAAAATCGAAGAGACGGAGAGTGTTCTGTTCGATGACTCGGAATATGTGGTCAATATAGGCCCCCAGCACCCCGCAACGCACGGGGTGCTCCGTTTCAGGGTATCGCTCGAGGGTGAGATTGTCAAGAAGGTGGATGTAAATTGTGGGTATATCCATCGGGGTATCGAGAAGATGTGCGAAAGTCTGACCTATCCGCAGACGCTGGCCCTGACCGACCGGTTGGACTATCTTGCGGCCCACCAGAACCGTCATGCGCTCTGTATGTGTATCGAGAAAGCGATGGGGATCGAGGTGCCCGAACGTGCGCTTTATATCCGGACGATCATGGATGAGTTGAACCGGTTGTCGTCGCACCTGCTGTTCTGGTCGACGTTGTGTATGGACCTCGGAGCATTGACGGCCTTTTTCTATGGGTTCCGTGATCGTGAAAAGGTACTCGACATGATGGAGGAGACCACCGGAGGACGTCTGATTCAGAATTACAACGTGATCGGAGGGGTTATGGCCGACATCCATCCCAATTTGGTCAAACGAGTCAAGGAATTTATCGCTTACCTACCTCCGATGCTCAAAGAGTATGATGAGGTGTTTACCGGAAATGTCATCGCACAGCAGCGTATGAAGGGAATCGGAGTGTTGACCAAGGAGGATGCGATCTCGTATGGCGTTACAGGGCCTTCGGGACGGGCTTCAGGATGGCACTGCGATGTACGTAAGTTGAAACCTTACGGCGTATACGATAAAGTCGATTTCAAGGAGGTTGTCCGGACGGGCGGCGATACGTTCGACCGTTATCTGGTGCGTGTCGATGAGATTCGCGAGTCGCTTCATATCCTCGAACAGTTGATCGACAACATCCCTGCCGGGGATTATGCCGTAAAGACCAAACCGATCATCCGATTGCCGGAAGGTCAGTTCTTCAGCAGCGTCGAGGCGAGCCGTGGTGAATTCGGCGTATATATCGAAAGTCGGGGCGATAAATATCCCTATCGTGTGAAATTCCGCTCACCGTGTTTGCCGTTGGTTTCGGTAGTGGACCATTTGACCCGGGGGTATAAGATTGCCGACCTGATTGCAATCGGCGGTTCGCTCGACTATGTTGTTCCCGATGTCGACAGATAAATCATTAAAATAATAGAAAACGATTATGTTATTGAATACCTATACAGACAGTCTGGATTTCAATGCGCTGACCCAATGGATCGATGAAGCACTGAGCGGTGTGATGCCGGCGTGGGGCGTTGTCCTGACCGAATGCATTCTGATCGGTCTGTGCCTGTTGTTGGGATATGCACTGATCGCACTGGCGTTGATTTACATCGAACGTAAGGTGTGTGCTTTCTTTCAGTGTCGTCTGGGGCCCAACCGTGTCGGTCCTTACGGTACGGTGCAGAGTATCGCCGATATGATCAAGATGTTGATCAAAGAGTTGATCACGATCGATCGGGTCGATCGCTTCCTGTTCAATCTGGCCCCCTATATCGTGATAATCTCTTCGGTACTGGCATTCGGATGCCTTCCTTTTGCCAAAGGACTCGAGGTGCTCGATTTCAATGTGGGGATCTTCTTCCTGATGGCCGTTTCTTCGATCGGGGTTGTCGGGATTTTGTTGGCCGGATGGTCGAGTAACAACAAGTATTCGTTGATCGGAGCCATGCGAAGCGGTGCCCAGATGATCAGTTATGAACTTTCTATCGGGTTGTCACTCATGACGATGGTCGTACTGGCTGGGACGATGCAGCTTTCGGAGATCGTCGAACGTCAGGCCGACTGTTGGTTCCTCTTCTCGGGCCATATTCCTGCTGTGATTGCCTTTTTGGTCTATATGGTAGCCGGTACGGCCGAGACCAACCGGGGACCGTTCGACCTTCCCGAAGCCGATTCCGAGTTGACGGCCGGTTATCACACCGAGTATTCGGGAATGCATTTCGGCTTTTTCTATCTGGCGGAGTATCTGAATCTGTTTATCGTTGCCGGTGTTGCGGCGACGATGTTCCTCGGAGGTTGGATGCCGCTGCACATCGCCGGTTGGGATGGTTTCAATGCGGTAATGGATTATATCCCTTCGTTGGTATGGTTCCTTATCAAGGTAGGTTTTATCATCTTTGTTATCATGTGGTTCAAATGGACCTTCCCCCGTCTGAGAATCGACCAGCTGTTGAAACTCGAATGGAAATATTTGTTGCCGATCAATCTGGTGAATCTGTTGTTGATGGTGATCATTGTAGTGACCGGGTTGCATTTTTAACGGCTGTAAATTATAAAAGGTAAATCGGAATATGAGTGCTTTTAAAGAATATATCGGGTCGTTTTTCAAAGGGCTGACCTCGTTGTTGAAGGGAATGCGTGTTACGATTCGTGTTTTTTTCCGCAAGAAGACTACCGAACAGTATCCCGAGAATCGGGCGACGTTGCAGATGTTCGATCGTTTCCGGGGTGAGCTTATTATGCCGCACAACGAGAACAACGAACATAAATGTATTGCGTGCGGCATCTGCCAGATGAATTGTCCCAACGGGTCGATACGTGTCGAATCGGAGACCGTGACCGACGACAAGGGCAAGAAGAAAAGAGTGCTGAAACGCTACATCTACGATATCGGCAGTTGTCTCTACTGTCAGCTGTGTGTACGTTCCTGTCCGCACGGGGCGATTACGTTCGATACGAAATTCGAACATGCCGTATTCACTCGGGATAAACTCGTACGACAACTCAATCACGAAGGTTCAACGTTAGAAAAAAAATAGACGCAAAATGGAATTTACCTTAGAACAAGCCGGTTTCGCATTTCTTGCGGCAGTGATCGTCATCTTTTCGATCATGACGGTTACGACCAAACGGATTCTGCGTGCCGCGACATACCTGCTTTTTGTGCTATTCGCTACGGCGGGCTTCTATTTTCAGCTCAATTATTCCTTTCTGGGAGCTGTCCAGTTGTTGATCTACGCAGGAGGTATTATCGTCTTGTATGTCTTTTCGATTTTGCTGACGAGCTCCGATGAAGACAAAAAGGCTCCGTTGCGGAACCGTCGGATGTTGTCGGGCCTGATCGTTTCGATCGTGGGTGCCGTTATGTGTATCTATTTGTTGCTGACGCACTGCTATCCTCCGGTGCTGTTTACCGAAGGAGAAGTCGACATGCATGCCATCGGTTATGCGATGATGGGTACCGGAAAATATCAGTATCTGTTGCCCTTCGAGGCGGTCAGCGTACTGTTGTTGGCATGTATCATTGGAGGTTTGTTGATTGCTCGTAAACGGAAATAAAGCTATGGAAATTCAAATGCAATACTATCTGGTGGTCAGCACCGTAATGTTCTTTGCTGGGGTGTACGGCTTCGTTACGCGTCGTAATCTGATTGCGATATTGCTCTCCATCGAATTGATCCTGAATGCGGTAAACATCAACTTTGCGGTTTTCAACCGGTATCTGTTTCCCGGTCAGATGGAGGGTCTCTTCTTTTCGATCTTTTCGATCGCCATTGCAGCGGCAGAGACGGCGGTAGCTATCGCGATTATCGTCAATATCTATCGTAACATGAAGAATATCGAAGTGAAGAACCTCGATGAACTGAAAGACTAATTGTTTAAAGAGAGAAAAAATTATACGATATGGAATACACGATACTGATCGTACTGTTGCCGATGTTGACCTTTATCGTACTCGGGTTGCTGGGTATGAAGCTGAAGGCGTGTACCTCAGGGTTGATTGGAACGTTGTCGATGGCCGTAACGACGGTGATCTCCTATGCTACGGCGTGGATCTACTTCACTGGAGCGCGTGTCGATGGCGTCTATCAGAAATGGGTGCCCTTCAACATCGAGTGGTTGCACTTTACCGACACCCTGCACATCGATTTGGGCGTTTTGCTCGATCCGATTTCGGCGATGATGTTGATCGTCATCACGACCGTTTCGTTGATGGTGCACATCTATAGCCTCGGCTATATGAAGGGCGAACGCGGATTTGAGCGCTATTACGCCTTTCTGTCGCTGTTCAGCTGTTCGATGCTCGGATTGGTGCTGGCGACGAACATTTTTCAGATGTACATTTTCTGGGAGTTGGTGGGTGTGTCGTCCTATCTGTTGATCGGATTCTACTACACCAAGCCGGAGGCAATTGCCGCTTCGAAAAAGGCCTTTATTGTGACGCGATTCGCCGACCTTGGATTCCTGATCGGAATCTTGTTGCTGTCGTTCTTCACGCAGACGTTCGATTTCGGGGTATTGACTTCGGGTGATCGGTCGATCTTTACGCAGGCGGCAGGAACCACCTTTATGGGGTGTTCGGTGTTGGCGTGGGCCACGGCACTGATCTTCGTTGGAGGTGCCGGAAAGTCGGCGATGTTCCCGTTACACATCTGGCTGCCCGATGCTATGGAGGGTCCGACTCCGGTGTCGGCCTTGATCCATGCGGCGACGATGGTCGTGGCCGGTGTCTATCTGGTGGCCCGTCTGTTCCCGGTGTACTATTTCGAGACCCCCGAAGTGTTGCACGGAGTGGCCTATCTCGGAGCCTTTACCTCACTCTTTGCCGCGGTTATCGCTTGTGTGCAGACCGATATCAAACGGGTGTTGGCTTTCTCGACGATCTCCCAGATCGGATTCATGATGGTCGCTCTTGGTGTGTCGGGTTATGGCGGACACAACGGCACCGGATATATGGCCGGTATGTTCCACCTGTTTACGCACGCCATGTTCAAGGCGTTGCTCTTCTTGGGTGCCGGAGCGATTATCCACGCCGTACACAGCAACGAGATGAGCCGCATGGGCGGTTTGCGCAAACAGTTGCCCATTACGCATATCACTTTCCTGATCGCCTGTCTGGCAATTGCCGGTATTCCTCCCTTCTCGGGATTCTTCAGTAAAGATGAAATTCTGGCGGCTACGTTCAGCTTTGCTCCGGTCATGGGTTGGATCATGAGCTTTATCGCAGGTCTGACGGCATTCTATATGTTCCGCCTCTATTATAACATCTTCTGGGGTACACCTGCCGAACACGAGCACGAACCGCACGAAGCGCCTGCCTCGATGACGACTCCGTTGGTTGTTCTGGCCGCGATCACCTGTGTTGCCGGTTTCATTCCTTTCGGAAAATTCGTCAGCAGCGACGGGGCCGATTACATCATTCACCTCGAAGCGTCAGTTGCGATCACCAGCGTGGTGATTGCCCTTATCGGTATCGCCGTGGCAACGGTGTTCTATCGGAAAAAAAGTCCGATTCCCGATCGTCTGGAGAAAACGTTCAGCGGCCTGCACAATGCTGCCAAACATCGGTTCTATATCGATGAGGTCTATCTGTTTATCACCAAACGGATCATCTTCAACGGGATTTCCCGCTCGATCGCCTGGTTCGATCGTCATGTGATCGATGGTGCAATGAACGGTTTGGCTTTCGTGACCAACAAGATGTCGTTTGCGATCCGCGGGTTACAGTCGGGACAGATCCAGCAATATCTGTTGGTATTCCTTGCCGGCCTGTTGCTGATCACTATTCTGGTACTGGTTTGTTAATAATATAAGTTGCGCGATATGAATTTTTTATCTTTATTCGTACTGATCCCGGTGCTGATGACCTGCGCGATGTTTCTGTTGAAGGACATCCGTCGGATCCGTGCCGTGATGGTTACCGGAGCCTCCTTGTTGCTGGTTTTGGCCGTGACGCTTACGGCGATGTTTCTGGGGCAGCGAAGTGCGGGGAATGATGCCGAAATGTTGTTTACGGCCGATGTGTTGTGGTTCGCTCCGCTGAATATCCACTACTCGGTGGGTGTCGACGGTATTTCGGTGGCCATGCTGCTGCTTTCGTCGATTATCGTTTTCACAGGTGTATTCGCTTCATGGAAAATGTCGCCGCTTCCCCGGGAATTCTTTGCATGGTACTCGTTGCTGTCGATCGGAGTGTTCGGTTTTTTTATCTCGACGGACCTCTTTACGATGTTCCTCTTTTATGAGGTGGCTCTGATCCCGATGTACCTGCTGATCGGAGTATGGGGAACCGGCCGGAAAGAGTATTCGGCGATGAAACTGACGTTGATGCTGATGGGTGGTTCCGCACTTTTGTTGGTCGGGATTCTCGGTATCTACTTCCATTCGGCTCCCGAAGGCGGGCAGCTCTCGATGAATATTCTCGAAATATCGAAAAATACGATTCCGATGAGTGCTCAGTACCTCTTTTTCCCGTTGACCTTTGTCGGGTTCGGGGTGCTCGGTGCGATGTTCCCGTTCCATACATGGTCGCCCGACGGTCATGCATCGGCGCCTACGGCTGTCTCGATGCTTCATGCCGGAGTGCTGATGAAGCTCGGCGGGTACGGGTGTTTCCGCGTTGCGATCTATCTGATGCCCGAAGCGGCGAATGAACTTGCCTGGATCTTCCTGATCCTGACCGGTATCAGCGTTGTCTACGGAGCTTTCTCGGCGATCAAACAGACCGACCTCAAATATATCAATGCCTACTCTTCGGTGAGCCACTGCGGGCTGGTACTCTTTGCCATCCTCATGTTGAACCAAACGGCGATGACAGGTGCCGTGTTGCAGATGTTGTCGCACGGATTGATGACGGCCCTCTTCTTTGCATTGATCGGTATGATCTACGGTCGGACCCATACGCGGGATATCCGTGAGATGGGCGGTCTGATGAAGATCATGCCCTTCTTGAGCGTTTGTTTCGTAATCGCCGGACTTGCATCGTTGGGTCTGCCGGGATTGAGCGGCTTCATCGCCGAGATGACCGTCTTTGTCGGAGCATTCGAACATACCGATACTTTCCATCGGGTCTTTACGATCATTGCCTGCTCTTCGATCGTGATTACGGCAGTCTATATTTTGCGGATGGTCGGAAAAGTATTCTATGGAGCCGTGCAGAATAAGGATCACTTGGCGTTGACCGACGCGGTATGGTTCGAGCGCCTTTCGGTTATCGTGCTGATCGTGGCCATCGCCGGTCTGGGTATGGCACCTCTGTGGATGTCGGATATGATCCACGAAAGTTTGGCCCCTGTTATCGAACAATTAATCAAGTAGAATGAGCGCTATGGATTACAGTAATTTTTTGGTAATGAAAGAGGAGCTGTCGTTGGTCGCCGTAATGGTGATTCTGCTGCTCTATGATGTGTTCGGATCGAAGAAAAGTTTACGGTATTTTCAACCCGTAGCGTGCATTCTGTTCGCTGTGCATACGTTGTTGCATGTGGTACCTTCTGCGGCAGACGCGTCGTTCGGCGGAATGTACCAATACACGCCGATGATCGGGGTATTGAAGACGATTCTCAACATAGGAACGTTGATCGTGCTGATGCAGGCCAGCGAGTGGCTGAGAAGCGAGTCGACGATTCATAAACGCGGTGAGTTCGTGTTTTTGTTGCTTTCGACCTTGCTGGGTATGTATTTCATGATATCGGCCGGAAACTTCCTGTTCTTCTATATCGGACTGGAAACCGCTTCGATTCCTTTGGCAACGCTGGTCGCTTTCGATAAGTTCAAAAGCAAGTCGGCAGAGGCCGGTGCAAAGTATATCTTGAATGCGGTGTTCGCTTCCGGATTATCGTTGTATGGTCTCTCTTTGATCTACGGAACGACGGGAACCCTCTATTTCGAGGATATACCTGCTGCCATTACGGGAGCTCCGTTGCAGATTATGGCTTTTGTATTCTTCGTCGTGGGACTCTTTTTCAAAATGTCGCTCGTGCCGTTCCACCAATGGACCCCCGATGTGTATGAAGGAGCTCCGACCGCGGTGACCTCCTATCTGTCGGTAATTTCCAAAGGCGCCGCTGCATTTGTTTTGATGACGATTTTGATTAAGGTTTTCGCTCCGATTGCAGCGCAGTGGCAAGGTATTCTGTATGGGGTGATTATCGTGACGATCACGTTGGCAAACCTGTTTGCCATTCGCCAGAAGAATTTGAAACGTTTCCTGGCCTATTCATCCATTTCACAAGCCGGTTACATTGTTTTGGGTATCATCGGCGGTTCGGCGATGGGTATGACTTCGTTGGTATATTATATTCTGGTCTATATGGTTTCGAACCTGGCAGCATTCGGGGTAATCGCTGCGATCGAAAACAAGACCGGCAAGGTAACGATGGAGGATTACAACGGACTCTATTCGACCAACCCGCGTTTGACTTTGGTGATGACGCTTGCCATGTTCTCGTTGGCCGGGATTCCGCCTTTTGCCGGATTTTTCAGTAAGTTCTTCATCTTTGCGGCAGCGGCCGAACAGGGGTACTATATTCTGGTGCTGATCGCCTTGATCAATACGATCATTTCGCTTTATTACTATCTGTTGGTGGTAAAGGCCATGTTCATCAACAAGAGCGATGCACCGATCGCTGCGTTCCGCTGCGATGGGGCGATGCGGTTCAGTTTGAGCCTTTGCAGTGCGGGTATCGTGTTGTTGGGTCTGCTGAGCGTAATTTACAACCAGCTATCGCTGTTGGGATACGGAATGTAATGGGTGTAATATAGATCATAGAAGAAAAGAGCGACCACAGGTAGGGGTCGCTCTTTTGTTTTGGAGCAGGCAGGGAGAAGTGTGGGTAAAATGTGTATAACTTCGGGGTCGAAAAAGGGCGGATGCATTTGATAAGCTCGGAAAATATCTTTACATTTGTCTTGTGCTGAATGGAGGTGGCTGTCCGGAAGAGAAGGACGGCCGTAATAGGGAATCCGGTGGAGATCCTGAAGGATCTGAGTCCGGAGCTGTTCCCGCAGCTGTAAACCCCGATAAAGGCATCTGTCGATCATGGGCCACTGTCGTGAAGACGGGAAGGCGGACGGATGTGGGGTGAGCCAGAAGACCTGCCTGCGTTCGGGTTACATAACCGCTTCGGGAAAAGGCGATATGGGACATCTCTACCGGTCGGAACGGTCTGTTGCGAATCGTGTTTCTCCTGCTTTTTTTCGAAGTTTTATCGAGAGTGGATATCGCAGAACGCGATGTCGTTCTACGGTTCGGCCGTTGGATCGATCGTCCCGTTCGGATATTGATAAGTGTAGTCTTCCCCGAAGTGACAGATGGGGGCCGGGTGCCGCTCATCTGTCCTTTTTTGGTAAAAAACAGGATCGAACATGAAAAGAGTCCAGGAAATATTATTCCGAAACATCTGGTTTTTGTTGCCGCTATTTTTGTTGACTGCATGCGGAGATGTGCATCGTTCGTCGTCTGGTGCTTCGCAGGTCGGTTCATTTCGTCCGAATTATGCCCGGAATTTTCGGGTGGAGAGTTTTGACGGGTATAAGGTGGTCGAAATGGTGAATCCGTGGGATACGGCGCGTTTGCTGCATCGCTATGTGTTGGTGGATCGCGATGCGGAATTGCCGGACGGGTTGCCCGAAGGCGAGCTGTTGCGGGTTCCGTTGCAGCGGGTAGCGGTCTATTCGTCGGTACATTGCGGTATGTTGGAGGAGCTGGACCGGGCGGATTGCATCGCAGGTGTTTGTGAACCGGAGTATATCGCGCTCGATTTCGTACAGGATGGATTGAAAAAAGGGACTATCGTAAATTTGGGAATTGCGGTGTCGCCCGATCTTGAACGGGTGGTTGCTGCAGCACCCGAAGCGATTCTGGTCTCGCCGTTCGAAAATGCCGGATACGGACGGATCGAAAAGATGGGGATTCCGATTGTCGAGTGTGCCGATTATATGGAGTCGACACCGTTGGGACGGGCCGAGTGGATTCGGCTGATGGGGCTCTTTTTCGGGGCAGAGAACAGGGCGGATTCTTTATTTGGCCATACGGTCGCAGTTTATGATTCGCTTCGAAATTTGGCCGTAAAAGCACCGATAAAGCCGACTGTAATTACGGAGAGGAAATATGGGGCTGCATGGTATGTCCCGGGAGGGAACAGCTATATAGGCGTTTTGTTGCGGGATGCGGGGGCCGATTACCTGTGGCATGACGATACGCAGACGGGGTCGGTTCCGCTCTCTTTCGAGACGGTGTTCGAACGGGGGCAGGCGGCCGATTTTTGGCTGTTCAAGTACAATGCTCCCAACGAAATGACTTATGAAACGCTGCAAAGTGAATATGAACCTTATCGGCGTTTCGCAGCTTTCGAAAAACGTAATATCTTTGTATGCAATACGGGGACGGTACCTTACTATGAGGAGATGCCGTTGCATCCGGATCGCATATTGCGTGATTTGATCCGGATTTTTCATCCGGAGTTGTTGCCGGAAGGGAAATTACGTTATTATCAGAAATTGAAGGATGAATAATAGAGGTCGGACCCGATATGTCGTTTGGTCGGCAGGTGCGGTACTGGTGCTTTTTGCCGGATGCCTTTTCTTCGGATCGGTATCGATTCCGGCTTCGTCGGTGTGGCGTATTCTGATGGGAGCGGAGGAGATGTCGACATGGCGTTTTATCGTGTTGGAGTCGCGGTTGCCGCAGGCTTTGACGGCACTTTTTGCAGGTGCCGCGTTGGCCGTGTCGGGATTAATGCTGCAAACCGTTTTCAACAATCCATTGGCCGGACCTTCGATCCTCGGGGTCGATTCTGGGGCAAGCCTCGGTGTAGCGCTGGTGATGTTGTTGCTTGGCGGTACGGTTGGTGGCAGTGGGGGAGTCATGATGAGCGGGTATCTGGCAGTTGTGGCGGGGGCTTTTTTGGGGGCCGTAGCGGTACTCGGGATCATTATTTTGTTTTCGATGGTGGTCCGAAGCAATGTCATGTTGTTGATTATCGGAATCATGGTCGGCTATATGGCCTCTTCTGTCATATCCCTGCTCAATTTTTTCGCCGCTCCCGATGGGGTTTACTCCTATATGTTGTGGGGGTTGGGCGATTTTTCCGGCGTCTCGTTCCGTCGATTGCCTCTGTTTTGCGGTTTGATCGTCGTGGGCCTGTCGATGGCCATAGGATTGATCAAACCGTTGAATGCCTTGCTGCTCGGAGAACGTTATGCCGCCAATCTCGGGGTGCACGTTCGCCGGGTGCGGATTCTGATGCTTTTGTGCACCGGGCTGCTGACCGCTGTTTCCACTGCATTTTGCGGACCGGTTGCTTTCATCGGTTTGGCCGTGCCCCATTTGGCGCGGTTGCTGACCGGATCGTCCGACCATCGGCTGTTGTTGCCGGTAACCCTTCTGATCGGCTCGGGGATCGCTTTGTTGTGTAATCTGATCTGTCTGCTGCCGGGAGAGTCAGGGGTTATTCCGTTGAATGCGGTTACCCCGTTGATCGGAGCCCCGGTGATTATATATGTGATTATCAACCAACGGAAGATTCAATATTTTAATTGATGGGTGAAACAACGGTCATACGGGGAGAGGAACTTGCGATCGGCTATCGCTTGGGAAGGCGCGGAACGGCGGTCGTGCACGATGGGCTTTCGTTTACCCTGCCGCGAGGCGAATTGACCTGCCTGTTGGGACCGAATGGAGCCGGGAAATCGACCTTGTTGAAGACACTCTCCGGGATCGAACGGCCGTTGTCCGGCAAACTGTCGCTGAACGGCAGATCGAGTGAGACCTATTCGGCTTCGGAACGTTCGCGTGTCCTCGGCGTGGTGTTGACCGACAAGACCTATGCCGGAGGATTGAGGGTCCGTGAGTTGGTAGCTTTGGGACGCCATCCCTATACGGGTTTTTTCGGGCAGCTCGACCGGGAGGATCGCCGGATTGTCGAAGAGGCGATGGAAGCGGCGAACGTCAGCGATAAAGCTGAAGATTATGTAGCCGAACTCTCTGACGGTGAGCGGCAGAAGGTAATGATCGCCAAGGTGTTGGCCCAGCAGTGTCCGGTTATTCTGCTCGATGAGCCGACGGCATTTTTGGATGTCGTCAGCCGGATCGAGATGATGAACCTGCTGCACCGTCTGGTCCGGGAAGAGGGCAAAAGCGTACTACTCTCGACACACGACATCGATCAGGCACTGTTGCTGGCCGATCGGTTGTGGTTGTTGTCGAAGAAGCACGGGATGCGTTGTGGAACGACGGAGGATTTGGTGCTGGATGGGACGTTGAATCGCTTTTTCGGGCGCCGGGATGTGGCATTCGATGCGGCCTCCGGAACGTTCCGTTATACATGCCGAAATGGGCAACGGGTGGGGATCGAGGCTAGGGATCGATGTCTGGCGCATTGGGCCGAAAATGCGCTGTTGCGTAACGGATTTCGACCGGTTTATGATATAGAACGAGGAGAAGGACCTATGCTCCGGATTCAGGGAATGGAGGAGATTGAACTGGTGTGGCCCGGGAGGGAGACGGTGCAATGCTCTTCGTTTGGCGAATGGATCCGAAAAATCAGGGAGTACGAAAAAGATGAAAAGGGCTAAAGTAACATTGGTTACCGGAGGTTCCCGTTCGGGAAAGAGTTCGTATGCACAGCGAATGGCGCTGGAACGTTCAACGAATCCAGTCTATTTGGCGACCTCTCGGGTGTGGGACGAAGAACATCGGCGGCGTATCGAACGCCACAAGACCGATCGCGGACCGCAATGGACGACGGTCGAGGAGGATCGTGCATTGAGCCGGCATGATTTTGCGGGACAGACGGTCGTGGTGGATTGTGTGACCTTGTGGTGTACCAATTTTTTTTACGATTTCGGTTCGGATGTAGACCGGACACTCGAGGCTGTGTGTTCCGAGTTCGACCGTTTGGTGGAACAGGAGGCCGATCTGATTTTCGTGACGAATGAAATAGGGTCGGGGGGTATATCTGCCGATGCATGTCAACGTCGGTTTTGTGATCTTCAGGGGTGGGTCAATCAATATATTGCCCGTACGGCCGATGAGGTTTGGTGGATGGTTTCGGGAATACCGGTAAAAATTAAATAACATGATGAGAAAATTTACTGTACAAGAGCCGGATCAGGCGATTCGACCTGCACTTCAGAAAAAAATCGACGGTTTGACCAAGCCGCTCGGGTCGCTCGGCCGATTGGAAAAGTTGGCCGTACAGGTGGGATTGATCCAGCAGACGCTTTCTCCCGCATTGAAGGTACCTTATAACATTGTTTTTGCCGGAGATCACGGCATTGCGGAGGAGGGTGTGAGCCTCTCTCCGAAGGAGGTTACCGCTCAGATGATTTTCAACTTTTTGCGGGGAGGGGCAGGTATCAGTTTCCTGTGCCGGCAGCACGGATTCCGTTTGAAGGTGGTCGACGCGGGTGTCGATGCCGATTTGCCCGAAACGGAGAGTTTGATCTCGATGAAGATCCGCAAGGGTACACGCAATTATCTGGATGGTCCGGCTATGACGATGGAAGAGATGGAACGTGCCATAGAATACGGGGCTCAGGTAGTGGACAAATGCCGGGAAGAGGGGTGCAACGTGATCTCTTTCGGCGAGATGGGGATTGCGAATACATCGGCGTCATCGCTGTGGATGAGCTGTCTGACCGATACGCCGTTGGAAGAGTGTGTCGGAGCCGGTTGCGGTTTGGGATCAGCCGGTGTCCGCAGAAAATGCCATGTGCTTAAGCAGGCCTTGAAAAACTATTCGGGTGATCGTTCGGTCGAGGATGTGATGTGCTACTTCGGCGGTTATGAGATGGTAATGGCTGTAGGGGCGATGTTGCGTGCGGCAGAGACCGGAATGGTGATTCTGGTCGACGGTTTTATTATGACCAATTGCATGTTGGCCGCATCGAAGATTGCTCCCGAAGTGCTCCATTATGCGGTTTTCGGGCATCGGGGCGATGAGGCGGCACACGGCCGGTTGTTGCAGCTGCTCGGAGCGGAACCGTTGCTTGACCTCGGATTGCGGTTGGGCGAGGGAACCGGAGCCGTGTGTGCATATCCGATTCTTGATTCGGCTGTACGGATGATCAACGAGATGGCCACTTTCGAACAGGCCTCCGTAACACAGTATTTTTAGGGAAACGCACTCTTGATCGGGGTCGATGGGGAGTTGATAGAAAAATATTCATGAAGCAGATTTTAGCGGCATTTATCTTTTTTACACGGCTGCCTTTTTGGCGTATCGCAACGGTTCCGAATGCGTATTATAGTAGGGTAGTCGTATATTGGCCGTTGACGGGGTGGCTGACGGCCGCTGTGATGGCGGGAGTGCTGTATGGCGCAGCTTTTCTATGGCCGATTCAGGTCGCTGCAGCGTTGGCGATTTTGGCTCGGATTCTGTTGACCGGAGCCCTGCACGAGGATGGACTGTCCGACTTTTTAGATGGTTTTGGGGGCGGCTCCTCGCCCAAAGAGATCCTCTACATTATGAAAGATTCCCGTACCGGAAGCTACGGAATCATCGGATTGATCCTCCATTTTTTGTTGCAATTCGCCGTGTTGTCCTCCTTGCCGGTTTGGATGTCGTGTATGGTCGTGTTGTGTGGCGATCCATTCTGTAAATTCGCAGCTTCGATGACGATAAACGTTTTGCCCTATGCCCGCACAGCCGATCAGAGCAAGTCGGGGGTTGTTTACCATCCGATGCGTCCGATGGAACTCGTTTTTGCCGCAGTGACCGGAGTCTTACCCCTGCTGTTGTTCGCTCCTGCGGATTATTGGATTGCGGCTTTGGTTCCGCTGTTGTGCTCGTGGCTGTTGATCCGGTGGATAAAGCGCCGCATCGGAGGCTATACCGGGGATTGTTGCGGAGCTTCGTTCCTGATTTGTGAAGGGGTGTTTTATTTGACGCTGTCGGCTTTGTATTGGTTCGGGTGATGCGTTTGGTCTGTGTACGACATACGGCAGTCGCAGTACCCCAAGGGGTTTGTTACGGACGTACCGATGTGCCGTTGGCTGCGGGTTTCGAACAGGCCGCCCCGGTAATCGGTCGAAGGCTTAGAGGTTATGCCCTCGATTCGGAAGTCGCCGTATATACTAGTCCATTGAGCCGGTGTACCCGGTTGGCCGATTATTGCGGTTATCCGCATGCTGTACGTGATTCCCGTCTCATGGAGATGGATTTCGGTACATGGGAGATGCGGCCGTGGCGATCAATCGATGATCCGGCATTAACGGCATGGTTTCAGGATTGGCTTCATCTCCCCACGGCGGCCGGAGATTCTTTTCCGGCCATGCTTTCGCGCGTTGAATCATTTGTCGAAGAGTTGTTGTATAAAAAAAGTTGGCAGGCGTTGCTTTTTACACATGGAGGAGTAATAGCCTGTTTGCGTGTATTGTCCGGAGGTTATGACCCTCGAGAGGCGTTTCGTGATTTGCCTACATGCGGCAGTATTGTCGAAATCGAAATCGGCGGATAGTTCTGGCACGGCTATTGGATATATCTTGGCAGGAAACATTGTCTCCGGACAACGGTTGCCGGTCGTCTCATTTAACGGTTTACGATTATGGAAAATAACGGGAAAAAGGGTTGCGGATGCGGTTCCAAAAAGACGAAAGAGTCCGATACTGCAAAGAAACAACAAAACGAAAAAAAGTAGATTTTTCGTAGACATTACGCTCCCGGAGTAATCAGTATTCCGGAGCGTTCGTTATATATATTCCTGAATACGAGTTTTGGAGAGTCGGAGGGCAAAAAGCTGACAGGTGTTCAGGGAATGCAAAAGGCCGATAAGTCTCTTATCGGCCTTTTGTGTGGTTCTACCAGGACTCGAACCTGGATTTAAAGTTTAGGAAACTTCCGTTCTATCCCTTGAACTATAGAACCAGAGCGGTCCATTTCCTTATCTTATGCGGTAGCGGAACACTTGCCTGCCGCCACCGAAAGAGTGTCTATTTCGAGAAATCGCCTCCGTCGTAAGCCCATTTGACATAAACGGCTCCCCAGGTATATCCTCCTCCGAAAGCCGCGAGTATCAGATTGTCGTCTTTCTTCAGACGGGATTCGTAGTCCCATAAACACAAGGGAATCGTTGCTGCCGTCGTATTACCGAATTTGTCGATGTTGATCATACACTTTTCGCGTGGCAGCCCCATTCTGTGAGCCGTAGCGTCGATGATACGTAAATTGGCCTGATGGGGGACCAGATAGGCAATGTCATCGACTGTCAATTTGTTACGTTCCATGATCTCAACGGCTGTATCGGCCATATTCGATACGGCGGCTTTGAAAACCGGTTGACCCTCTTGATATACGTAATGCCAGTTGTTGTCGACGGTTTCGTGTGTGGCCGGATAGGCGGAACCTCCGGCTTTCATGTAAAGGTGTTGGCCGCCGCTACCGTCAGAGTGCAAGATGGCATCTTGGACCCCATACCCTTTATCTGAAGGTTCGAGCAGAACGGCTGCTGCTCCGTCACCGAAGATCGGACACGTGGTTCTGTCGTTGTAATTGATGATCGAAGACATTTTATCACCTCCGACGACTATGACCTTTTTGCAGGTTCCGGCTTCGATATATTTCGAAGCGGTTGTCAGAGCGAACAAGAATCCGCTGCAAGCTGCCGACAAGTCAAATCCAAAAGCCTTTTTCAGCCCTGCTTTGTAGCAAATCAGGTTGGCGGTAGAGGGAAAGAACATATCGGGTGTTACAGTCGCACAAATGAGCATTTCGACATCCAGAGGATCCGTATTGGTTTTTTCGAGCAGATCTCTGACCGCCCTTTCGCCCATATACGAGGTTCCGAGCCCTTCTCCTTTTAGAATGTGCCGGGTTTTTATTCCGATACGCGACATGATCCATTCGTCGGACGTATCGACCATCTTACTTAGTTCGATGTTATCCAAGATGTAATCGGGCAGATATGCGCCGACACCTGTTATTGCTGCGGTTCTCTTTTTTGCCATTAACTAAATCTTTCTCGTAGTTTCGAATCCAAATGTGCTTTGATCGTCTTTTCGGTTTGCAACACCATGTTTTTGATGGCTTCGGCGCTTGAACAACCGTGACCGATAATTACCGGAGCGTTAATTCCCAAAACGGGTGTACCTCCTACTGTTTCGTAATTGAGCTTGTTGAAATAGCTCCCTTTGAGCCCGTCTTTGAGGGCGACGATATAGACTCCTTCAACTTGTTTGATGATCGTATTTCCGACGAATCCGTCGCAAACTACGACATCGGCGACATCACCGGTAAACAGATGTTTTGCTTCGATGTTCCCGACAAAGTTGAAATCATCGCAAGCCTCCATCATCTCATAAGCGGCTTTAGTCTGCTGATTCCCTTTCTCTTTTTCTTCACCGATGTTGAGCAGGGCGACACGGGGGGACTTTTTGTGCATTACACCTTGTGCATAGAAGTTTCCGATGATCCCGTATTGGCAGAGCACTTCTGGTTTGCAGTCGACGTTGAGACCCACGTCCAGAAGCATGACTTCGCCTCCATCTATTGTGGGTATGACAGAGGAGATAGCTGGTCGGATAATTCCTTCGATCTGTTTGACCGTGCACATGCAGCCGACCATCATGGCTCCGGTACTCCCTGCGCTGGCGAATCCGTCGATTTTTTTCTCCATCAGGTATCGGAAACCGAGAGCGATACTCGAATTCGGTTTCTGACGGAAAGCCTGAGAGGGGTTGTCGCCCATTTCGATCACTTCTGTCGTATGTACGATTTCGAATGTTTCGACAGGGCACTTTTCCTGCGCGAGCACCTCCTCTATGCGTTGTCTGTCTCCGAACAGAACGATTTTGCTCTCTTTGTCGATCAGCCCGGCTGCTTTGACGGCACCCGATACTGCGGCTTGCGGAGCATAGTCGCCACCCATTGCGTCAATTCCTATTTTCGTCATATCCGTATGACTTTTAGGAGTGGACTATTCGGCTTTCTTTTCGATGGCTACACGGCCTCTGTAATAACCGCATTCAGGGCAAACCCGGTGATAGAGCACAGGTGCGCCGCAGTTCGAACAAGTAGCTACAGTAGGTGCTTCGGCTTTGTAATGCGTTCTTCTTTTGTCACGTCTCGTGCTGGAGACTTTATGTTTAGGATGTGCCATTTTAAAAAAATGTTTATAACTGTTAGTATTTCAATCTTTTTTGTCAGACCTTGTTTTTGTGAAAGAGCGTCTGACGATTCATTTTTCCATCTTTTGTTTTATCGTTTCGAGATCATCCTGAAAGGATTCGGTCTCTTGTTTATGGGAGAGCTTTTCGAACTCCTCTTCGGTGACGATACTGAAGCGTGCCAGCATATCGGGATCGCATCCGCTTTTGCCGTTCTCGTCGGTCGGGTGGACTCGTTGATAGGGCAAGCTCAGGCAGATGCTTTCATAAATATACTGAGCCAAATTAATCTCTGTTTCGGAGGGGCTGATCCACATCACCTCGCCATCGCATTCGTCGCGTGTTTCGGAAAAGCGTACGATAAGCCGACCCGAGTAGTCGACCGGCATCATGAACTCTTCCAAACAGCGGTCGCATGTTACAGCCACTTCGCCTTTGATCGTGAAATCGAGCGTCAACAGATGGCTCTGTTTGTCGAGATTGACCGATACATCGGCATGTCCTTCCTGGATTTCCGAGCCTTCAAAGGCTTCGAAAAAGCGGTCGTCTACCGAAAAGTTGAAGCGGTGTTTACCGATACTCAGACCTTTATAAGCGATCGAATATTTTCCCAGCATGTTCATATTAAGCCGAAACAGTGTGCAAAGGTATATAATATTAACGGAATTGCCAAACCTAAATTATATTAATAGCACATATCCTGTTCCCAAAAAAATCGGACGTTTTTGTTATCCTGAACTTATTTGGAATTTTTGGACAGATTGTTTTTGGGTTCGAGTGCATGGGCAATCAGCGAGAGGTCACATAAGGCGATCGCCATGGCCGCTTCGACGACAACAGGAGCCCTCAATGCGATACAGGCGTCGTGTCGACCTTTGATAACCAGCGGTTCGGGCTTTCCGGTTTCGAGGTTAAGCGTCACCTGTTGCGAGGAGATGCTTGCCGTCGGTTTGATGGCGACACGGGCAACGATCGGGTTTCCGTTGGTGATGCCGCCGACGATGCCTCCGGCGTTGTTGGTGGCTGTGGTTCCGTCGGGCGAGAGGATGGCGTCGTTGTGTTCACTGCCCCTCATGCGGGCGGCTTCGAAGCCCATCCCGAACTCTACGCCCCGCACGGCAGGGATCGAAAAGAACAGGTGGCTCATGACGCTTTCGGCCGAATCGAAAAACGGTTCGCCCCATGTTGCAGGAACGCCCGTGGCCGTACATTCGATGACTCCGCCTACCGAGTCTTGGGTACGGAGTGCCTCTTCGACGATTTTTGGAAAATCGTCCGGGTTGTTGCAGGAGTCGATCTCGACGATACGGCTTTCTATTTTGATCTTTTTGTTCAGTATCTTTTTCGCAACGACGCCGGCAGCTACAAGGGCCAGGGTCAGACGTCCGGAAAAGTGCCCGCCGCCCCGATAGTCGGCAAAGCCTTTGAATTTTTGCAGAGCGACCCAGTCGGCGTGCGAAGGACGGGGTTGTACGATCAGGTTACGGTAGTCGTCCGACCGTGTGTTCTCGTTCCGAAACAGAATGGTCAACGGGGCACCTGTGGTGTGCCCGTCGAAGACCCCGCTGATCAGTTGCGGTGTGTCACTCTCTTTACGGGGCGTTGTGCCGCGTTTGCCGCTTTTGCGGCGTGAGAGATCTTTCGAAAACGACTCTTCGTCGAGTTCGATGCCGGCGGGAACTCCGTCGAGGGTCACTCCGACGGCTTCACCGTGCGATTCTCCGAATATGGAAACTCTGAATAATCTTCCGAAACTGTTCATGATTTTTGTGTTTTTAATTGAGGTTCCCTCTAAGAACAGGGATAATGAACCTCGATCGGTAAACGGTTAAATGGGATGGCTGAGTGTGGCCAGATCGTCCCAAAATTCCGGGTAGGATTTATTGACTGCGTCTGCATTTCCGATGGTGATCCGGTCGTCGCAGGTCAGGGCGGAGACGGCTGCAGCCATTGCGATGCGGTGGTCGTTGTAGCTGTCAACGGTTGCACTGCGGATCTTTCCCCCGGTGATTTGCATCAGGTCGTCGGTCTCTATGTCGGTTTGAATACCCATCCGCGTGAATGTGTCCGCAATGGTCTGGGCACGGTTGCTCTCCTTGTGGGTTAATCTGTGCGTGCCGCGGATCGTTGAGGTTCCTTCGCAGTTTGCGGCCAGAGCGGCCAGAGCAGGAAACAGGTCGGGGCAATGTGTGGCATCGAATTGGAATGCGTGCAATTTGCTTTTCCGTACGGTGACCGAGTCGGTCGTCGTGATGATCTCTGCTCCGGCGCGGGTCAGCGCGTCGATAATGGCCGTGTCGGCCTGCAGCGACAGCGGATTGAGGTTGTGGATCGTTACTTCGCCCGATACCGCACCGGCAACCAGCAGGCACGAGGCTCCGCTCCAATCGCCCTCGATGTTGTATCGGATGGGACGGTAGCGTTGTCCTCCCTTGATGTAGAATTGTTGGTAGTCGTTGTGTTGAATGTCTATGTCGAACTCATTCAACAGACCGATGGTCATGTCGATATAGGGGCGGCTCCGCAGGTTCTCCACCGTCAGGATCGTGTCTTGGGAAACAGTCGGAAGGGTCATCAGAAGACCGGTGATGAATTGTGAACTGAGCGAACCGTCTACCGTGATGTTCCCTCCGTGCATGGGGCCGCAGATCCGGATCGGCAGATAACCGTCGTTCGAAGAGGTGCGGGCGCCTAAAGCGTTGAGCGGACCTTCCATCATGGCGATCGGACGTTTCAGGATCGAACCGGTTCCGGATAGGGTGATCTCTTGGTCACACAATGCGGTAATCGGGGTGAAAAGCCGGGTAGCCAGACCCGATTCCCCGATGTTGAGCGAGGTGCGTTTGGGGTTTAATCCACCCCGGATCGTATAGGTGTTTCCTTTTGAAGATATAGAGGCGCCGAGATCGGCCGCCACTTGCAGTGCAGCTCGCGTGTCGTTGCAGAGAAACATGTTTGTGAGCACGGTTTCCCCGTCGCACAGAAGGGCTGCGGCAACGGCCCGTTGTGCATAGCTTTTCGAAGGGGGTGCTGTGATCGAACCTTCGGTTTTTCCTCGTCGTATGGTTTTGTCCATAGTGTTTTTGATCAGCGTAATTTGAAGTCCTGTCCCAAATAGACCTTGCGGACCATCTCATCATTTGCCAGATCCTCTGCCGACCCGGCTTTCAGGATCCGGCCTTCGAAAAGCAGATACGTCCGGTCGGTGATCGACAGGGTTTCGTGGACGTTGTGGTCGGTTATGATGACTCCGATATTTTTGTCTTTCAGCGTGGCGACGATGCTTTGGATATCCTCGACGGCGATCGGGTCGACTCCGGCAAAAGGTTCGTCGAGCAGGATGAATTTCGGGTTGATGGCCACGGCGCGGGCGATTTCGGTTCGCCGGCGTTCACCTCCCGACAGCTGGATTCCGAGACTCTTCCGGACCTTGCTCAGCCGGAACTCTTCGATCAGATTTTCGAGCCGCTCCTTTTGGTACTCCTTGCTGAAGTCGGTCATTTGCAGCACGGCCCTGATGTTGTCTTCGACCGATAGCCGGCGGAATACGGAGGCTTCCTGTGCCAGATAACCCACGCCTTTTTGAGCCCGTCGGTACACCGGCTCTTTGGTCAGCTCCTGGTCTTCCAGGAAGATGCTTCCTTCGTTTGGCTTGATCAGTCCGACGATCATATAGAAAGTGGTGGTTTTCCCGGCTCCGTTCGGCCCCAAAAGTCCGACGATCTCCCCCTGGTTGACTTCGATCGACACGTGGTCGACCACCGTACGGGTTTTGTATCGTTTGACCAGATCTTTCGTGTATAGTTTCATAAGGTCGAGTTGCGAACAACAAAAAAATTTTCTACAAAGTTAGTGAAAATCGGAAATTATTATTATCTTTCCTTTACTAAATAGGTGCGTAGATAAATAATATTAGGTGTAGATGGCTGATAAAAAGGATGTTGTATTGTACGATTGTTTGAAGGAGTATTTCGGATTCGATCAGTTTAAAGGAAATCAGGAGGCAGTAATCCGCAATGTATTGGCAGGAAAGGATACTTTTGTGCTGATGCCTACGGGTGGTGGTAAATCGTTGTGCTACCAGTTGCCTGCCCTGATGATGGAGGGTGTCGCTATTGTGATCTCTCCACTGATTGCCTTGATGAAAAACCAGGTCGATGCGATGCGAACCTTCAGCATGGAGGAGGGTATTGCCCATTTCCTCAATTCATCGTTGAACAAAGCCTCGATCGCCCGTGTAAAGGAGGATGTATTGGCGGGAAAAACCAAATTGCTCTTTTTCGCACCCGAGTCCTTGACCAAAGAGGACAACGTCAATTTTTTGCGTAAAATAAAAATTTCGTTTTATGCGATCGACGAGGCGCATTGTATCTCGGAATGGGGTCATGACTTTCGGCCTGAGTATCGGCGTATTCGTCCGATTATCAATGAAATAGGTCCGGCTCCGCTGATTGCGCTTACGGCTACGGCCACACCGAAAGTGCAGATGGACATTCAGAAGAATCTGGGCATGCTCGATGCTACGGTATTTAAATCGTCGTTCAACCGGCCGAATCTGTTTTACGAGGTGCGTGCGAAAACGAATGCGACCAAAGAGATCATACGTTACATAAAGAACCACGAAGGGGAATCGGGTATTATTTACTGTCTTAGCCGCAAGAAGGTGGAGGAACTCGCCGAATTGTTGGCTGCCAATAATATCAAGGTTGCCCCCTATCATGCGGGTATGGATGCGGTGACACGTGCTGCGAATCAGGATAAGTTTTTGCATGAACAGGTGGATGTAATTGTAGCGACGATCGCATTCGGCATGGGGATCGACAAACCCGATGTGCGCTATGTGATCCATTACGACATTCCGAAAAGCCTGGAAGGTTACTATCAGGAGACGGGACGTGCCGGCCGGGATGGCGGCGGTGGTCACTGTATCGCTTTTTATAGTTACAAGGATATCCTGAAACTCGAAAAGTTCATGCAGGGCAAACCGTTGGCCGAGCAGGAGATCGGCAAATTGTTGTTGCAGGAGACAGTATCTTATGCGGAGAGTTCGGTGTGCCGGCGCAAGACTTTGTTGCACTACTTTGGTGAGGAGTTCGGAGAGGAGAATTGTGGATGTTGCGACAACTGCGTCAATCCGAAACCCCGTTTCGAGGGTATGGAACACATAGTGTTGATGTTGAAAGTACTCAAGGCGATCGGCGACAAGTTCAAATCGGATTACTTGGTGAATATGTTGGTGGGCCGGAACAATGCGTTGATCAAGTCGTACAACCACCACAAGAGCGAGTGGTTCGGAGCGGGAGAGGATCATAACGATCGGTTCTGGGGAGCTGTAATCCGGCAGGCTCTGATTATGGGACTGATCGATAAGAATATCGAAAACTACGGACTGCTCTCGATCAACGAGGCAGGCGAGGAGTATCTGCAAAATCCCTATTCGGTGATGATGACGGCCGATCATGAGTATGAAGACGGTGATGACGATGAATCCGTTTCGCTTCCTACCGGTAAAGGTGGGGCAGCTGACGAAGAGTTGTTTGCGATGTTGAAAGATTTGACGAAGAAAGTGGCGCGTCAGATGAATTTGCCTCCGTTCGTTGTCTTTCAGGATCCGTCGCTCGAGGATATGTCGATACAGTATCCGATCACGCTCGAAGAGATGCAGAATATCACGGGGGTAGGTGCGGGTAAAGCTCGTAAGTTCGGAAAGCCGTTTGTCGAGTTGATAAAGAAATATGTTGAGGAAAAGGACATTATCCGTCCTCAGGATATGGTCGTTAAAAGTGTCGTCAATAAGAGCGGTAATAAGGTATTTATTATCCAGAGTATCGACCGACAGATGGATTTCGAGGATATTGCGAAGGCGCGCGATATGGATTTTGACGAATTGCTGACGGAGATAGAGGCGATCGTTCACTCGGGAACGAAGTTGAATATCAAGTATTACATCGACGAGACGGTCGATGAGGATAAGGCGGAGGAGATCTATCTCTATTTCAAGGAGGATGCCGAGACCGATTCGCTCGAGGAGGCTGTCAAGGAGCTGGGACCCGATTTTACGGAAGAGGAGATTCGGCTTGTCCGGATTCAGTTTATGAGTGAAATGGGGAATTAATGTGTCGTAACAGGAACTTCGAAATATGTGCCGGACCTTATATAAAAAAGGGCCGGCACACTGTTGCTTAAGAGGTGTGTATATTTTAATTTGAAAAACAAGATAAAAAGAGAATGAGAATAAGTTTTTTAGGAATCGTATGCATGGTTTTGATGTTGTGTGGTTGTAGCAAAGAAGAGGGCTATTCACCGTTAACGAAGTCGGATATGAAGGTCGATGTGGTTTTGACTCCGCGTGGCTTTGAAAATCAGATTTATACTTCATATTTGTATCAGATTCCTTTTGTTACACAATATCAAGGAGTTGATATCAGCGAGTTGTTTACGAAAGATCTGTTCCGTTTGTCTTTGGTGAGTGAGCGGCGAGGTGTGGCTATCGAGTTGACAATGCACGAGACGGAGCTCAACGAGGAGGTGACCGAACGGTACGTTTTACCGGGCGGAGGGGATACGTTGTGGATGCAGCCCCGCATGGTCTGGAAATACGATGCCTTGCGAAAGTTCGATAAAACCCGGAATATGGCCTTCCGATGGACCATTTCGTCGGATGGGGCGGAAGTCTGTACGATCGAACGAACCTTTTCGTGCCGTTCGGTAAGTCAGTGTGTGAATGCCTTAAAGGTGACTCCGTCTGAACGGATTGAGGGACTGGTGTTGAATGAGGACGGAGCTGTCGAGATCCCCGAAATGTTTGCCGGTTATGTCGAGGAAGAGAATGCAACGATCGACGCAATCATGGATCATGCCTTGAAGGATTGTTATCTGCCTGGAGGCTTTGATGGTTATTTGTCTGGTGATGAAGATTATCTGTTACAGCAGATGTGTGCGATCTGGTATGTGTTGCAGCAATCGAAGATCCGTTACAGCAATGCGACTGATGTGCCGGGGAGTGCTGCGGGTGTACGGGTACAGAATGTCCGTTTTTTTGATCAGGTTTTAGCGGCTTCTCAGGCAAATTGCGTGGAGGGAACGTGTCTGTTGGCCTCGATTTATCAGCGGTTCAACCTCTATCCGTATCTTATCCTGCGTCCGGACCACATGTTTTTAGGGATAGGTGATGCACAGGGGGATCTGACCTATCTTCTCGAGACGACGATGATTGGAAGTGTGGATTTGGATACTTGTTCGACCGATGAAGAGAAATGGGAGGCCAGTAAAGCCAATTTCAAGGCGGCATTGGAAGCTGGCTTAGAGGAGTTTGAAGAGGTGAAAATTCATTTGGATGCAGGGGATCCATATTATAGTGTAATCAATCTGCGTGCGGTACGGGCGGTTATTCCGTCGATCAATTACGGCAGTGTGCGGGTCGATTCCAAAGGACAGATTGAGTGGACGGAATGGTAAAAATGGAGGTAAAATCATGTACGTCAGGCCGAAAAAACATTTGGGACAGCACTTTTTGACAGACCTCTCTGTGGCCCGTAGAATTGCGGAAAGTCTGAAGGCGGATCGATGCCGTTCGGTGCTCGAGGTGGGGTGCGGAACGGGAGTGCTGACGCAGTTTCTGTTGCAGCGGGACGATATTACGCTCTACGGGGCAGAGGTGGATCGGGAAAGCGTGGCCTATCTGCATGAGAACTATCCCCAATTTTCGGACCGACTGATCGAGGGTGATTTTCTGAAGATGGACTTGGAACAGCGTTTCCCGGAGGGGGTGAACGTCATCGGAAATTTTCCATATAACATTTCGTCGCAGATCTTTTTCCGGATATTGGCGTACCGGGATCGGGTACCGGAAGTGGTCGGAATGGTGCAACGGGAGGTTGCCGTGCGGATTGCCGAAAAGCCCGGTACGAAGGATTATGGAATTTTGAGCGTCTTTTTGCAGGCGTATTATGACATAGAGTATCTGTTTACCGTCAGCGAAGGAGTGTTCAATCCACCTCCGAAAGTCAAAAGCGCCGTGATTCGGTTGGTTCGCAATGGGGTGGAACGGCTCGATTGTGACGAACTTCTGTTCGTCAAGGTGGTGAAGGCGGTCTTCAACCAACGGCGCAAGACGGTGCGGAATTCGCTCCGGTCGGTGTTCGGAGATCTGGGCGGAGAGAAGCACGATACCTTTCCGTTGCGTCCGGAAGTGCTCGGCGTCGACCGCTTTGTCGATCTGACTAACTGGGTCGAAGCCCGTTTGAAAAATAGAGAAACTACTAACCCATAAAAAATACTTTCATGAAACGTTTTTGGTTGCTTGCCTTGTCGTTGATCGTTACGACCGGTTCGTATGCGGTCGAAGTGGAGAATCTGCGTTGCGAGTATATGAGCGATCCGTTGGGGATCGATGTAACGGAACCGCGTCTGAGCTGGACGCTCGCTTCAAATAAACGGGGAGATGCCCAGACGGCTTACCGCATTTTGGTGGCTTCATCCGCGGATTTGTTGAAGCGGGGAACCGGTGATGTGTGGGACAGCGGGAAGGTCGAGTCGGACCGTTCCGTTCAGGTCGAATATGACGGGCAACCGTTGCAGTCCGGAAAACAGTACTATTGGAAGGTGCAGGTATGGGATGCTGTGGGCCGAGCGAGTGCATGGAGTGATCCGGCTGTGTGGAGCATGGGCTTGTTGGACGACGCGGCATGGAATGGAGCCCAATGGATTGCCTTCAAGGAGGATCCTCTGTGGAAAGCCGAGTGGCAGGCCCATAAGGAGGCAGAGTCCCGTACGGCCAAATTGGAGTGGCCTTGGTATAATGGAATGGGGAAATCGATTTGGGAACTATACGACATGGCCTCCCCGCATTACGATCCGTCGCCGTTGTTCCGTAAGGAGTTCGATGTGGCGCGCAAGGTAGAGCGAGCCATGCTCTATATTACGGGAGTAGGCTATTATGAGGCTTATCTGAACGGAGCCCGGATCGGTGATCATGTGCTCGATCCGGCGTGGACGAATTATCATCTCCGGACCTTTTATGTGACCTACGACGTGACCCGACAGGTGAAAAAGGGAGAGAATGCGATCGGTATCATGGTCGGCCGGGGACAGTATAATCCGCTTTGTAACGATATATGGCGGCTGAATCAGTCGCGGTGGGTCGGCCAGCCCAAGGCCATTGCCCAGCTCCGGATCGAATATTCGGACGGCACGACAGCCTGTGTGGTGACGGACGGAAGTTGGAAAACGATCGGTGGCCCGGTCATTTTTGACGATACGCGTCAGGGCGAGCTGTATGATGCCCGGCTCGACCGCGAGGGTTGGAGTGCGCCGGCATACGACGACTCGGAGTGGAACGCGGTTGCTGTCGTTTCGGGCAGCGGTCCGCTGCGGGCGCAGATGATGCCTCCGGTACGTCGTTTCGAGCCCATCACTCCTGTTCGTGCAGTCGATAAAGGCGAGAATCGCAGGGTGTATGATCTCGGCCGTAACATTGCGGGTTGGGCTCGCGTGAAGGTAAGCGGCCCTACCGGAGCTCGGGTGACGGTCGAGTATTGTGAGCTGCCGTCTGATCCGCAGCTGGTTCCCGACCTGCACCCTTCGAAAATGCGGTTTGAGATTTCCGATCCGGACTACGCCTCGTTCTACGACAAAGCGATCAACCTCCGTCAGCAAAACGGCTATATTTTGAAGGGTTCGGGCGATGAGACGTTCGAATGTCGTTTCTCGTATAAAGGGTTTCAGTATGTTCGCGTAACGGCCGATCCGGGTGTAAAGATCGAGTCTGTCGAGGGCATACCGGTACACACCGACGTGCAGGATGCCGGCTCGTTTGCCTGTTCGAACGAGACGGTCAACCGGCTGCAGTCGATGTCCCGAGCTACAATGTTGAATAATTTTCACAGCATACCGACCGATTGTCCCCATCGCGAGAAGCAGGGCTGGACGGCCGATACCTATATGACCGACCAAACGGCGATTTATAACTTCGATATGGCCGCTTTTTATGCGAAATGGGCGGAAGATTTGGCCGGAACAGCCGATGCGGAAGGAAGTTTGTGTACGGTGGCTCCGTCGACCGGATACGATCAGAGTTTGTCGACGGTGTGGCCGGCGGCTATCGTTTTCGTTCCCTGGGATCTGTACACCTATTACGGGGACAAGAGGGTAATGGAGCAACATTACGAGACGATGAAACGTTTTGTGGAGCACTCCTCGCGGCGCCATGTCGAGGGTAAGCCCGAAATTATACGTGAAGTGCTTGGCGACTGGGTTTCGCCTCACATGACCCTATCCGATGATCTGACCTCATACGATATGGCTCCGCCCGAAGGGTTGACGCTTTACGGTACCGCTTCGTACTATCGTGCTGTAAAATATCTGGCACGTATTGCACGGGTCTTGGATAAGGAGGACGAGGCGGAACATCTGGAGCATTGGGCGGCAGGTATTGCCGAACGGTTCAATCAGGAGTTCTTCGATACGGAACGGAATATATATCGTGGAGATATTCCGACCGGTTACCGGCAGGCGGCGAATGTCGTTCCTCTGGAGTACGGTTTGGTTCCCGAGACGTCGTATTGCGAGGTGTTGGATGGTTTGTATGCCGATCTGGACCGGACGAACGACCGGATCGGAACCGGTTTTGTCGGTACGATGGCGATGATGGACCTGATTCCGCAACTCGATCCGGAACGTGCCTATCGGATGGCAACGCAGCCCGAATATCCCGGATGGGGTTTTATGGTGAAGAACGGGGCCAATACGATGTGGGAGACGTGGGACGGGGCTTCCTCAAGGAATCATCCCCCGTTCTGTCTGATCAGCGGATATTTTTATAAATACCTGGCAGGAATCCGTAGTGATGCGGATGCTCCGGGATTCAAACGGTTTGTAATTGATCCGTCTGTTGTCGGCGATCTGACTTTTGTCGAGGCATGGCACGACTCGATGTATGGCCGCATCCGCAGCGAATGGCAACGGGAGGGCAATCGTCTTTCGATGAAGGTTTCGGTGCCGGTCAACACGACAGCGGTTATCCATGTGCCGACGATGGATCAGGACTCCGTTACGGAGTCGGGACGTCCGGTCGCTTCGTCTCCCGGAATCAAATATCTGGGCATGGAGCAAGGGAAAGCACTTTATCAAGTGGGCTCTGGCGATTATATGTTCGAAAGTTCATGGAAAGCGGCTTCAACCGATTGAGCCGGGATTGATTTGTGACCTCTCGAGACGATGTGGGGCGTTACTTGTTATTAAATTGCGTATTCCTCGGATAATAAAAGACAGGAAAGATGATAATCGATGATATAGCGCTTACGATGCATCCAGAGGTGGGGCCCCGAACGGCTATCCATCTGATCGGATGCTTCGGATCGGCGGAACGGATTTTTGCGGCGACCGAACAGGAGCTTATCGAACGTGCGGGAATCCGTCCGGCCGTGGCGCGAAGTCTGAGCCGGAGGGAATACCATTCTGCGGCCGATCGTGAATTGCGGTTTGTGTCCGATTACGGGATACGTGTTCTGGTATCCAACGATCCGCTTTATCCGGCACGTTTGAAGGAGTGTCCGGACTATCCGCATGTGCTTTATGTTCAGGGTACGGCTGATCTGAATGCCGGAAAGTGGATTTCCTTCGTCGGGACGCGCAAGATGACTCATTATGGCCGGCGGGTGTGTGAAAAGATTATCGGTGAGCTGGCGCTCTTGTGTCCCGATACGGTGGTGGTCAGTGGTTTGGCATACGGAGTAGATATAACGGCACATCGTGCAGCGATGGATGCGGGTCTGACGACCGTCGGTGTTGTTGCGCATCCGTTGAATCGGATCTATCCTGCACCCCATACGGGAAGTGCACGACGGATGATCGAGACCGGTGGGGTTTTGATTAGCGAATACCATTCCGGGTGCCGGATGGAGCGCTCCAATTTCGTTCAACGCAACCGGATTATCGCCGGTATGAGCGATGGAACGTTGATCGTAGAGTCACCGCAAAAAGGGGGCTCGTTGATTACGGCAGATATGGCCGACGGTTATCACCGGACGGTTATGGCGGTTCCCGGCCGGATCGACGATCCGTTTTCGGAAGGGACCAACCATCTTATCCGTAGTTTGAAGGCCTGCATGGTGTGCAGCGGGAAAGATGTGCTGGATGCCTTGGGGTGGGAACCTGTTGTGACAGCTCCTGTCGTATCAGAACAGGAACTTTTTCAACCGTCAGCGTCTTTTTTGCCGTCGGAATCTCGTTATCTGTCCGAGCCCTCACAGTCGTCGGAATCTCTCCTTGCCTCCGAATTTTTTCAGTTTTCGGAACCTCTTTACGCATCCGAACCTTCCCGACAACCGGAGACGGATTTAAAATCGGAAGCGAAAGAACCCGCTGCTTCTTCATCGCCTTCTTCCCGTCCACAGACCGAGCAGGAACGTCTCTTGTCTTATATCGGGGCAGATGATCCTGTGTCGGTTGAGGAGTTGAGCATCGCAAGCGGGATTCCGGTTCAAAAATTGGCTGTGCTGTTGCTCGATATGGAGTTGTCGGGTGTTATTCGGTCTCATCATGGAGGTTTTTATGTCAGAAGCAAAGTATAATATGATGATCGATACCCATTCGCATATTTACGACGAACAGTTTGATGAGGATCGTGACGAAACGGTTTCACGGGCTCGAGAAACCGGTATCGGGAAAATTTTGTTGCCGGCCATCGATCAGGAGTCCTATGAGGCGATGTTTGCGTTGTCCCGTCGTTATCCGGAGTTGTGTCGGCCGATGATGGGACTCCATCCGACTTCGGTGAACGAGAATCCCCATTACAAAGAGGATCTTCAGCAAGTCGCCGACTATTTGAAGTACCCCCCCGAAGGAATCGTCTTTTGTGGGGTGGGAGAGATCGGATTGGATCTGTATTGGAATAGAGATTATCGTGCAGAACAGGAGTATGCGCTTCGGTTTCAGATCGATTTGGCTTTGCAGTACGATTTGCCGGTTGTGTTGCACACCCGTGAGGCATGGGAGGAGATGTGTACCTTGTTAGAAAGTTATCGGGGTACTGGTTTGCGGGGAATCGTGCATAGTTTCAGCGGGACGTTTGAACACTACCGTTTTCTCCGCGAAGTCGGAACATTTTGTTTCGGGATAGGAGGCCCAATAACGTATAAAAAATCATCGGTAGCGAGTTTTTTGAGTTCGATGTCGCTCGATGATTTGGTGTTGGAGACCGATTCGCCTTATTTGTCACCTGTCCCGTATCGGGGAAAGCGAAACGAGAGCAGCCGTTTGGGGTTCATTTGCAACCGGATTGCCGAGTTATACGGTATGGAGCCGGAAGTGATAGCAGAACGGACGACTCGAAATGCCTATCGGATTTTTGGAGTCAGGATTGAGTAAAAGGCGGCCATTAGAACGGATAAAGGTAGAAAATTCGATTTTACGGAGTGAAAAAGGAAAAAATTCGGAAAAAATTTGTACATTGCCGCGCCTTTCGGAAGATATGGTCTGAGGACGGGTTGTTTCGGAGGGGATAAGATAAAGGAGAAGTGTCCGAGCGGTCGAAGGAGCACGCCTGGAAAGTGTGTATACCTCAAAAGGGTATCGCGGGTTCGAATCCCGCCTTCTCCGCAACAAACGCTGAAAATCAGCAGATTGCAAAACAAACACCCAGTTTTACACCCAAGAATGTAAAGTCGGTGTTTTTGTTTTATTTAAGATAATACAACCACTACATAATAAAAGAGTAGCGATATTAAAAGAATCCGATGAGAAAAGACTAATATTTATCTATCCATTCAGTTTGATTTTTCAGGACTTTACATCGTCCTGAAAGTATTTGTTATTGTATTCCAACGTCAGGAGTGGATTATAATACAAGTTTTTTGTGTGGATAGAATTTCGTTTTGCTTAATG
>DWXH01000012.1 GCA_019119305.1 Candidatus Alistipes merdigallinarum | reverse complement strand
TAGGGAATTATTGTTGTTAAAAATGAAAATGGTATGTCGTGAAAAGAAAAATATAAATGTCTTGAGATGGATGATTATTGTTTATAATCTTTGTGTTTGTCTTTTTGAGAGTCACTATGTTTAGTGTGATTGATATGATAATTCGTTCCTGTCGATACTATAATAATTATAGAATGGAAGTATTACATTTATAAAGTGAATGCGGCTGAACGAGATTTTGAATTTTGGATAGAAATTTCAGAATATAATACAGCTCGTTTTCCAGACTTGATAGCTGGTTCAATAAATTCCCTATTTGTTGAAGATACGGGAAATGATTAGTGTGTTAGGCATTTGGTCCAAGCGCCCGTTCCAACACACAACGAGTCTCTTATAGGATAAAGTTTCGATAGATAAACATATGTGATCGCATTGATGTCTGATTGTGGAATTTTTAGACAAAACACCATTACCAAAAGAGAGGCAAATCCCATTGTTTTCTATGTGGCAGATTATTTTGTAAATTATTCGAGACTATTCGGCTGATTGTTCGGTACTTTGTTGGGCTAAGTTTATGTAGGGAATCCATGCGGCATCCTTTTTAGTTCCCATTTTGTGGACCTTATTTTCAGGATTTTTGAGCCGTTTTTTGCAAAACTCCTGCACACCGGGACTGGACTCTGTTTTTCCACAGGGAGTTTTCGTTCGGCGAGTGTATTATAGAATAGATATGGATTACCCCGTCATAATCCGGATCGTGGAATGATTACTCCTCGTCTGCGTTTTCTTTGTTTGCTTTCTTGTCTGCAATCGGTTTGGGCAGATTGGCTGCTTCATCTCCCATCTGATCGAGATAGGCGTCATACATATCGAGTATCCATGAGTCGTTCTCTTCGGCCTCTTTCTTGTGTACCTTGCCTTCCGCGCCTTTGAACCAGCTTTTGCAAAACTCCTGTAATCCGGGATACTTGTCCTTCATCAGTACCGAATTTACCAACTCGTAAGTATATACAATTCCTTCGGGATCATTATGGAAACGGACACCCATATAAGTGGCCAGTTCCCGCCGTGAGAAATTCTGTCCCGTTGCAATCCAGACTTTCCACCAGTAGGTTGTGGCATTTTCGCCCACCTTGTCTACACAGAATAGCCGTTGAATGGTATTGTAACGACTCGCAAAATTGGGCTTGGCGAGCGGACGTGACTCCCAACGAAGACCATCCGGGTGATTTTCGGTCACTTCGACGTAGTCGATACTGACGACATCATCGGCCGTATATTCGATCGGTTCCTGGTCGTCGGGCGTTTTGGTGACTTTGAACGAGTAGTTCTCCTTCTTGAACATGGAATTTTCCGCATGCCATCCCCGATGAACATAACAATCGACCTTTTCGCCCGACTTGAGGGTGACGATCACGTGATCCGACTCCGCATCTGCCGGATCTTTGGCTTCCGCACGGGAAATCATACCGATTGTGGCAATTATAGCCAGCGTATAAAAGAAAAAATGTTTCATAACTATCTCGGGTTAGTGATTAAATAATCAATATTTTCTCGGATTATATGCTTCGAGCATCAGGATGGTTTTGCTGCGGTTCTTGCTGTCGGATTGTAGTATAATTTCAGCTAATTCCGGATCATCGGAGATGTACTCTACGATCTGTTCTCTGAATCCTTTTTTTGCATTCCGACTGGCCGAACCGATATTGTGAAATTCGGTGTCACTTGTTTTACGTAAGTAGTAAGTTGTTCGAGAACGGCTGAGAGACCGCAGTTTTACCAATACCTCTATTCCTCCATTGTTGTCGATGCCGTAACCTTTTTGGGAATAAACATACGCGCCGATATAAGGAGTTTCCATATAGACCCATAGCCAACCGGCCTTCGGTGTCGGGATAAATTTGCGGAGGTGTTCGGGCGAAGCAGCGTGCCAGCAAACGATTGAGTCGATCTCTTCGAATTGGTAGACCTCCTTGCTCTTGTTTTTGTAGAAGGCACGTCGTAAGAGCTTGACGTCCTGTGAGTGTTTGGGGAGTTTGATGCGGTCTTTTTCGGCGCATTCGATGATCCGGCCGTCTTTCAGGTAGATCCGTCCCTGAACGAGCGATGCACTTTCTGCTGCAAATACAGCCATTGTACAAAACAGTGACAGAAAAAAGATTCTGATTATTTGCCGATTTATCGCCATGTTTTTTTGAATATTATTCGTAAAAGTATGTCATAAAAAATAAAATGACAATAGGGTCGGCGTATATTTTTGTCGGAGTTTACGACAGCAGATTGTGAATATAAGGAATGGCCGTGATGTAATGATTTGACAGAGAGATATAGTTCCTGGTTGTTATTATTTTGCAGCGGATACCGGATATTTTATATTCCGATATGGATCATTTTAATTTGAATGACACGAGCCTTGGTTGCTTTAGTTTCGCCGAACGTTATTTCGAGGGTCGCCATCAGATCAGCAATATGTCAACATTTGTGCGAAAGCAATAAGAAAAAGATGGATTAACTTTTGCTCAATCAGGACTGCGAACGTCTGTATTTTTGTGTAGAATATATAAATAATCCCGCTGAAATACATTAATTTCAGCGGGATTGTCGATGAGCGGAAAACGGGATTCGAACCCGCGACCCTCAGCTTGGGAAGCTGATGCTCTACCAACTGAGCTATTTCCGCAATCGCTCTGCAAATATCGACTTTTTTATATTTATAAACAAGTCTGACGCATTTTATTTTGTTATTGATGTCTATTGTAAAAGTTAAATGGTTAAAAATCAAATCCTAAATGTAAACTAATTCCACCAACTGTTACAGATCCGTATCTATAGATATGGTAATCGTACATGTAAAAGATTTTATCTCTTTGCATAGAATATCCTACGCTAAAATTTAGTCCGTACTTGGACCCTAATGCAAAACGGCATCCGAGAGATGGATTCATATAAAACCCTTTTATGTCATAAACAGAATAACCAACCTTGAAATCGACGAAAGGGGAAATGGGTTTATTGAGAAAATCACTTCGTATGTGTGCGAAAATGGGGATCTCAACAACTTCTGCATCAAAATAATAATGTACGCCAACACCTGCCCCAACAAAGACATATGGACAAAATTGATAGCCATGAGAAGTGGAAAATTCGGGTCGATCCACACCATTCCCATAATCTCCTATACCAAGGGTGTAGCCTAAATCTACAAAACCTCTGTATCCTTTATTTATCCATTTTTATTTTGTGAAAGTTTATGTTTAGGGTTGGTAATAGGTTCTTTGGTTATTTTTAAAACCTCTGTCATTTGACAATAAATGACACTATTGTCTGAAGTTTGTATTTTTAGGGAAGTATTTGGGATTTGTTCTATTATTGTTCCTCGAATAACGCTTCCGTTTTTAAGATATACTACTTCTTGTAATACCTGAGCATATACAAGGGTAGAAGCCAATAGCAGAATAGTTGTTAATAGTATTTTTCGTATCGCTTTCATTTGTAAGGTATTAGAGTTGATTGTTTGTAAAGATAATAAAAATATTATTTACAAATCAATCCATTTTCAGAACGGCGAGGAATGCCTCTTGGGGAACCTCTACATTGCCGACTTGACGCATTCGTTTTTTCCCTTTTTTCTGTTTTTCGAGCAACTTCCGTTTCCGGCTGATATCGCCGCCGTAACACTTTGCCGTTACGTCCTTGCGGACCGCTTTAACTGTTTCACGAGCAATGATCTTGGCCCCGATAGCCGCCTGGATCGCTATGTCGAACTGCTGGCGCGGGATCAGTTCCTTGAGCTTTTCGCACATTTTCCGTCCGAAATCGTATGCATGATCCACATACGTCAACGAAGAAAGCGCGTCGACCGGTTCGCCGTTCAGCAGAATGTCGAGTTTGGCCAATTTGCTCGGTTTGTAGCCCGTCTGATGGTAATCGAACGAGGCGTATCCGCGGGAGATGCTTTTCAACTTATCGTAAAAATCGAAGACGATCTCGGCCAACGGCATATCGAAGTTGACCTCGACGCGGTCCTGCGTGATGAATACCTGATTCAGCAGCGTTCCGCGCTTGTCGATGCAAAGCTTGATTACGTTTCCCAGGTATTCGGCTTTGGTGATGATCTGCGCCATGATGTAGGGCTCTTCGATCGAGCTGATCAGCGTCGGTTCGGGAAGTCCCGACGGATTGTGGACATCCACCACATCGCCTTTGCTGGTGTGTACCTTATAGGAGACGTTGGGAACTGTCGTGATGACATCCATGTTGAATTCCCGGTAGAGACGTTCCTGGATGATCTCCATGTGGAGTAACCCCAGAAATCCGCAACGGAATCCGAACCCCAGGGCCAATGACGATTCTGGTTCATAGGTCAGGGAGGCATCGTTCAGATTCAGTTTTTCGAGTGAGGACCGCAGGTCTTCGTACTGGTCGCTTTCGACCGGATATAATCCGGCGAACACCATGGGCTTGACATCTTCGAAACCCGCTATCGCCTCTTGGCACGGCTGGGCGATGGAGGTGATCGTATCGCCGACCTTGACGTCCGCCGAAGTCTTGATTCCTGATATGATGTAACCTACGTCTCCGGTCCGCATTTCGTCGCGAGGGACCATCTTCAGTTTCAACACACCGACCTCATCGGCCGTGTATTCGCTGCCGGTGTTGAACAGTTTGACTCGGTCACCTTTGTGGAGGACACCGTTGAATATACGGTAGTATGCGATGATCCCTCTGAAGGGATTGAATACGGAATCGAAGATAAGGGCTTGCAACGGAGCCTCTTCGTCGCCTTTGGGAGCCGGGATCCGTTCGATAATGGCATCGAGGACCTCGGGTATTCCTGCGCCGGTCTTACCCGATGCGGCCAGAATCGAATCCCGGTCGCAGCCCAGCAGATCGACGATCTGGTCTTTCACCTCGTCGATCATCGCGGCCTCCATGTCGATTTTGTTGAGTACCGGAATGATTTCCAGATCGTGGTCGAGCGCGAGGTATAGGTTCGATATGGTCTGGGCTTGAATACCTTGCGTGGCATCGACCACCAGCAGTGCCCCTTCGCACGAGGCGATTGCCCGCGACACCTCGTACGAGAAGTCGACATGGCCCGGAGTGTCGATCAGATTCAGCACATATTTTTCGCCCTGGTAGATGTGTTCCATCTGGATGGCGTGGCTCTTGATCGTGATTCCCTTTTCCCGTTCGAGCTCCATGTCGTCCAGTACCTGTGCCTGCAACTCCCGTTCCGAGAGTGTTTTGGTCGTTTCGAGCAAACGGTCGGCCAAGGTGCTTTTCCCATGATCGATGTGGGCTATGATGCAAAAATTCCGGATATTCTTCATATAACCATTTTAAAGCAACGCAAAGTTAGTTATTTTTGCGAATCCTAAAAAACGACATCGATGCTTTTAAAGACCCTTTCACGATATGCTTCGCTGGTTCGGTTCAGCCATACGATTTTTGCTATGCCTTTCGCGTTGGTCGGATTCGTATATGCCCTGTGTACGACCGATAACGATTTTACCTTGAAACTTCTCGTTCAGATTCTGTTGGCTATGGTAACGGCCCGCAATACGGCGATGGGATTCAACCGCTATGCCGACCGGAAGATCGATGCCCTGAATCCCCGTACGAAAAACCGGGAAATTCCTTCGGGGGTGATCTCTCCGCGAAATGCATTGGCCTTTGTGATAGTCAATGCCTTGTTGTTTATGGGGGTTGCGTTGTGGATCAATCCTCTGGCCTTCTATTTATCACCGGTAGCATTGATCGTATTGATCGGATACAGTTACACGAAACGGTTTACTGCGTGGTGCCACATCGTACTGGGGGTTGCCCTCGGAATTGCTCCGGTCGGGGCATATATTGCTGTAACCGGCCATTTTGCGGTGTTCCCCATGCTTTTGGCCGGTCTGGTTATCACGTGGTGCAGCGGATTCGATATCATCTATGCCCTCCAGGATGTCGAGTTCGACCGACAACAGGCCCTGCATTCGGTTCCGGCGCGTTTCGGTGTGCGGGGAGGGATCGTCGTCAGCATCCTGTTGCATGCGATTACCGTATATGCCGTCGTCTTAGCCGGACTCGATTATGGATGCGGGACGCTCTATTGGATCGGTGCCGCCGTATTTATCGGGCTGTTGATCTTCCAGCATGCGATCGTCAAACCGTCGGACCTGTCACGGATCGGTCTGGCCTTCGGCACGGTGAACGGGATTGCGAGTCTTTGTTATGCGGCCTTTACCATTGCTGACCTCTGCCTGAAATAGTATCGGTTTTTATATCTTCTCGGAAATAAGTATTAACGAAAAGTCTCTATTCTATTTTTGAGCCGAGTTACCTGCACTTTCGGCCGGGAAGCTGCGGTCAAGGCATCTTTTTTGTACAGACCGGAGAAAACATAATTTTTCTGGTCATGGAACAGGTCTCTTTAAACGATTCCTCGATTCAGTCGCCTGTACGTTTGAAGTTGGAAACCGTATTGGGCTACGTGTTAAACACATCGGTCCTGATCGGCAGCATATTGGTGATAGCTGCTCTCTCGTTCGAAGTCTTTTATGATCCTTATGGTGTATACTATCCGCAATACATGCAGATACAGCTTTGGGTGTGTATCGTATTTCTTGTGGATTTCTTTTTCCGGTTCTATTTGGCCAAGAGGAAACTGCGCTTTTTCTGGAAAAATCTTTTTTTCTTTCTCGTAGCGATACCTTACCTGAATCTGGCCGGTCAGTTCGAACTGCATGTTTCTCAAGAGACGGAGTATTTTTTGCGGCTGATACCTTTGATCCGCGGTGGGTACGGTTTGGCCATTGCCGTCGGTTGGGTTTTGCGGAGTCGCGTAACCAGCCTGCTCGTCTCGTATATTCTGATTATTCTGTCTTTGACCTATTTCGCGAGTTTGGTGTTTTTTATGCTTGAAAGGCCTGTAAATCCGTCTGTTGCGACTTTTGGCGATGCTTTGTGGTGGGCCTTCATGAACGTGACGACAGTCGGATCGAACATCTTTGCCAAGACGGTTACCGGAGAGATTCTCTCAGTCGTTCTTGCGGCCTCGGGTATGATGCTTTTCCCTATATTCACGGTCTACATTACCGATAAGTTCCAATCCCGCAAACAACAGGATAAAGAGAATTCCGGGGCAGATTAATGCGTTTTATGGATTTCGGTTCCGGTTTTTGATCGGATTACATTCCGAAGTATCTCTCTAATCCGGAAAATTTTCGTATGTTTGTTTTTTGATAATAAAAACTGTTCGAAAAGGTGGCGGCTTCCGGTAATGTTTTGATGCGAATCTACCGTTTCTATCGGGACGGTTTCCGGGAGATGTCCGCTTTGGGGCGGACCCTTTGGATCGTCATTCTGATCAAACTGTTTATTATCTTTTTCGTACTCAAGCTCTTCTTTTTTCCCGATGCGATGAGGCACCTTGAGACCGAACAGCAAAAGAGCGAGTACGTTATGGATCAGTTGTTAAATATTAACCGATAGATACTATGATTCTTTCTGCAAACGATTTGATGGGAGTGGTCGATTGGTCGCGGGCCCAATTCGCTATGACGGCCATTTATCATTGGCTTTTCGTTCCACTGACATTGGGACTCGGTTTCATCTGTGCGATCATGGAGACGATCTATTATCGTACGGGAGATCCGTTCTGGAAACGGACGGTAAAATTTTGGATGCGTATTTTCGGGATCAATTTTGCGATCGGAGTCGCCACCGGTCTGATTCTCGAATTCGAATTCGGAACCAATTGGTCGAATTATTCCTATTTCGTAGGAGATATTTTCGGTGCTCCGTTGGCGATCGAAGGAATTATGGCCTTTTTCCTCGAGAGTACATTTTTTGCGGTCATGTTTTTCGGATGGAACCGTGTGTCTCGAGGATTTCACCTCGCTTCCACCTGGCTTACGGCGATTGGGGCAAATCTTTCGGCCCTGTGGATTCTTGTCGCCAATGCGTGGATGCAATATCCGACAGGGACAACTTTTAACCCCGATACCGCACGACACGAAATGACCTCGTTCTGGGACGTATTGTTCTCGCCGGTTGCGATCAATAAATTTTTTCATACGGTTACTTCGGGTTTTGTACTTGCGGCAGTAGTGGTCATCGGGATCAGTGCGTGGTATCTTTTGAAAAAGCGTGAAACGCAGATGGCCCGGAAAAGTATTGTTATTGCATCTATCTTCGGGCTTTGCAGCTCGCTGTTTTTGGCCTCTACGGGGGATGGCTCTGCCGCTCAGGTAGCTAAGACACAACCAATGAAACTTGCCGCCATGGAGGCTCTTTATACCGGAGAAAAAGGGGCGGGTTTGGTTGTTTTCGGAGTTCTGCGACCAGAAGTGGGAGATAAATTTCTGTTTGAAAAAAATGCTGATGCATTTTATTTTAAGATAGAGATTCCCAAGTTGCTTTCTTTGTTGAGCTTCCGTAATGCGGATGCCTATGTTCCGGGAATCAATGATCTTGTATTTGGCAATCCCGAACAACAGATTATTCCGATACAGGGTAAAATGGGACTTGGACTTGAAGCATTGACAACCATGAAGGAGTATCGGGAAGCTAAGGCTACCGGGGATGCCGTAACACAATCTTATTACGATGCTATGTTCGACCCCAGTACATCAGACGGGAAATATATGCACGACGGCAAATTGAAATATCTTGGATATGCCTATTTGGACAATCCATTAGAGGCAATCCCCAATATTCCATTGGTGTTCTATTCGTTCCGGGTTATGGTCGGACTCGGGCTCTATTTTATTCTGTTTTTTGCAGTGACGCTGATTCTTTCGCTGCGAAAGACGATCGGTAACCGACGGTGGTTGTTGCGGGTTATGATCGCATCGATACCGTTGGTTTATCTGTCGTCCGTAGCGGGTTGGATTGTCGCAGAGGTAGGGCGGCAACCGTGGACGGTTTACGAGATGTTGCCGGCATCGGCTTCCGTGTCGAACATCGCGTCAGGATCAATCATGACAACATTCTTTATTTTCCTTGCTCTGTTTACCATATTGTTGATTGCCGAACTGATGATTATGTTCCGGCAGATCAAATTGGGTCCGCAACCGACTGAGACCGATACGGAAGCGGATTCCGAAAATCAAACAGAAACGAAAATCTAAACTGAACGAAAATTATGGATACCGTATATATCTTTTTGCAACATTATTGGTGGTTTGTCGTATCGCTGTTGGGGGCGTTGTTGGTGTTCCTGCTTTTTGTGCAGGGGGGACAGGGCATGCTCTATGTTATCGGACGAACCGGCTCGGAGCGAAATCTGATTGTCAATTCGCTCGGACGCAAATGGGAATTGACATTCACTACACTGGTTACTTTTGGCGGGGCTTTTTTCGCTTCATTCCCTCTTTTTTACAGTACGAGTTTCGGCGGGGCATTTTATGTGTGGATGCTGATCCTGTTGGTGTTTGTACTTCAGGCAGTGGCTTATGAGTATCGTCGCAAACCCTCGAACCTGTTGGGCGAGAAAACCTATAACTGGTTTTTGTTAATCAACGGTGTACTCGGGACATTTTTGTTGGGTACAGCTGTGGCCACCCTTTTTACCGGGGCACCTTTTGTCGTCGACAAGGCCAACTTCGGAAATTACGAGGGATTCAATACCATTTCCCGATGGACAACGGCATGGTACGGGTTAGATGCCCTGTCCGATCCCCGGAACATCCTGCTCGGATTGTCCGTACTCTTTTTGTCACGTGTCTTGGGGCTGCTCTATTTTATGAACGACATCGATGATACGGAGATTTTTTCCCGGTCGAGGCGCTACCTGAAATGGAATGCTGGATTGTTTTTGCTCTTCTTTTTGCCTTTCCTTTTGCTGCTGATGTTGGCGGACGGCGCAGCAGTCGATCCTGTGTCGGGAACGATCTCCATCGAACCCTATAAATATCTGCACAACTTGTTAGCGATGCCGCTTGTTTTCGTGGTGATGCTGCTCGGGGTCGTAGGAGTTCTGTGGGGAATCTATATCGGAATCGTGCGGGGGGGGAGACGTGGAATATGGCCTAGTGGAATCGGGACGGTTTTGACGGTGCTCGCCTTGTTGTTAACTGCCGGATACAACAATACAGCCTATTACCCTTCGACGGCCGATCTGCAAAGTTCGTTGACGATCTATAACAGCTCTTCCAGTAAGTTTACACTTTACGTCATGGGGCTTGTGTCGCTGGCTATCCCATTTGTCGTATGGTACATTGTATACGTATGGCGTGCCATGAACCGGAAACCGCTTACTAAAAAAGAGATCGAGCAAGACGAACACGCCTATTAATGTTTTCAAGGTCGGCGGATTGTCGTTCGGTAAAAAAGAGAAAATTTGACAGGGGGCTTTTCTGTTTTTTGCATGATGCCTGTTTGTTTGTTCGGTTGTTCCCGTGTGGTTCCTATCCGGAACGGATTAAACGGTTTTGCCATGTGAAATCTTGTTATCTCACTCCTTATCATGTTTGTTACCAAGTAGTTGATTGCGGAAGGAATGGCACGGGGCGGGATTTTTGGACAATTTTTATGACAGTCGGAAAATTTATAGTTTTATCCCATCGTGTCGGTATGGATTTGTCTTTGTAAAATAGATATTTGGCGACCTTAGGAGTGCACTCTGAGGTCGCCAGTGATTTAATTTTGTTGAATGATGAACCTTGTAAAGTGGATTTTTTGTACGGTGGCTGTGGCAGTTGTAGATGTGGCGCAGGCAGTGCAGAAACCGGAAGATACGGCCAGGTTTCGGGAACAGGTGGTGTCAGTGACCGATTTCGGGGCCATCCCCAATGATGGGAAGGACGACACCCGGGCTTTGCGGCGGGCGGCGGAGTATTGCCGTACACATGCCGGTACAACGCTCGTAATGCCTGCTGGGGTGTATCGTCTGCGGGATGCCGAAGCCGAACGTCTCGAGGAGGAGGTCCTTTCTGGAAAGATGGGACCCAATCCCGAAAGCGAGATTTTTAGGCCCTATTACCCTTATGTGCGGGGCCTTGATTTTTCCGGATCAGAGGGTGTAACGGTTGAGGCGCAAGGGGCGGTACTGTTATGTGAGGGGTGGATGGAGCCGGTCTCGATCGTCGACAGCCGGAACTTTACGCTGCGGGGACTGACGATAGACTACCTGCGTAAACCCTTTTCAGAGGGGGTCGTGACCGATGTCGATGAAGAGTCGTTTACGGTTCGATTCCGTCCGGAGCGAAAGATTACCGCGGAAATGCCGTTCCCGCGTCTGATGTTGTGGGACGATACGATCGGCGGCATATATCGGGATCCGTTCTATTTTGCCGAAAGGACGGTGCTGGACGATCATTCGGTGCGGTTCAAGGGCCGGTTGCCGGCACGTATGGTGGGAGCGGCGGTAGCGGCGCCCCATTCCTTCCATTTCCGCCCGGCGATTCTGATTTTGCGCAGCGAGCAAACCCGAATCGAAGGGGTTACGATCCACTCGCAACCCGGTATGGGGATCGTGGGTTTCGACAGTCGGGATGTGTCGGTCGTCCGCCTTTCGGTTATTCCGGCTGATGGATATACCTTTTCGACCAACACGGATGCTACCCATTTTGCCTGTTGTGAAGGAATCGTCTCATTTGACGGTTGCCTCTTCCGGGGGCAGGGAGACGATGCCACAAACGTACATGGCTATTATCATGACATTACCTCCGTCAAAGGTGATACGGTGGCTTTGGAGTTGAGGGCTCCGACCTTCACCCATGCACAGGTGCCCGATGTGCCGCGTGTGGGCGACCGCATGGAGGTCGTGCGTATTTCGACGCTTGTCCCCGAAGGCGAGGTCGAAGTGATGGATGTTTTTCATCAGGAGGGTACGGTCGACGTGAAGGTTCGGGTTCGGGGTACTTTGCCGGAAAAATTCGGGGATTATTACCTTTTCAATGTCTCGAAACTTCCGCGTTTGGAGTTCCGCCGTTCGATCGTATGGGGCAATCTGGCCCGTGGGGTACTTTCCAAGACACGCGGAGTGTGTATCGAGGACAATATTTTCCGTGGCTGTACGGGAACGGCGATTCATGTGGGTGCGGAGTCGGAGTGGAAAGAGGGAACGCATGCCAAGGATGTGACCATCGCACGTAACGTAATCGTCGGGTGCGGTTTGGGTGCGGGTTGTCAATACGGGGCTTCGGGGATCGCCGTGGTTATCGGGGCGCCCGATACGGAACAAACATTGTTGCATGACGGTATCCGGATTGAAGGGAACACCATTGTGGGCACGTCGGAGAACGAATGCGGCATAGTTGTCCGGAATGCGGGTAACGTCAGTTTGCGGAACAACCGGGTTGAGGGTTGCCGCAGTGCGGTTCAGACCGTCAGTACCGAACATTTGTCGGTGGAGTAGTCGGCTGTTGGCCTTTTACCGTTTCCCAGAATTTATACTGGGGAAAAGCGGGGGGAGCGATGACAAGTTCCCGATTCAGATTCAATGGCTCGCCTCCGATTCGGATTCGAGTTTTTTAGAAGAAAAAATTTTAGATAAAAAATAGATAAAAAAGGAGAGCAAATTCATGGCCCTCCTTTTCTTCATCTAGAACGACGTATATTCTGGATGGATGATAAATTGATTTAGAATCCGGTAGTCTTTCCCTTCTTGAATTTATTTGGTGAGGGTTTCCTCCTTGACAAGCTCTTTCTGTGCATTCTTCACTTTGAAATTGAAAGACCGGTCGGTAGCATGTATTGCTACAGAGGCTTCGTTTGAGTTGATCAAAACCGGGAAATTACAATCGGATTCTCCTGCCGGGATGTAGTGGTAGGCATGCAGGTGCCCGCAGATCATCAGATCGACTCCCGCCTCGTTCAATACGGGGAGGAAGTGTTTTTTGACCTCCAGCGGCCCGTGCCATGTCGTATTGATCGGAGGTACGTGCGTGATGACCACTTTGAACGGGGCCGAGCGGAACGCCTCGGAAGCGACTACCTCTTTCAACCAGGCCACCTGATCGGCCCGATAACGGTCGAAATCGGCCAATCCGTAGTATTCGATGTCGCTGTCCGGTTTGTCTTCCCCGCCGTCCAGCACGATGAAAAATACCGGTCCCTGTCTGAAGGCATAATAGGGTTCATTCGTTGAGGTCGGGAAGTAGTCGAGGTAGTGGTCGGAGAAGTTGCCTCGTGTTTCGTGGTTACCCCGGGCAAAGAAAAACGGAATCTCCGAAGCGAACAGTTCGGTAGACTTCCCGATAAATCCGTTGATCAGCTGCTGCTCGCTGCTCATGTTGTTGACCATATCGCCGTTGAAAAAGACAAAATCGTATCCCTCTTTTTTTACGTCGGCCAGCAGGGTTCCCAGCATATCGCTGTTTTCATGGATGTCGTTGACAATAATGAACGAAAGTGAGTCCTGGGCCGCACTCCGTGTCTTGAACCGAAAGGGCTTGTGACGAAAGATGTCGGTGCATATCGTCGATCCGTAAACTACTTTCACCGGATTCATTTCGAGTACCTCTTTCGAGCAGACACGGTAACGGTAAAAGTTTCCGGGTTGAAGGTTCTCGATCCGGACGGTATGCAGTTTCCCGACCGTACGTCTGCCGAGCTTCGTCTGGAAAAATTGCGGGCGTTCTTCAGCATAGAAGTGCTCGTCGCCGTCGGGTGCGACTTCGACCCACGACAGGGCATCGCCCGAAGTGCCCCATATAACGGTGGCACCCTCCTCGGTTACATTCTGGAGGTAGGGCCCGAAGGTGATTTGAAACGGAGTCTGGGCATGGAGTGCCGTCGATATCGATACGATCAGGGTAAACAACAAAATCTTCTTCATGGCATGTTATGTATAAATGTAATTTGTAATTGGCGACCTCAAGATATAGGATTCTGTGTATTTTTAGTGTCAGGATAACAAAATACACAAATTTAATAGAAAATTATATATGACCGGGATAAATAAGGTTATTAATTTTGAAAGGGTAGTTTCGGTATCGCTTTTGCGCAAATCGGATAGTATGACTGGCTTTTGTAGATTCTGGAAAATTCCGAATGATTTTCAACTGCCGAAAATTGCTTTTCCCAGAAATATATGTTAATTTTAAAACTCAGAGGTAAAATTCGATACAAAAGGGTGTCTTTTGTGTGTGAACATAGAGTTTTTGTGGTGAGATTGCAACAATCGATTTTAGAATAATACTAAAGCGTATGGAAAATCGGAAAAATATAAATGTCCTGATTGTCGGTAGCGCGAATACCGACATGGTGGTCCGTACCGATCACCTGCCGCGGCCCGGAGAGACTGTACTCGGGGGTGCCTTTATGATGAATCAAGGTGGTAAAGGGGCGAATCAGGCTGTGGCCGCTGCCCGGCTGGGGGCCGATGTTGGATTTATTTGTAAGACGGGAAACGATATGTTCGGGATCGCCAACCGGCAGCAATTTGCCAAAGAGGGTATCGATACGCGTTTCGTTTTTGTCGACGAGGAGAATCCGTCGGGTATTGCGTTGATTTCGGTAGATCAACGGGCTGAGAATACGATTGTTGTCGCTTCCGGAGCCAATGCCAATCTGTTGCCGGTCGATATTGCCCGTGCTGAAACGGTGTTCGATGAGTGCGACATCATTCTTGTCCAGTTGGAGACTCCGATGGCGACGGTCGAATATGTCGTTGCTGAAGGAGCCAAACGGGGGAAACGGGTTGTATTGAACCCAGCTCCTGCAGCCCCTCTGTCAAAAGGGTTGCTCAAGAATCTCTATCTGATCACCCCGAATGAGACGGAAGCGAGTCTGATCTCGGGGATCCCTGTATCCGGAGAAGAGGGGGCATTGGCCGCTGCTCATAAAATCCGTGAAATGGGGGTGCAGAATGTTATTGTAACGCTCGGGTCCCACGGAGCCCTTATTTGTAATGATCGTTTCGAGGAGGTGATTCCGGCTTATCGGGTCGAGGCGGTCGATACGACGGCGGCAGGCGATGTGTTCAATGCGGCAGTGGTCGTTGCACTCTCCGAAGGGAAAGACCTTTACGAAGCTGTGCGGTTTGCCAACCGGGCATCGGCACTTTCGGTGACGCGTATGGGTGCGCAACCTTCGGCACCCTATCGGAGCGAGGTCGATAGTTTTAAACCTTAAACGATGGGAAATCGTCATATAAAGTACGACTAACCTAAAAAAAACGAGATATGTATATTGTAAACAATTACACGTTGGCCGTAATTTTCTGTGTGGTCACGATGCTCTGTTGGGGTTCATGGGGAAATACCCAGAAACTCGCCTCGAAAAGCTGGCGGTACGAATATTTTTATTGGGATTATGTGATCGGCGTACTGCTCTGCTCATTGATTTTCGCCTTTACGTTGGGCAGTTTCGGTTCACAAGGGCGAAGTTTCCTGGCGGATTTGGGACAGGCCGATTGGGGTAATATCGGCAGTGCTTTTCTCGGAGGAATCGTGTTCAATGCCGGAAATATTCTGTTGGCAGCCGCTATCGCCATTTGCGGATTATCGGTTGCGTTTCCGGTAGGTATCGGGTTGGCTCTGGTACTGGGTGTACTGATCAACTATTTCGGTGCGGCCAAAGGCGAACCGCTGTTCATCTTTACCGGGGTCATATTGATCTGCGTAGCGATTGTGCTGAATGGTTTGGCTTACCGGAAGATGTTGAGCGGATCGAAAAAAGTCCCGGCCAAGGGAATCGGGATTTCGATTGCCGCCGGTGTTATTATGGCCTTTTTCTACCGTTTTGTGGCAGCGTCGATCGATCTCTCCAATTTTGCTGATCCAGCACCGGGTAAATTGACCCCTTATACGGCGGTTTTTATTTTTGCGGTGGGTATTTTTGCCAGTAACTTCTTGTTCAATACGATTGCCATGCGCCATCCGGTCGAAGGCGAACCGATCAGAATCGGAGGGTATTTTCGCGGGAACCTGAAAACCCACTGTGTCGGCATCTTGGGCGGTGTGATTTGGTGTATCGGTCAGTCGTTCAGTATGATTGCATCGGAACAGGCCGGTGCGGCCATATCCTATGGATTGGGACAGGGGGCGACGTTGGTGTCTGCTTTGTGGGGAATCCTGATCTGGAAAGAGTTTAAAGGTGCACCGAAGAGCTCCGATTGGTTGAACGTCATGATGTTTGTATTGTTCCTGATCGGCCTGGGCTTTTTGATCTATGCCGGGGCCTGATTCTGTGCAGGGGGAGAAGATCGGATCGTCGGTCGGGTTTTAGCCGATGACGGTAACTGTTATTGGAAGAGATCCATGAGGAGGAGTGGAAAAAATCTCCGCATGAGTTATCCCGGATTAAATTTCAGCCTTTGCTTCTATGATAAAAAGCGTGTAATTATGGAAGAAGTTGATATCGAAAAGGCGCTGACATACATTGAACCGGGACCATTGGTATTGGTGACTACGTTTGACGGTCGACGGAACAATGTGATGACCATCTCGTGGACGATGGCCATCGATTTTGCACAGCATATCGTGCTGACTACCGGTCCGTGGAACCATTCGTTCAACACCCTGTTGGAAAAACGGGAATGTGTGGTCTGTATTCCTCCTGTATCGATGCTGGAAACGGTAGTGCGCATCGGAATGGTCAGCGGAGCGGAGGTAGATAAGTTCGAAAAGTTCGGACTGAAAGCTCTTCCGGCCAGGACGGTAGAGGCTCCGCTGATAGACGGTTGCGTCGCCTGCCTGGAGTGTAGGGTGACAGATTACATCGACCGTTACGGATTCATCATCCTGAAAGTGACAAGAGTCGTGGAGAATCCGGATTGTACCGACCGGCGGATTATCCATGCCATAGGGGACGGGACCTTTACGGCAGATGGAGAGAGTTTCAACTGCCGGGAGCTGATGTCGGAGAAACTTCCTCCTGGTCTGTAGAAAGGAAGGGGAGAGACGTGAAAGAGAATGGGCAGGGGGAAGGAGCAGAACGGTAGTGTAGCCGGGAATGAAAGGAATGAAACAATGAGGTGTATCTTCCCCGAAAAGGTATTGCCGGGATGGTTGTGAAGTGTAGTTCCGGTATGTTCGGAGATCGATTTATTTAGGCATAACGAAAAAGATGGACCTTTGACGTAAGGTCCATCTTTTGTTGTGTAAATACTTCTGTTTCGCGGTGACCGCACAGAGCAGGGGAGGCAAAAGGTTTTGCCGATCTGGGGTCGGGCCTGCTCTGCGGTTGGATTTACGACGATTCCCGGGTCGATTCGATCAGCTCGAGCAAGGCATCGATGGCCTGATCTTCGGGAATGTTACGGCGAACGATTTCACGCCCTTTGTAGAGGGTGATCCGGCCGGGGCCCGAACCCACGTACCCGTAATCGGCATCGGCCATCTCTCCCGGGCCGTTGACGATGCAACCCATGACGCCGATCTTCACGCCGACCAGATGCGAGGTGCGTTGTTTGATCGCAGCGAGCGTCTTTTCGATGTGGTAGAGAGTCCGCCCGCAACTCGGACAGGCGATGTACTCCGGCTTCGATATCCGGACCCTTGCGGCCTGTAAAATGTCGAGACTCAGGGCGTCGATCTCTTCGTTGGGGATTGCCGGATCGAGGTTTTCGATCCATACTCCGTCGCCGAATCCGTCTAAGAAGAGCGGTCCGATATCGGCAGCCGCCTTTACCCGCAACACTTCCGGATCCTGCTCCCGATAGGTGCGTTTGATGATCACCGGATTGTGGATACCGGCCTCTTCCATCCGCAGAAAAGCAGCCCGTTGTTCGGCGATACCGTTGAGGTTCTCGGTGGTCAGGATAACGATTTTCCCGGCAGGAATACGGTCGATGCCGTGAATATCCGTTTCGAAAAAGAGCGAGGCGGTTTCTGCCGGGATTTCGCTCCGAATGGGTGGGCGGTGTGAGCCTCCGATTCCGGCCACTTCGGTCGATTCCCGTTTGCGGTATGCGTAAGGCGAATAAAACGCTTCATTTATCTCCGGAATCGGAGCATGGTGTTCCCGTCCGGAAAAGTAGTCGCACAGCAGACGGGCGACCGGAATTTCCCGTTCGGGGGCTTCGGTCAACGATACGCGGATTGTGTCACCGATCCCGTCGGCTAGCAGGGCTCCGATCCCGACGGCCGATTTGACACGTCCCTCGCGGTCGTCTCCGGCTTCGGTCACCCCGAGGTGGAGCGGGTAGGCCATACCCTCTTCCCGCATGGCGGCGACAAGCAGGCGGTAGGCGTGTACCATTACCCGTACGTTGCTCGACTTGATCGAGACGACCACCTGATCGAAATCGGCCTCTCGACACCGCCGTAGGAACTGCATGGCCGAGAAGACCATCCCTTCGGGGGTATCGCCGTATTGTTCGACGACTTCCGGAGCCAATGACCCGTGATTCACTCCGATCCGCAGAGCCGTACTCCGGCGTTTGCATATTTCGATCAGACGCGAGAAGTCGCCGCCCCGGTCGTTGAAGTTACCCGGATTGATCCGGACCTTTTCGACCTTTTCGGCAGCAATGAGCGCAGCCGCCGGGAGGAAATGAATATCCGCTACCAAAGGGACTTTGGAGTATCCCTGACGGTCGAGCTCTGTGCGGATTACACCCAGATTTTCCGCTTCGCGGCGTCCCTGAGCGGTGAGCCGGACGATTTCGCCCCCTGCGTCGGCAATCCGTTTGACTTGAGCTACAGAGGCTGCCGTGTCATTCGTGTCGGTATTGGTCATCGATTGGACCCGAATAGGATTGTCGCCCCCGACGGCTGTACTTCCGATCCGGACAACCCCCGTGGTTCTGCGGAGGTATCGGTTTAACGAATCGCAAAATTTTTTCATGGAAGTTTCCGAAATTTTTGCAAAGGTACGAAACTCTGCCGGAGATTCGGTATCTTTGATCCGGATTTACTGCGGGGAATGAACGATATTCTGAATAACGACATCAAGTTTCTGAGCGGGGTCGGCGAACGTCGGGCTTCGATGCTCCGTAAGGAGTTGGGGATCGCTACGCTTGGTGATCTGCTTTATCATTTCCCGTTCCGGTACATCGATCGCACCCGTATCTGGAAGATCGGCGAAATGGATGATGACTCGCTGACCTATATTCAGCTGAAAGTCCGTATTACGGGATTCCAGCATGTGGGTAGCGGACCCAAGCGCCGGTTCATCGCTACGGTTTCAGATGGCAGCGGTGTGGCCGAGCTGGTGTGGTTCAAGGGAATAAGCTGGATCGAAAAGCGGTTGGAACAAGGGCGGGAGTATATCGTTTTCGGACGTCCTGCGTTCTTTAACGGTGTGCTCAACCTCGTCCATCCCGAGATCGAATCGGCGGTCGAGCAGGCCAACCGGTTCCGGAGCGGGGTACAGGGGGTGTACAGTACAACCGAGGTGCTGAACCGTAATCAGCTCGGTACGAAGGCAATTTATACGCTGATGTGTAACTTGTGGCCGATGGTCGATCATCGGCTGCGCGAGACGCTTCCTGCCGATCTTATCGCACGGCTTGGGCTGATGTCGTTGCACGATGCGTTGTTCAATATCCATTTTCCGACGTCACAGCAGGCGCTTCGTGCAGCTGAATTCCGGTTGAAATTCGAAGAGCTGTTCGGTATTCAGCTCAACATTATGAAGGAACGTCGGGGGCGGACGACCCGTAACGACGGTTTTCTCTTTCCTGTTGTGGGTACATTTTTCAATTCGTTTTATAAAGATTGCCTGCCGTTTCCGTTGACCGGAGCCCAGAAGCGGGTGATCCGTGAGATCCGTCAGGATACGGTGTCGGGACATCAGATGAACCGGCTGCTGCAGGGTGATGTGGGTAGCGGGAAGACGCTCGTGGCGCTGATGTGCATGTTGCTGGCCTGCGACAACGGGTTTCAGGCCTGCATGATGGTTCCGACCGAAATACTTGCCGCACAGCACTATGCGACGTTTACCCGGATGCTGGCCGGATTGGATATCCGAGTGGAGTTGCTGACCGGTTCGACCAAAAAGAGGGAGCGGACCCAGATCGATGAGGGGTTGCGTTCGGGTACGATCCATATTTTGATCGGAACCCATGCGCTGATCGAAGATGCGGTGCAGTTCCGGAACTTGGGGTTTGTGGTGATCGACGAGCAGCACCGTTTCGGTGTGGCACAGCGGGCCCGGTTGTGGAGTAAGAACGAGCAGCCGCCCCATGTACTGGTCATGACGGCGACACCGATCCCCCGAACGTTGGCTATGACCCTTTACGGCGATCTGGACGTCTCGGTGATCGATGAGCTTCCGCCGGGACGCAAGCCCGTCCGGACGCTGCATTACCGTGATGCCCATCGGTTGCGGGTATTCGGGTTTATCCGCGAGGAGATCCGCAAGGGCCGTCAGGTCTATATCGTCTACCCGCTGATCAAGGAGTCCGAAAAGATGGATTACAAGGACCTTGAGGACGGTTACGAGGGAATTGTGCGGGCATTTCCGCCTCCCGAGTACGTTACGGTCGTGGTACACGGTCAGATGAAATCGGCGGACAAGGAGTACGGTATGAACCTTTTTAAACAGGGGGTTGCTCAGATCATGGTGGCAACTTCCGTCATTGAAGTGGGGGTGGATGTGCCGAATGCCTCGGTCATGGTGATCGAGAGTGCCGAACGTTTCGGTCTTTCGCAGTTGCACCAGTTGCGTGGTCGGGTAGGGCGCGGTGCAGACCAATCCTATTGTATCCTGATGAGCGGTGACAAGCTTTCATCCGAATCGCGCAAACGGCTCGGGGCGATGGTCTCGACCAATGACGGTTTCGAACTTGCCGAGATGGACCTTCAGCTGCGCGGTCCGGGAGACCTTTCGGGGACCCTGCAGAGCGGTTTGGCTTTCGATCTGAAGATTGCCGATTTGGGGAAGGACGGGCAGGTCTTGACCCTTGCCCGCAACGAAGCCGAACGGGTATTGCAAGGCGATCCGATGCTCGCGAAGCCCGAAAATCGGGTGTTGCGCGAACTCGCGGACAAGTATGTGTCGAAAAAAGAGATAGATTTCAGTATGATTTCATAACTTTGCGTCGGTTTTTGCGTTATATATTTATCCGTCGTAAAACGGAGTATCGATATATATCGGAATCTAACCTCGACCCAATGAAACAGTTCATTTAGTTATGAAAAAAATACTGATTTTAATGATAGGCGTATTTGCGCTCTCCTGTCTGGCGCTTTCGGCTCAGGTAGGTTCACACCGGGCTTTCGGTGACGGCGAAAAACTGGTTTATGCCGTAAGCTACAAAGTGTCGTTTGTCAATACGGATGTCGCCGAAGTGTCGTTTCATACGACCTTCAACTCTTCGAAAGAAACTCCCGTGTACAAGATAGAGGCGAATGGCAAGACCTATCCGTTCTATAAATGGTTTTTTGATCTGAACGACACCTATACCAGCACCCTCGATTCTGTGACCTTGCGTCCGGTTGAATTGAAGACTGAATTGCGGGAGGGAAAATATCGCTATTCGAGCCGCTTCGATTATGATTGGGAGGAGGGTAAAGTACATACGGCCTACCGGAATCACAAGAATCCAGACAGTACCTACAAGAGCCTGAATCTGTCGGAGGGAAGTTACGATGCCCTGGCGCTGTTTTTCAATCTGAGGTGTGCCGATATTTCGGAGCTTGAGGCTACTGGTGGTTCTGGTTCGATGAAACTGGTACTGGAGGATACGATCCGTACCATCGGATATCGTTTTCTCGGTAGGGAAAACAAGCATATTCGTGGGACCGGAAAATTCCGGACTCTGAAATTCCGGTGCCAGATGGCCACGTCGACCGGGGAGTCGTTCGAAGATGGCGATGAATTTACCCTTTGGGTTTCGGACGATAAAAACAGAATACCGATCTATGTCGAATCTCCGATTCGGGTAGGGTCGATTCGGGCACGGTTGATCGAGTGGAAAAATCTGCGTTACCCGCTTGACAGCAAAATAAATTGATTATATTTGCATCTATAATCAGTTTGAAAGCCATAGAATATGGAAGACTACAATCAGCAATCGTACAACAACCGTAATTACGGCAACTACGGGTATGACCAGAATCAGGATTACGGTTATGATCCGAACGGTTACGGGGATGAAGGTCCTAATAAGAAGGTCAAAGGACTGAAAATCATGATTATCATCATGGCGGTGATACTGGCCGCCCTCTCTGCTATCTATTTCATGCAGGTAAAGCAGATTCGCGACGATTTCGCCATCGAGCGTGATACGTTGACCCGGCAGTTGATCGCTTTGAGGAATGATTACGATACCTTGAAGAGTTGGAACGATACGCTGTCGGTTCAGTACGACAGTGCGCGGTTCAAAGTCGACTCGTTGATCGAGACTTTGCAAAAGGAGCGTCGATTGAGTTATGCCAAGATCCGGCAATACGAGAAGGAGAAGAACATGATGCGCGAGATCATGGAGGGTTATATCCGTCAGATCGACTCATTGAATACGATCAACAAGAAGTTGGTCGGGGAGAACAGCTCGATCCGGAAGAAATTGCTTGATTACCGGTTGAGAGCCGAGTCGGCAGAGGAAAAATCGGAAGAGCTGTCGACAAAAGTGCGGCAAGGCGCCGTTATCCGGGCCCGTGATATCCGTTTGGTTGCCTTGAATAAGTCCGACCGGGAGGTGTCGAGAGCCAACAGAGCAGAGAGCCTGCGTGTCGACCTCGTTTTGGTGGGCAATGAGCTGGCCACTCCGGGAGAAAGGAATGTTTATGTACAGATTATAGGTCCCGATGGGTTTGTTATGGCTAATCAGAGCAACGCCATGTTCGACTATGAGGGCGATCAGATTGTCTATTCGGCAACCCGTTCCGTCGATTACCAGAATCAGGACTTGAGCGTAAGTATTTTCTACTACGGTGCGGGAATTACCAGCGGTACCTATCGGGTGAAGATATTTACGGACGGGCACCTGATTGGACAGGCCGAAATCAATTTGAGATAAGTCGGTGTAAATTACCGGGAAAATATGATAAAAGACGCTCCGAAACCCGGAGCGTCTTTTTTGCTAATCAGCGCATATTATGTGGATGATGCGGATGAAAGTGAAAAAAATTGAGAAGGTAGTTTAACGAGTGGAAGAAGTAACGAAAGGAGGGATCAAATCCGGGAATGAGACCCCGTATCTGATCCCTCCTTTCGGATATTTGGGTTATGAGTCTTTGTTATTTTATTTCCGGACCTTACCTCATGGACACACCGGTGTCTGAAAGAAAAGTCCGATTTTGTCGGTATCCTCGGTATTCCGACGTTAACCCTTCCGGATATGGTTCGGGAAATGTCGCTATAACTTATTGCGGAAGACGCAGGAGACCTGACGGAATCCGAACTGTTCGAAAAAGTGGTGGGCCGAGTGGTTGTTGACTCCCGATTCGAGATAACAGGACTCTACCCTTTGTTCACGGAAACAGTCGAGAGCTGTACGGATCAATTGGGAGCCAGCCCCTTTTTCCCGAAATTCGGGTAATACCCCTAAGTCGTAGATGACCCCATAGGGAGCGGCCCCGTCGTCGCGTGTTCCGAAGATGATGAACCCCGCCAATGTCCCGTTTTCGTCTGTTTCCCAGACTCGTATCGAGGTTTGGGGATCGGTGTATTGCCGCTCCAAATATTGGTGCCACACCTCTTTGAAATTCGGGGTCAACGTATTTGAATCCGTGGCGATGCCCATCTGGAGCTCGCCGTGTGAGATGTACGCTTTGTGGTGTTCGATCAGAGTGGCGAACAGGTCGCATAACCGTTCCTTATCTTGTTGTAGGTTGAATGGTCGGATCATAAATTTCGGTTTTTATTATTTCATTTTTCTCTTTTCTTCTCTTTTACGCCGGAAATATTGCATGGTCGCTCGCCCGAAACTGCTCAATCCGATTACGATGATAGCCGCAGTGAGCAATTCTAAAACGAATGCAACTCCGATTCCGAATTTATAGGATACCAATGAGATGATCGGTACATCCTCGCTTTGGAGCAAAACGCCGAACAACGATGCGATCGATATGAAAAAGAGGATGTATTTTGTATCGTCGGCATGCCGCAGTTCGACTACGTTATTCACGTTGTCGAGCGATTTGTCGACTTGTTGCATGATTGTCTGGAGTTGTCGTTCGTCTTCGGCGACTCTCAGGTTTTTCTGTACCATGTCGAACATGTGTTTGTGGGACATGTAGCGCAAATAGCGTATCGAATCCAGTTCCAGCAAGATACGCGACAATTCGACCGACCACTGGGCATTCTTTTCGATCGAGTCGCGTATGTTCGTGTTGCTTGGGTTCAGCGAGTTGTTGATGTATTTATCGAGGACGAAGTTGATTGTCTGTTTCTTGGCCAATACGATTTCGAGCAGGACGAGGTATTCGGGCCAACTGACGTGATAGCGTGAACGGCGGCGGACATGTTCTTGCCAGTTGGTTTCGGCACCATCACCCCGACGTCCATAGGTGCCGAATACGACACTGATGTTTTGGTTGGCCAGCACCAGGTCGTCGACATCGATCGCGATGTTGCTCCCGCATATGTCGTTGAAACTTAAATTCATCCGGTAGGGCCACTCTCGCGGGTACAGGCTCATCAATCCGATCAGTTCTGCTTGGTGTGCCGTTTCGATATGTTCGATGACATCGGCTTCGCTGATATGTTCCAGATCGAATCCGTCCGTGTGATTGATATCCTCCCAAATGTCGATGTAAACGTAGTGGTGGTCCGGAGTCCGGAGTCCGTTTTCGGGCGTTTTATCGAAGTAGTTTCGGTAGCGGCGTTGTACCTCTTCAAAGGTCAAATCCCCCTCTCCGGTACCTTCCGGGTGGTAGTTGGAGCCACTATCCAGTGGAAAATTTGAAATTTCGATCTTTTTGAGTGAACCGTCGATCTCCTGACGGTCCAGTTTTTTGTTATAGATCCAATGTTCGACGTGTTGGACGATCCCTGCAAAAAAGATCATCTGGTCCGTATTGAGCGGATGGTCGATCGTACAAAAGCGGGTGATTTCGACCTCATGGGAACCGGGAACGAAAAAACGGTAGGAGAGTTCGACGGTCCGGTCGAAAAAGACAGCGGCCCATACGTGGACGTATCCTTCGAGAACGGAGACCGTCGGAGGGGCATCATCGCCATGTTCGTGATAATTCACTTCGATCCGGATGTTGAATCCTTCGAGGCGGTATCGATTGATAATTTGTTCTTTACGGGTAAATAGCTGATCGTCAATGTTGCCTTCAACAACGCGATTGATGAATCCTTGTCTCGTATTCTCTGTTGTGGTCGGAGAGGATATCCGGATCGGAGTCAGACGGTCGGTACAAAATGTCTGGATTTGTAAAATCGAAAAACTGGAGTAGACCAAACCGCCTTCGCAAGAGTTGAGATTCTTCATCGTCCTGCAAAAATTAAAGATTCTTTACAAATTTAATGATTTATTTCCGACTTCAAAGTGCCGTCTGTTGCGGACCGAATATGTTTTCCCGAAAATTTTACCATAAGCCATGATGTCTCGACGAAAAAAGCATATCGGAAAAATAGGATGATCGATATGTAATTAATTGTAATATAGGGGCCAGCTTTTTTCGGAATGCTGTTTGTTCGCGTATGTTTTTTGCAAGGTGTTTTGGCACAGAAGCAAACAATAGATGAGGGAGGGATTCTGATTTCAGAATCCCTCCCTCTCATGTTAAAAAAACGTGCTGTACCTTTTCGTCTTCTGTGCTCATTTAAGGAACGAATCGTACGCGTCTCAATCCGATCCAAGCGTATGAGGTTTTATCGTTCAGGTCTACGAGTTCCAAACGCAGGTTGCGGTTGTGGAAACGTGAGACATCCAGCAGTCTCGGGGTAAGGTAGTGCACTCCTGCGGCCAGCAAGAGGGAGAGCTCTTCTCCCGTGTCGGCGTCCAACAGGCGGATACAGAGTGTCTCTTCGCCTGCCGCATTTTTCATGGCGGTTCCTCCTTGTGTATCGAATCTCAACTGGGAGCACCATTCCGGAAGCCGGAAAACAGGCGAGAGGGCCTTGCCCTGTGCCGTTTCTCCATTTTTTGCAAGCGAATTCAACGTGTATTCGTTGAATAAAGCGGGTACAGGAGCGACACTGAAAGCCTCTCCGCTGAGGGTCCAGCCTTCGAGAGCTTGGGGAGTGTCCAGATCGAAAAGCGTTACGGGGGGAAGCCGATGTGCCGGAGGAAACCACGGAGTGCCTTCCAGTTGTTCCATGTTGTCCGCCGTATAACCGGTTACGGCGACCAATCCCAATGCCGAAATGTCATCCAGCGTCTCGAGTTCCACCCATTGTGTCTCTCTGCTGCATTCCAGATCGAGTTCGATAACCGAGAATACGCCGGAACGGGTTACAACCGATGCGCTGCCGCTCCATAACTCGGGTTGTGGGAAAGCGGGCGGAGCACCCTGCACCCGGTCGTCGCTGTCGGCGGGAAGTAGCGGAAGGGTCGGTACGAGCAGCGGGCGATTTTGCATGGAGGTGGCAAAACGGCCTACGGCGCTCGGCGGGCACGACCAGTCGAGGTCTCCCGGAAAACTGAGCAAACGGGATGCACTTCCCCCTTCCGAATCTTTGACCGTGACGCGGGCTACATGCGAGAACATGTCGGCGTTGTCCAGCAGAGGCACAACTAAAAAGTAGAGTTTTTTATAGTGTTTGTTGCCGAGTGGAATGCGGATGACGGGTGTCCCGTCGGAGCTGGACAGGGCTGCGAACCGATGGCCGGGAATCTGGAAGGAGAGACCCGGGATTTGCGGAATCTCTAACGGTTGTGTCGTGTCGATGGCCTGCATCGGAGGCGGACAGGAGTTCCAGGGCGGATGGTAAAAGGCTTGGTATTTTCGGACGTTTTGCCACTCTTTGTCGGGCCTTTGCAACAGGCTGTCGATCGATATCGGTACAAGATTGGCCCGGATGTGCCGGTTGAGGGTCTCATCGGCGAGGGCTTGTCCTAAAACGATTTGCAACGAGATGGATTCACCGTTGGGAAGGATCAGTTGTGCACGGTTGCTTCCCGGAGCGAACAGGCTCAGGTCGCTCGCATCGAACGCAACGGTCTGTATCTGTTCATCTCGTGGGCCGATGTTTACTTCCAACGGGAATTGTCCTTCTCCAACCCGGAGTACGGCTTCGCCCGTCAAAGGTTGGGCGGTATTGTTGCGGATCAGGAGGTCGGTGGTGATTTTATCCGTGGTGGTTTGCAGTTCGTTTTGCGGATGGGCTTCGAAGCGGGGCAATACGGTCAAATCCACTGGGGCATAGAACTCGTCTCCCTGTGCGGTGCTACAAATCAGGAAAAAGGTCCGTCGCCCGAAATTGAGTTCACCCAGTGGTCCGAACGGGCGATAGGGCGCGAGCAGTTCGGTTTTCAGAGAGGTTTTGACGGAGTTTTCGTCCATCCGGATCGTGCCGAGCAGTCCGCAACGGTCTTCCACTCCCTGTAATGTGACTCCGTTAACCGAAACCCGTAACGTGTCCCCCTCGGCTACCGAGCCCGGAGCAGATACTTCGAACGCGACGGGTTCATAAGTCAGAACGATTTGGGATTCATTCTCGGCCGGGAGCTCGGCCACGGCGAACAGACCTTCGATTCCCGGTTCAATCGTCACGGGAACGGAGCGGCCGTGGTTGGTCAGCTTCACATCGGTGCAGACAGGCAGCGACCAGCGGATGCGTCGGGCGAGTTTGTCGGTTGTCCGGAGGTCGTATTCAAGCCGGTTGCCGTTGCGACGGAATGCGGCTTTGTGGTTTTTCAGATCGAGCGATGCGTCGGGCCATGCGTCGGGAAAATTCGGGGATAGCGAAATGTAACCGTCGGGTTTGTGCATTTGCAGTCCGAAAAGCGCTTCGGCAACGGCTGCGACGTAGAGTCCGGCCGGAGCCGAGAAGTAGGCGGGGACCGCCTCTTTCGAGACTTCGGGCCACGAGCCCCTGTGGTTGCCATCCATTACCCACCCGGCCAGGGCATGGAGCGGTTCCCAAGCCCGGTTGCGCAGGCCGATGGAGGCGTATCCCCAGCTGGCCCAAGGTTGTTGGGCCGCTCCGGCCTGCATACCCCATGTCCCGACGGCATGGTAGGGAAAATTGTTGGAGCAGTAGACGGCCCCGGTGCTGTCGGTCAGCCGGTCGCCCAGGTGGCGCAGCGAGGTGTAGGAGTCCAGCAGGTCCGTAATGCCGTATATGGCGGGATAGGTGTAGGTGTGGTACTGACCGTCCCTGCGGAGGTTCCCGATGTCGTCGGCAAAATAGGCGAAACGGCCCAGATCGTTCTGCCACAGCTTTTCGCGTAATCTGTTCCGGATTTCATCGGCCCGACTTTTCCAGAGTAAATATTCCGAACTGTCTCCCAGACCGGCAGCCAGCTCGGCACGGGTATTCATCATGTTGACTCCTTCGATCGATGGGGTGGTTCCGTCTCCGGCCGTAGCTACGTAATCTTCCTGATTGCCGATCTGGAGCCCCCAGCCGAGCAGCAGGTTGTCGTTTTTGTCGTATTCCTCGAAGGTTTGTCCGATGACTCGCTCCAACAGCGGTGCCGTGGTCTTTGCGAAAGATTCGTCAGCCGTGAAGTTCCAATAGTGGCGTACCTGCCATGCCCAGAATTGGTTGCTCCCCCCGAAATCGCGGCGAGTGAAACCGAAGGGAGCCAAATGGGGAATCGATCCGTCGGAATTGATCAGTTCGCCTTGTGTCAGGGTCGTGATTCGGGAACGGTCGGTTTGTCCGAGCCACTCGGCGGCAACGGTCTGCTGCATGTGCCACATCGAGGTCCAGTGGTGGATACACTCCATCCATCCGTAAGGGGGAACCCATGTGTATTCCAGCGTGAGCAGGGCCGACGTGAAAGCCTGATTGAGCAGGGTGTCCGGAGTCTCGATCCGGTTGGCCAGTAATTCGCGGTAGTGTCTCTCCACGTTGGCCAACTCTTTGTCCGGATTCATCTCCGAGAGTTCGAGTACCTGGTTCTGGTCTTCGGCGAACGTAAGCAAAAGCTCTCCCGATCCTTTGGGGAGTGAGCACTCCATGAATTCTCCCTTTTTGCCGTTGCTGCGGACCGTAACGGCGGCTTTCGTACGTACGCCGGTGATCGCTCCGTGTTCGGCCGTGCGGATCAGATAGGTCGTTCCCTGTCGGGTGATCCGGTTGTCGTGTGCATCCAGAGGTGTAAAAGGCGATTTGTTCATGTCCTCGAAAGCCGAACGCTGCCAGTAGGATTCACCTATGATCAGTCGGACGGGAGTTGCCGGAGTCGTTTCGATGCGGTAGACTGCGGCTCCGACCCGAGTCGGTTCTCCCTGACCTGCCAATAGAGGAGTAAACCGGGTTTCGACTCGGACGCCGCCCAACGTAAATTGGGCTATAACGCCTCCGGGAAAGTCTTCCACCTGAATATTTTCGGCTTGTGAGGCGGGATAGGTTTTTCCGTCGATTTCGATCTGCGGAACGATACGCGCGAGTGCGGTGTACTGGATGCCGTAGTTTTCACGTACATAGGTCAGCAGACGCGAAACAGGGGATAGCTCGTACGTGCGGACAAGCGAGTAGTTCCATGCGGCCATACGGTCCATCGGTTGACGCACGAAGCTGTCGGGCGCGAGCGATTGACCCTGTGCCGTGCCGCAAATCAGCATCAGAGCTGTGACGGCCGTTAAAAGAGATCGTTTGTTCATAGTAGTTTAGGGTTAGTTAGGTCAAGTGGATGCAAAAGGGGAGCAGGGTGGTGGCTAAAGATTCTCGATAGATATAGATTATGAGTTATTTCATGTCGAATTTGTTTGTCCGGTAGCGGTTGAGGAAGATTCTCCGGTGCTCATACCTGTTACCGGATCGGTCTTTCCAAAGATACCATAAAAATTTGAGAATACCGAGTCTTCTGTCGTAGATTAATGTACTATTGCTTTTTGTGAAAAAGAATATGACGTAGCGATACCCTTCGGATTATTTTCCGACACCCATGGTGAATGCGAGAGACACACGCCTGTTAAAATTCATAAGGTTCCCTCTGGAAAATATTTGCATATTCAATAAATGTGCGTAAATTTGTTGTGCATGCCTGCGGGTGTGCGGATACAATTGGATAGAACACGAAAGTGTTCGAGCCTTATTCCTCCGACGAAATCTGGTAAATTTTAGGTTGGGAATAGGCCGTTTACCTCACGCTACATCTTGTAGCGCGGGGCTGTTGCTTATTTATCAATCGCGGTTTACCAGAGCCTGTCGGAATAGATAACAATGGCTCACGCGCTTTCTTTTTTATTCCTCCTGTACCATAAGTGAATATTTGGACTCGGTCAGAAACCGGGAGTCCCCGGTCCGGGGGAGCGATGGATTCAAGCTGGAATTCGTCGAAGAAAGTTTCTCGGATTTTGAGCGAGTCGAAGTGAAAAGCAAAGAAAAGAGTGACGTGATGTTTTTTGTTAAAAAATGGAGAGAGGAAGGAGAAGATTAGAGAAAATTATCTACCTTGCAATATTGTAAATAAGCGTGTTAAACGAGATAGACTTTTGCAAACGGGAGGAATTGCCGTCGCGAAAGTAAGGTATAGAGATCGTAAAAAATAGGACGATGAAAAGGGCTTGTGTCGTATTGGTAATGACGTTGCTGTTGGCCAGCGGCGTGTATGCAGCCGATCCGTTGTGGAACGGACGAGGCCGGATCGTGATCAGTTCGGATGGCAATGCCCACGATGAAGACGACTGGGGGGCTTCAGCGCTGATGTTGGCTTTGCTCGCTTCACAAGGGATGCAGGAGGCGCTGCCCGTTTATGTCTATTGCGATCATATTTGGGAGGGGCGTTCCGACCGCAAAGGGTATGACGGAAGGGCCGAGATGATCGAGAGCATCGAGGGAGGTCGCGATCGCTTCGGTTTTCCCGATGCCGAATTTATCTGCGCGTATGACGATCCGGAGCGGGCATACGAGGCCGTAGCCCGTGAGATCGACCGGTCGTCCCGTCGCAATCTGCTGATTCTGATCGCAGCCGGCCCAATGCAGGTTTTGGGCGAAGGGATCGCACGGGCAAAACCGTCGAAACGGAAGTATGTAACTCTGATTACACACGGCCGTTGGAACAACATCCACAGCGGAAAAGATCGCGAAAAATATAAAAGTGCACACGATGGCTGGTCCTATGAGGAGATTGTCGAGACGTTTGCTTCGGCGAAAGGCGGAGGGTTGAATTGTATCCATATCCACGATCAGAACGGCCGGGACCGGGATGCATCGGGTAAACGGCTGTTCGACGGGCTGAATACGAACAGGGATCGGTTTTCGTGGCTTCGGACTTCGGAGGCGCGCCATCTCCCGGTTTACAAAGAGGGGAGTTGGGAGTGGCTCTACTCGCGGATGGAGGAGTGCTCGAAAAATGGAGGCCGGGATTTCGATGTGTCAGATGCCGGCATGCTGGTGTATGTACTGACGGGTTCTGATCACACATCTCCCGAGGTGGTGAAGGATCTGATGGAGCATCCGAAACAGAACGATTGACGACAGAGTTCAGAAAATAGACCTAAAATCTAACCCTTCATGAGGATGAAAAAACTACTTTTAACAGTTGTTGCGGGACTTGCTTTCGGTCTTTTGGCGGCTAAAGATGACATACCCAAAGTGCCGATCTGGGATCGGATCGAGTTGACGTTCGACAGTCCGGTAGCTTACGATCGACCGGTGTACGATGTCGCTTTACAGGTAACGTTTGTCTCCCCTTCGGGAAAACAGTATCCAAGTGACGGCTTTTGGGATGGAGAGAATCGATGGAGGGTGCGGTTCATGCCGAACGAAAAGGGTAGATGGAGTTACCGGACCGTGTGTTCGGACGCGGCGAATGCGGGATTACACGATCAGAGCGGAACGTTTGTCTGTACGAAGAACCGTTCGTCTTTGCCGATTTACCGGAATGGGAAAATTGTACACCGGACGGGAGATTACTATTTGTCGTATGCCGACGGAACCCCGTTTTTCTATCTGGGCTGTACGGCATGGAACGGGGCGTTGCGTTCGACGGATGAGGAGTGGGAAACCTATCTGCAACATCGCAAACAACATGCCTATACCGTCATTCAGTTTGTCTCTACCCAATGGCGCGGACTCCCTGCCTCGGAGCTCGATCCTCCGGCCTTTTCGGGAGAAGATCCGATCCGGATCAATCCGCTTTTCTTTCAGAGGCTCGACCGCAAAATAGATCGGATCAACCGGATGGGGCTTGTCGCCGCACCAATCATGTTGTGGGCGATCCCCGGAGATGAGAATCCGGGATACAAATTGCCCGTAGAGAGTGCGGTGAAGTTGGCTGCGTACATCAAGGCGCGCTATGAAGCCTATCATGTAATCTGGAATCTCGGAGGCGATGGCAACTTTACGGGACGGAATCTGGCGAAGTGGCAGGAGATTGGTCGACGGGTTTTCGGAGAGGGGAAGAATGCCGTCGGAAATGTTGTGACGTTACACACAGGAGGCCGTCTTTGGTATGGGAATGATTATGACGGAGAGGAGTGGTTGAGTATGATCTCCTATCAAACCGGGCACTCGAATTCCGAATCGACGATACGTTGGAAAACACAGGGACCGGTTGTTGAGAATTGGGCTCGGCTTAAACCTCGTCCGATCATCGATACGGAACCGGTATATGAGGCGCAGGGGGAGCCCGGAAATGCTTACGAGGTTCGGAAAAGTATCTTCTGGAGTATGTTCAGTGCACCGGTTGCCGGCGTGGGATACGGGGCATGGAGCACATGGCCGTGGCTTCGGGTCGGAGAGAAGTCGTTCAATCACGGGATGAAAAAGCCGTCTCAGTATGATTGGAAAGATGGTATCGAAAGTAGCGGTAGTATTCAGGTTGGACGACTGCATGCGTTTTTCGATCGGTTTGCATGGTGGAAACTGCGACCGCAGGCTGATCTGTTGGAGGACAACGGGGCGTCTGAGCATGTCTCACGGACGATGATGGTTGTGGCCGACGATAAGGCAGAGACGATACTGGTTTATGTTCCGACGGCTCAGCGTGTCGCGGTGAAAAACGAGCGGAACAGGCGGTTTCAAAAGGCTTCGTGGTACTATCCAGCGACAGGATTGTACGAAAAGGCGGAGCTCTCTTATACGGAGAACCGGATTGAAACCGAGTCGCACAGCGACGAAGATGCGATTTTGGTTTTGCAATAGGGTGTGAATCATGGTTTTCAGCAGTCATCTGTTTCTGTTCTGGTTTCTGCCCGTTGCACTGTGTATCTATTATGCCGTACGGGGCAGGACGCGTCATGCCGTACTGACGCTGTTGAGTTACATCTTTTACGGATGGACCAATCCGCTTTTTGTTCTGTTGCTTTTTCTGTCGACGTTGATCGATTATTGCTGCGGTCTCTATATTATGCAGTATTTCGACCGGCCCAAATCTGAGCGTAGCTCCATATCCATTCTGCCAAAGGGGGGACCACGGACCCGAAAACAGAAGACGGCTCTGGTCGTATCGATCGTGTCGAATCTGTCGTTGTTGTGTTTCTTCAAATACGGGAACTTCGGAATCGAGAACTGGAATGCGCTGATGTCCATGCTCTACATGTCGGATACGTGGGTCCTGCCGGCCCTGCACATCGTATTGCCGTTGGGAATCAGTTTCTATACGTTCCAGTCAATGAGCTATTCGATCGATGTCTATCGGGGAGATGCGCGTGGAATTACCCACTTCATCGACTTTGCCTGTTACGTGTCGATGTATCCGCAGCTGGTTGCCGGACCGATTATCCGTTTTCAGGAAGTAGCCGACCAGTTGAGACACCGGACCTATTCGTGGGAGAAGTTTGCACGGGGTATCGCTTTTTTCGTGGTGGGCTTGGGACAGAAGGTCGTGTTGGCCAACCCGTGCGGAAAGGTTGCGGACTGGGCTTTTGATGCGGCAACACGTACAGCGGGCGAGGCGTGGACCGGAGCCATTGCCTACTCGTTTCAGATCTTCTTCGATTTTGCCGGGTATTCCAATATGGCGATCGGATTGGGCCTGATGCTGGGTTTCGTGTTCCCCAAAAACTTCGACTTGCCCTATCGCTCCCGTTCGATCACCGAATTCTGGAGGCGTTGGCACATCTCTCTCTCCTCATGGTTGCGCGATTACCTCTACATTCCGTTGGGCGGGAACCGGAAAGGGAAAATCCGGACCTATGTCAATCTGCTTACGGTGATGTTGTTGGGCGGTCTGTGGCACGGGGCAGCTTGGAATTTTATCATCTGGGGCGGTATACACGGTGTGATGCTCGTCGTGGAGCGGACCCAACGGGGAAATACCGTATGGACCCGGATACCCCCTTCTGTAAAAATGTTGGCGACCTATGCGGTCGTGGTGTTTGCTTGGGTCTTTTTCCGTGCGGCGACCCTGCCTGATGCTTGGGCCTATGTACAGTCTATGTTTGGGGCCGGTGCAGGAGTGACCGGCTCAGGAATCTTGTCGGCCTCGATGCTGACCCCCTATGCTTGGCTGTCGATGGTGGTTGCGACAGCGATCGTCTGGTGTGCACCGACGGCTTGGAACTGGACCCGTTGCATTTCGCGTCCCAAAGCATTTGCCCTGCTCGCTCTGTTTCTGCTCTCGATTGCTGCGCTGACCTCGCAGTCGTATAATCCGTTTATCTATTTTATCTTCTAATCTTTTTGTCATGGCACAGCAGAAACATAGTCACAATAGAGAGGAAGAGGCGAATCTTGAGATTCGAAGTACACGGATCGAGAGGAAGACAGCAAAAATGATTACGATCGTATTTCTTGCATTGATCGCGATCGTACCTTTGGTAGATCTGTTTGTCTCGTCGTTTTCGTATCAGGTTCCGTCCGATACGACGGGGGAAGATTCCTCGCAAGGGATTTGGAGCGAGGTTGTCGAAGGGAATGACCGATTGATCGAGGCCCGGAAGAGTTTCGAATCGGAGTTGGAAAAGGCTTCATTTCTACGGGATGTATTCCCTTCGCCGTTTCAGTGGTTTTTGACCCGATGCCTGCGGACCGGCAACGAAAAGGCGGTCATGGGCCGGGAAGGTTGGTGGTTCTACGATAAGGACATCCAATATGTGACAGGTAAACCCTTTTTGCAGCATAGGGAGCGGACCGGGAAAGATCCGGTTGCGGCAATTACCGATTTCTCTCGGCAACTTGAGGAACGGGGAATCCGTCTGGTGGTCATGCCGGTTCCGGTGAAGCCGATGCTCTATCCCGAGATGTTGGGAGACAGTTGTGCCGATTCCGTATCGACAATCCAGAACGCAAGCTATCGGACTTTCTTCTCCGAATTACAGGCACAGGGGATTCTGGTTTTTGATCCGACCTCGATTTTGCAAAGATTAAAAGCAGAAGGCATTGCCTCTTATCTGAAAACCGACACGCATTGGACACCCGAAGGAATGGAGGCGGTGGCCGATTCTCTGGCACGCCTGCTCGTTTCGGAGGGATTGATGTCGTATGGTGCGGCGGGATATCTTCGCCGGAGTACACTGGTCGATCATTTGGGTGATATTTACACCATGCTCGAATACAGCGGACGAACGCCGCTCGCTTCGTCGGAACAGGTTGAGACTCATCCGGTGACCGATGCGATGGGAAATGTATGGATGCCCGATCCGTATGCCTCCTGCCTCTTTCTGGGAGACAGTTTCAGCAACATCTATTCTTTGAACGGGTTGGGCTGGGGTTACGGGGCCGGATTTGCCGAACAGCTCTCCTATCTGTTGCAGCAGCCGGTCGATGCGATCCGCCGCAACGATGAGGGAAGCATTGCCACACGGAAAATGCTGAGCAACGAGATGGAGCGCGGGGTCGACCGGTTGGCGAACAAGAGTGTCGTTGTCTGGGAGTTCTCGATGCGCGAATTGTCCTTTGGTAACTGGACTCCGATAGCGATGAGTTTAGGAGAGCCACACGAGAGCGATTTTCTGAACCTGCAGCCGGGGGATTCGATAGTTGTTTCGGCGTATGTTGCGGCACGTTCCGCATCGCCCGATCCGCAGGAGGTGACCTATTCCGACCATGTAATCACGTTGCATCTGACCGATATCTGTTCGGAGGATTACTCCGTCGAACAGGCTCAGGCTGTGGTCTATCTGCTCGGTATGAAAGACCGCCGTCTGACCGATGCCGCATTTTTGCGTCAGGGCGAGACGATCCGTGTCGTGTTGAAGAGTTGGAGCGATTATGAGGCACAGATGGGTGGGTTGAACCGGAATGAGCTGGACGATGTGATGTTGCAACTGGAGGAGCCGGTGTGGGGTGAACTGTGTCCTTGACCGAATGTCATGAGAAGATTATTTTAACGAATAAAAAGATATACGATGAAACAGATTGTTTGGAAAAAGGTCGGATGGCTGATGTGCTTTTCGATGGTGTTTTCGGGTGTATGGGCCCAAAACGGTACCGATTTTCAGAATTACTGTAAGGAACGGGCCCAATCCGCAGCCTCGATTGCGGTTGAGGGCACCGATGGATGGTATTTCCTCAAGAGCGAGTTGCGGCATCTGGGAACCGGAGATTTCTGGGGCGATGCCGCAGCGAAAACCGCCCAGTGCAAGGACCCCAAAGCTCAGGACCCGCTGCAGGCGATCGTGGTTTACGACAAGGCATTGAAGGCAGAGAAAATCAAGCTGTTGGTCGTGCCGGTTCCACCGAAGGCCATTATCTATCCCGAAAAACTGGCCGATGGGAATTTTACCTCCGGCACGCGGTACGATGTGTCGTTGCAGCGTTTTTATCAGGAGTTGAAAAAACAGGGGGTTGAGGTACTCGACTTGACTCCATTGTTTCTGAGCAAAAAGAAAGGGCTCTCCGAACCGTTGTATTGTCTGGGTGATTCGCACTTTTCGGGAGAAGGGGCAAAGGTAGTTGCACAAGCTATAGCCGGTAAGTTGAAGTCGTACGGAATATCCGGATCGAAGAGCTACACCGAGAAGACCTCAGACCTTACTTTTACGGGCGATCTCTATAAGAGCCTTGCGAAGGGGTATTCCGAGACGCGGAAACTCCATTTTATTTCGGGGGATCCTGTAACCGATAAGGCGAGTCCCGTTCTGTTATTCGGTGACAGCCATACGTTGGTGTTCGATGCCGGAGGCGATATGTTTGCCTCGCAGGCGGGATTGGCGTCGAATCTGGCCTGTGCGCTGAAGATGCCGGTCGAGGTGATCGGAGTCCGGGGCTCCGGTGCCACACCTTCGCGCATCAATGTCTATCGCCGCAGCAAGGCCGACCCGTCGTTCCTTAAACAGAAGAATGTTTTCGTATGGTGCCTCAGTGCGCGTGAATTTACCGAAGCCAGCAGCTGGAGCAGTCAGGTTCCGTTGAAATAACCATATATCTGCAGAAGTCATGAAATGGTTATGGATGTTGTTGCTGACGGGAATTGTCGGCACACTTCGGGCCCAGTACTCGCTGCCCGAGGGCTTTATCGTTTACAGCAAGGGAAACGACAGTCAGCGTACGTTGTATCGTGTCGACGTGCATCCGGGAGACACTCCCGAGCAGATAGCTGCGACCGAACGGAAAATCTGCGAGAAGGGAGCGATCGGAGGCGATATCGAGGGGCAGATCTCTTTCGACGGCAAGTGGCTGGCTTTTGCCCGCACAGTGGCGAAGACTACCAAAGGTAAGGGTGACAACGATTACCACGATTACGATAAGTGGGAGATCTATATCGTGCGGATCGACGGGGCGTTGCCGGCCGAACCCATTCGTATCGGTCCCGGATATTTCCCGTCGTGGAGCGACGATTCCGATCAGGAGGTCAAGACGCTCTACTATACCTATGAAAAGGAGCGGAGTATCCGACAGGTTACGATAGACGATCGTGGGAAGGTGCTGAAAGAGGGGCAGCTCGGTGTATTGCCCCCGGATGGGTATGAAGGATGTACTTTTGCCGCTCCGGACGGGACCTATGCTGCATTCCGGAAAAACGGGATGATGTCCACCTACTTTTTCTCGGGCCCGTTGGCCGGTAAGGATGTCCGGTTGAGTGCAGGGTGCCATCCGCACATAACGGCCGACAGCAAATGGGTCTATCATGCTTCACGCAATGCGGTGCGCAACGACGGCTCTGCACGCGGTAGAGCAGGAGCTGGCGGTCCCTATCACTACGGATCTTCGGCCGATATGCACTGGTTCGTTACCAAGCGTACAGGCGATTCGAACAACCAAAATCAGGGCGGCGAAGTGTGGCTGTGCCCGCTCTATACGACCGATAACCAGTTCGAGACGGATGCGTTCATGAAGATTTGCGATGATGGTTCATGGGTGGACATACACGTCTATCCGACCGCGGAGAATAAGAAAATCGCGGCGAAGAATAGCAAAATTCTGAAAGAGAAATCGAAATAATTTGTTTTACGAATTTAAAACAGACGTATGATGAAACGGATGTGTCTATTTTTTGCTGTCACGGTGATGGCTCTGTTTGCAGTCGATCCCGTTTCAGCCCAATATCAGATTCCGCACGGCTTCGTTACGTACAGCAAGGGGAATGGGTACGATCGGGTATTGTGCCGCGTGGAGATCGCTCCCGGAATGACATTCGAGGAGATCCATGCTACCGAACAGCAGATATGCGAAAAGGGCGAACTTGGAGGAGATGTTGAGGGCCAGATCTCTTTCGACGGGAAGTGGCTGGCTTTTGCCCGTTGTGCCGGGAAGACCGAAGACGGAAGCGGAGGTAATGATTATGGAGATTTCGGTCAATGGGATATATATGTGGTCCGGATCGATGGACCGCTGCCCGCAAAACCGATCCGTATCGACCGGGGATACTATCCATCATGGGGGGATGACTCGTACGGCGACTCGAAAACCCTCTATTATGCACAGGCAAAAACCGGTAAGGTATTTAAAGTAATGCTCTCTTCCGACGGTTCCGTTTCGGAAAAGGAGTTTGTCGGACAGGTCCCCTCCCAAGGTCTTGAGAATTTTGTTTTTATGGCTCCGGATGGTACGTTTGCCGCTTACCGGAAAAATTCCAATGTGTATACACACTATTTTAGCGGGCCTTTGGCCGGGAAAGATATTCTGTTGACGCATGGTTGTCACCCACATGTGACGGCCGACAGCAAGTGGGTCTATCATGCCAAGAAACAGGCTGTTAGAAGTGATGGTTCTGCCCGAGGAGATGCTGGAGCCGGCGGAAACTACCATTACGGTTCGTCGCAGGACATGCACTTCTTCATCACGCGGACGATGGGCGATTCGCCGAACCTGAATATCGGCAATACGGTACATCTGTGTGCCTTGTGGGCGGACGATACCCATTTCGAGACGGAGCAGATCGTAAGGATAACAGATGAAGGATCGTTCCCGGATGTGCATGTGTATGAGGATCGGGCGAGCGAAAAGGCAATCCGATATAATACGAAGTATCTGATGACAGGGCGGTCGAAAGAGGCGGTGGAGCGGACGAAAAAGATCGCATCGGTGACGGCAGCTCAGACGGATCGCTATCCGGTAGGGGCCGATGGTGCGATTTTCTCTTGGGGTAATAGTCTGAGCAATAATCAGATTGTTTCGGCGTCGGGCGAATTTATCCGGGCGGATGCCGTTGTGCCTCACGGATATGCCTATATCGGACAGGGTAACTCGATGGAGATTCGCAAGGGATATTTTACGCCGATGGACGATGAGGTGAACCGCCTGTTTACGGATATTGCCCGGAAGGAGAATCAATTTGCGTTCGAACTCGAATTCCGTGCGGACGATCCGGAGGCTTCCGGACCGGCGCGGATGATCAGCCTTTCCGATGGGACGAGCGACAGAAACTGGACGCTGGGGCAGCAGGGCGACAAGCTGGTGCTGCGATTGAGAACTACTGAAACAGGTTCGAACGGAACACCGCCGGAGACGGAGTTGGGGACCATAGAGATGGGTAAGGTGTACCATGTGGCTGTTTCCTATCAACCGGGAATCCTGATGTGGTCGATCAACGGTCGGATCAATCAGACGATAAAGGTCCAGGGCGATCTTTCGAATTGGAGCGACAACAACCGGTTGATCTTCGGAGACGAATGGGGCGGAGGCCGTGCATGGCGGGGCAATATCCGCAATGTGGTCATTTACGGATGGGCACTGTCCGTTAAGCAAATGAAGCAGCGGGCCAAGAGCGTACTGAAACATTCGGATGAGTTGGCCTTCGTTGCTCCGATTGCGGTCAAGGCACGTTTGGTGCGATCGAGTACGGTCCCGGCTTCTTCGGAGGTGTTGGAACAGGGCTATCGACGGTGTATCGTATCCCGGGAGTATGAGGTCGTCGAGGGTTCCGGTTCGGTCTCTCCTGGACGTATCGTCGTAAAAGAGTGGACGTTGATGGATGGTAGTCCCGTAAACGATAAAAAGGAAGGCGAAACGTATGAATTGTCCTTGTTGCCCGAAGCGGTGCGGCCTGAGTTGAATTCGGAATATACGTCCGATGATCTGCTCCTTTTCGATCTGCCGATCTATTTCAATGTGGCAACAGATGATTAGTGAAACAACGGATATATAAGCCGATAACCAGTCGGTAAGATTTTTTTGACAATATATAAGGGGTCTGGAATCATTTCAGACCCCTTTTGCATTGTTTAACGGGCTGTTTTTTCCGTTAGTACCCTGGCTTTCATATTCCGATGCTGAATGTCAGGTGTCTGTCCGCTGCGGGTGTCCGATAAAGAAATACGATCTATTTGTGTCTGCGGATCAGTTTCGGGAACAGTTTGCGGAAGCGAAGCATTTGGGTTGTTATATTTCCCTTGGCGATGATCATGGTGACCGAGAATATGATCATAACGATTCCTGCGGCAAGTTTGGGCGTAAACGACTCTCCGAATATCGTAACACCGAATATTACAGCCGTGACAGGTTCTAATGCGCCGAGAATCGCCGTGGGTGTGGAGCCGATATACTGGATGGCTTTTGTTGTCGATACAAAGGATATGGCCGTAGGGAAAAGTGCCAAAGCTACGATATTGCCCCAAAGGAACCATTTGGAGGGAACGATCAGTTCACTGCCGGCTAAAATCATGGCAGCGAACAGGGTGAGTCCGAATATCAGTACATAAAAAGTGACCTTTACCGTAGCCATGTCTTTTAGTCTGGTCTGGTTTACCCCGACGATATAGATTGCGTAGGAGAGAGACGATACCATGACGAACAATATGCCGATGGGATCGAGCGTTACGCCGTTATCGCCCTCATAGAGCATGGCAATGCCTCCGAGAGCCATGATTATGCATATTATGGTGAACCACGAAATTTTTTCCTTGAAGAAGAGGGCCATGATGACCGCCACCATGATTGGATAGACAAACAGTATGGTTGAGGCTACACCGGCATCCATATAGTTGTAACTTTGGAAAAGCGCCAGCGAAGAGATTGCGACGAGGAGTCCCATAACGGCAAGAGGGAATAAATCCGCCTTGTGTACCGTAAAGTCTCTACCTCGGGATTTTATCATGATGGCGAGTATCGGAATGGCGAACAGATAGCGGAAAAAAAGTACCGAGTTGGTATTCATCCCGTTTTCGTACAGCGGAAGAGCGAAAAGAGGATTCATCCCATAAGTTGCAGCGGCGACGGCTCCGTATATATATCCTTTGGCTTTGGTGTTCATAAGTACAGAAAAACGATCTCGGAATCTCTTTCGGCCGGCAAAATTACGCAAATCTTTTCGAATAGTTCCTTAATTTAGGGATAATGGGTTATTGTACCGGTTTTCGGTGGTTTTTGTAGGGTGCAGGCTGGATTCGTAACGGTTTTTTGTGGTTCCCGTAATTTTGGGGAGAACAGGATAGCTTTGATGCAAAGCTGAAAAAGATGTTTCGTGTCCATGGCGCATTTATACAAGAGTGTAAATGCCGGATTGGGATCGGGTGCGGAAATCTGATTGTTTGTTCGGTTGTTTACGGATGTCTGAAACAGGAGGAATGTGTGCAAGGAGTAAAAAAAGCGTTGAAAATCAAAATGGATTTTCAACGCTTATCGGTTTTGCGGTATGGACGAGACTCGAACTCGCGACCTCCTGCGTGACAGGCAGGCATTCTAACCAGCTGAACTACCACACCGTTTTTTTAGTAGCACCTGTCTTTCTCAAATGCAGTGCAAAGATAGTGCTTTTTTTTTATCCTCCAAAAAATATGGCGGAAGTTTCCTCTTTTTTTCGAATTTTTATTCTTTGCCGAAGATCGAAAAATGGACACTTCCGTAGCTCCGACACTCGATAAAATGGGGTTCTGAGCTTAAGTTCAGGTTTTTGGAGTGCTCGAGGATCAACCATCCTTCGGATTTCAACAAATCACGTTCGAATACGGTGTGTGGGATCGTTTCGCTGCCGGCAATATCGTAGGGTGGATCGGCAAAGATGATGTCGAACTGTTTGGAACAACTTTTCAGATACAAAAAAGCATTGGCTTTGATCGGATGGATGTTCGCGAAGCCGAAATTTTGGGCGGTTTCCCTGATAAAGCGGTGGTGGACCGCATTGATCTCGACGGAGACGACCGAGCCGGCTCCCCGGGAGGCGAACTCATAGCTGATCGATCCGGTTCCGGAAAAGAGGTCCAGAACGTCGATCCCTTCCAGATCCCAGTGACTGTTGAGCATGTTGAACAGATTCTCTTTTGCGAAATCGGTGGTCGGTCGTGCTCTGAGGTTCTTCGGGGGTTGAATGGTTCGTCCTTTTTGTGTGCCGCTAATGATTCTCATGGAGGCTACGGATTATATGGATTAAGTGGTAATGCAGGGCTTTATCGTTGCAGACGTTTTTATCGATTTTCGGAGGGCGTATTGTGTCGGTTTTCCGGAAATAGCGGGAGAGCCGTTTCCGTTCCGTTTCCGCGTCATGCCCCGTCACGCTGATTCGAAAGCGGACCGATGGATTGGCTTGCTGTAAATAGCCGGTGGCGAAGAGCAGGTTTTCCGGTGTACGGGGGATGGTTTCGGCAAAATGCAGGCCGTTGTTCCAAAGGGTTATGTGGATATAGTTGCGGGTACTTGCGATTTCGATTTGGTTTTTTTTGAGATCGGGTTCGGTGGCCGCCAGCAACAGTGGGTGTGTGAATTCGATCCGGTCGCTGAAGAGGCGACGGAGCGAGTCATGCAGCTTGGTATCCAGGGCCATCAGGGCCGTAATGTCTGCCCGTGACGGAGAGACTGCTGTCTGCTCATGAGGTTGCCGGGAGATCAGCGTTGCTGCTTCGTCGGAACGGTATCGCTCCGACGGAAGTAGGCAGACCCGGTCCGTGTCGAGCAGAAGTTGTACGGGAGCATTTTCTTCCTGTCGTATTGCCCCCTCTCCCATAAATAGTTTTTGGAGTGCTTCGATCTGTCCGTCGATCGATCCGTCGGGAATGCCGAGCGTTCCGATCCGGTCTAATTTTCCGTCGTAGGAGGTGCAATATAGTATTTCGTTCGGAGACAACTGTATGGATAACATGCGCTATACGGGGTAGTTAGTCGGATAATAAAAAAAACGTTTTCCGATACGCCGCTGCCGGACGGAAACACCGAAAATCGGGGTACAGCTTTTTGCACGTCGGAATATTGGTTAAATTTGTAACTTTAGAAATCGTACGGTAAATCATGTTAGCAGATCATATCGCCACCCAAATTTACAAGAATTTTGCGTTCGAGCCAACTCCCGCGCAGAAAAACGCCATTGAACGGCTGGGCGGGTTCCTTGCCGGAGAGACGCAGGACCGGATTTTTATCCTGAACGGATATGCCGGAACGGGGAAGACGTCGCTGGTCGCCGCACTGGTACGCACCTTTGCCGAGTTCCGCATAAGGACGGTGCTGTTGGCCCCTACGGGACGTGCGGCGAAAGTGATGAGTCGCTACGCCGGAGCCAAGGCTTATACGATCCATAAGAAGATTTACCGGCAGAAATCGTTGGCCAGCGAGGTGGCTTCGTTCACGCTCGATTATAATAAGGAGAGGTCCGCGGTCTTTATTGTCGACGAGGCCTCGATGTTGTCGAACTATTCGTCCGAAGGGACTATTTTCGGGTCGGGGCAGCTGCTCGAGGACCTGATCACCTACATCCGGCAGGGGACGGATTGCCGGTTGATCGTTGTGGGCGATACCGCCCAGCTGCCACCGGTGGGACATGACGACAGCCCGGCACTCGATCCGCAGAAGATGAGCGTTTACGGTACGGCCGAATCCGTTCTGCTCGATGATGTCGTGCGGCAGGAGAGTACATCGGGTATTCTGTTCAATGCTACGCTTGTGCGCTGTATGCTCGAAGCGGAGATTGTCGACATCCCGTTGTTCGATGTGTCGTTCCCCGATGTTGAGGTGGTCGAAGGGGGCGAAATTCTGGAAAAGATACAGGATGCCTATGACCGGTATGGGATGGAGGAGACGATCGTGATTACCCGCTCGAACAAGCGGGCGAACCGGTTTAACGAGGCGATCCGCCGCCATGTGCTCTTTGCCGAGGAGGAGATCGGATCGGGCGATATGCTGATGATTGTCAAGAACAACTACTATTATACAGGAAAGGAGCAGGAGTCGGATGTGGATTTTATCGCGAACGGCGATACGGCGCGTCTGGTCCGGATCCGGAAGTTTCAGGAGCTTTATGGGTTCCGGTTCGCACGGGTACAGCTCAGTTTCCCCGATTACGACGATATGGAGCTCGACTGCAACATCCTGATCGATACGTTGTCGAGCGATTCTCCGTCGTTGACCCGGGAGCAGAGCAGCCGCCTGTTCTATGCGGTGGCCGAAGACTATGCCGACATCCCGTCGAAGGCCAAACGGTATAAGGAGGTGCGCGAAAATCCCTACTTCAATGCGATGCAGGTGAAGTTTGCCTATGCGGTCACGTGCCACAAGGCGCAGGGCGGACAGTGGAAGTGCGTATTCGTCGACCGGATGCTGTTCGGGGACGAACCCATGAGCCGTGATCTGCTCCGTTGGCTCTATACGGCGATTACCCGGGCGACCGAGAAATTGTATTTTATCAATTTCGACGATCGTTTTTTTGACGGAAAATAACTACTTTTACTCTCGATTTTCGAATTAAAACAGTGAATTTTGGCGAAAGAGAACAAAGGCGGAGCGAAAGAGGTCAAGTATGTCGAAACTCCGTTGATGAAGCAATACTACCAGATCAAAGCGATTCATAGCGACGCGATTCTGTTGTTCCGGGTGGGGGATTTCTACGAGACGTTCGGTGAGGATGCGATCCGGGCGAGCCGGATTCTGGGCATTACGCTGACGCGTCGGGCGAACGGTTCGGCATCGTTTGTCGAGCTGGCCGGATTTCCGTATCATGCCGTCGAAACCTATCTCCCCAAGTTGGTGAGGGCCGGAGAACGGGTGGCGATTTGCGAGCAGCTCGAGGATCCGAAAACCGCCAAGAAGATCGTAAAAAGAGGGGTGGTCGAACTGGTTACACCCGGCGTGTCGTACAGCGACAACGTGCTCAACAGCAAGGAGAACACCTTTCTGGCATCGGTCTACTTCGGGAAAAAACATACGGGGGTGGCGTTTCTCGACATATCGACCGGCGAGTTTTATGCAGCCGAAGGCGATACCTCCTATGTAGATAAACTTTTGGCCAACCTCGCTCCGAAAGAGATCATCTATCAGAAAGGGTACGAGGCGGAGTTTTCCGATGCGTTCGGCTCGAAATATTATACCTATCGGCTCGATCCGTGGATGTTTACCGAGAGTTCCGCCCGTGAAAAGCTGCAGACCCAGTTCGGAACCTCTTCGCTGAAGGGGTTCGGGATCGACCGTATGTCCGATGCGATTGTAGCGGCCGGCTCGATTCTCTACTATCTGGAGTTTACCGAGCACCGCGATGCCAAACACATCTCGTCGATCTCGCGGATCGAGGAGGATCGTTTCGTGTGGATCGATAAGTTTTCGATCCGGAATCTGGAGCTGTTTACGCCGAACGGCGGCGAGGAGGGAAGGTCGTTGGCCGATGTGCTCGATCGGACGGCGACGCCGATGGGAGCCCGGATGCTGCGCCGGTGGATCGCACTTCCGTTGAAGGATGTCGATCGGATCAACGAACGGCTCGATGTCGTGGGACAGATGATCGAGGATGGAGGCATACGGGAGAAACTGGCTGAGTCGCTCGAGACCGTGGGCGATCTGGAACGGATCATCTCCCGTATTGCGATGGGACGAGTGACTCCGCGTGAGGTCGTACAGCTGAAAAACGCACTGTATGCGGTCGAGCGGATCAAAAAACTCCTCGAGGAGTCGGGGCGGGAGCCGCTGCGGAAACTTGTGGCGAAACTCGACCTTTGTTTGGAGGTACGCGACCGGATTGAACGGGAAGTCTATCCCGATCCGTCGAATCAGATACAAAAGGGAGGAGTGATCTCATCCGGAGTTAACATCGAGCTGGACGATTTGCGGAATGTGGTGACGCACGGTAAGGAGATTCTTGCCGGGATCCAGCAACGTGAGAGCGAAGCGACCGGAATCCCTTCGCTGAAGATCAGTTTCAACAACGTTTTCGGCTACTATATAGAGGTGCGGAATACGCATAAGGATAAGGTACCCGAGTCGTGGATCCGCAAACAGACCCTTACGGGGGCTGAACGATACATCACCGAGGAGCTCAAAGAGTATGAAGAAAAAATTCTCGGTGCCGAGAGCCGGATTCTGGTGTTGGAGCAGGAGATTTTCTCGGCCTTGCTGTCCGAGTTGTCCCGACATACAGTTCGTATACAGGAGGATGCGTCGGTCATTGCCCGGATGGACTGCCTGTTGTCGTTTGCCGTACAGGCCGTCGAACGGAAATATTGCCGTCCGGAGGTGAACGATTCGCAGGTTCTCGATATTCGGGAGGGACGGCATCCGGTGATCGAAACGCTGATGCGTGTGGGCGAAAAATATGTTCCGAACGATGTCCGGTTGGATGATTCGCAGCAGCAGATCATCATCATTACGGGACCCAACATGTCGGGAAAGTCGGCCCTGTTGCGGCAGACGGCCCTGATCGTCCTGATGGCGCAGATGGGCAGCTATGTGCCGGCAGACGAAGCGCATATCGGGCTTGTGGACAAGATCTTCACACGCGTGGGAGCCTCGGACAATATTTCACAGGGTGAATCGACCTTCATGGTGGAGATGTTGGAGTCGGCCAGCATCCTGAACAATATTTCGGCCCGCAGTCTGGTGCTGCTCGACGAGATCGGACGGGGTACCAGCACCTACGACGGAATTTCGATCGCATGGGCCATGGTCGAATACATCCATCAGCATCCGACGGCTCGGGCGAAGACGCTGTTCGCGACGCACTATCATGAGTTGAACGAGATGGAGGAGCTTTACGAGCGGGTGAAGAATTACAATGTGTCGGTGCGGGAGGTGAACCGTAGGGTGATTTTCCTTCGCAAACTGGTTCGGGGCGGGACGGAACACTCGTTCGGTATCCACGTTGCGAAGATGGCGGGAATGCCGAAGCAGGTGATCCAACGGGCTTCGCAGATTCTGTCTGATATGGAGGCGGAGCACCGAGGAACGATGAAAGAGAGCGGTACCAAAGGGTCGAAAGCGAGCGAGACAACCTCCGACAACGGAATTCAGCTGAGCCTGTTCCAACTTGACGATCCGGTCCTGAAGCAGATCCGCGATGAGATCCGCGATTTGGACATCAATTCACTCACCCCGTTGGAGGCTCTGAACAAACTGAATGAGATCAAAAAAATCACGGGACTCTGAGATGTGACTTGTTGTCACTGACGGTCAGTGACTTGACACTGAAATAACGACCTGTTTCGAAGACATTTTGTCGGGAAGATTTGTCACGAAAACAGGTCGTTTTTTTGTGCGTATGTGTTTTTTTGTATGTAAAGTTTTGATTGTTATCTATATGCGGGGCGTAATAAGGAAAGAGTTTTGTGGGCTCCGGATTGTGGCATATATTTTGAACATTCTCCTGTCGAATCCGGAAAGGATCCGGAAACGATTAAAAATAACAATTAATTAAAATATATTTAGGAGGACAAAACTATGATGCCTGCAAAAAGATCACAGAACTGGTTACCGGGAATTTTCAATGATTTTTTCGGTAATGAATGGGTAGAAAAAGCTAATGCGGCTTCTCCGGCCATCAACATCAAGGAGTCAGACAGTGAATACAAGGTGGAAGTTGCGGCTCCGGGTATGACCAAGGACGATTTTTCGATCAAAATCGATGCGGACAATCAGTTGATTGTATCGATGGAGAAGAAAGAGGAGCACAAGGACGAGAACAAGAAAGAGAAGTATTTGCGTCGCGAGTTTGCTTATACACAGTTCCAACAGATCATGATTCTGCCGGATAATGTGGAGAAGGATAAGATCGAAGCGAAAGTCGAAAACGGCGTATTGCAGATCGATATTCCGAAGAAACAGATAGCTGTGGAGGAGAAAAAAGTGAAAGAGATCGCGATCAAATAGACGGACAGCAGAATCTTCACCGATAACGGGAGGTATGACTTTCGGGTCATATCTCCCGATTTTTTTGTGAAAATTGCAGATCGTGGTGGAGAATCGGAACAGAAAAGTAAAAAACGGAAGAATTTTTATATTTTTGGAAACTGATCATTACATAGACGATCAAGACAAATCCCGAATGTCATAAAACAAGAAGAGACTATGAAACACCGGATTCCCTTTCCTAGAAATTTAAAGATGGCCGTACTCGTAACGTGTGGATTGTACGGGGCTGCCTGTACTTCCGAGACGGAGACAGATCTGTTAACACCGAACAACTTCTCGAAACGATGTTCGCTGACGGAAACCCGACTTTTGGCCGGTTTCAATACCGATACCGACGGATTTGTTCCAGGGGAGCATGTAACCTCATTGGAATTGATCGATTCGGTCCCGAATTGGCCCTATCGGTTGCACGAAGGAACACAATGTTTGCAGGCGAATTGTCCCGACCTTCCGGCCAATGTGTGGCGGACCGTTGTGTGTGACTATCCGGATGGGCTGGACCTTTCGCAGACTCCGGTCGTTTCGTTCGGAATCAACACGGTCGGAGGGGCACAAGCCGCCGACTATTACGTTCGTCTGACGTTGGAGAACGGGTCGCGCAAATTCGAAAGTGTGGCACAGGCGACAACGAACGATTGGAACGTAACGATTTTCGACCTGAACGACTGTCCCTTCCTGGAGGATATCCGAAGAGTCGAATTCGGATTTATGAACAACAGCGATTCGGTATGGCACGATGCAGCATTCCAGCTGGATGGGTTCGAAGCCGGTAAGCCGATCGATCTGTCGTTTACGATCGCTGGATCGGCCGAGCGGTTTACGGCCGAAAAAGGAACAGTCTCTCAAAATGGGGGTTGTCTGCTTTTCAATTTCGAACCGGGTGGCGTGTTGACCTCCCCGTCGTTTGAAAACAGTCGGAACCGGGTGCTCAATCCTCCTTTGCAGGAGTGGAATACGCTGTTCTTCGTTATGGAGAACCGGAGCTCGGCCGACAAGGTACGCCTTGAATTTATCACGGAAGAGGACCGGAACTACGATGAAGCGAAATCCAAAACGTTCGACATGGAACCGAACAGTCCGAAAAAGGCCTATTACTTCAATCTTTCGGACATTGAGACGGCACAGGGCAGTCTGATGGGATTCCGTCTCGTTCCGTTGAACGGTAGCGGAGAGCTGTCGATCGACCGGATCTCTTTCGAACAGGAGGAGGTGATCGAACCGTTTGCCGGAGAGATTCTCTCTTGTACAGCTGCCAACGACCTTCTGCGGATCGAAGGCAACCTGTTGCCGGAGTATGCGGAAAAGTATAAGCAGATTGCTGTTTATGTGGTTCCGATGTATCAGCCTTTCAACGATTTGAGCGAATTGAACAAACTTTATGAGGGACCGGCTCAGGCCCATTTCGTGCTCGATACCCTTTCGTTGTGGAAGAGCGACGGGATGACCCACATGAGCAGCCGTTTTCTGGCCGTGGTTAAAAATTCCGATGAGGATTATACGAAAATAGCCCCCTATTTTTATGTCGAAAATTGGCGGGATTTTTCAAAGAATCCTTATGCGTTCACGTTGCCGGATTTGACGGTGAGTGTGCTGGATTACGGGGCGAAAGGCGACGGGTTTACCGATGATACCCGCAGCATACAGGCGGCGATCGACGATGTGGCCGAACGTGGCGGTGGCCGGGTTGTTTTCCCGGGTGACAGCAGCCGGTACGGGCGGCGTTATGTGGCGACGAACCTTATGATGCGCAGCAACATCGATCTGCATCTCGAGGCGGGAGCGATTCTTTGGCAGTCGCAGGACGAAGCTGATTATACGTACCATCCTGCGTATGGTCACGATGTGGTGATCCCCGGTGTGCCCTGGACGCATAGCCTCTATGTCAATCTTCCGTTGATTCAGGCTAAAGAGGTCGAAAATATCAAGATTACCGGACCGGGTAAGATCCGTTCGGCCGACCGGTATTGTGTCGACTCCCACCTGGACCACTATGCACGGACCTGTACGGATCGGATACACATCATTCCGATCGGTTTCTGGAAGGTGCGTAATGTCGAGTTGACCGATTTCGAGATGGTCCGTACGAACAATTATCATACGTCGTTCTATTTCAGCGAAAATATCTTTATCGGGAATATCAAGATGCATGAGGTGAAGTGTGTCAGCGGAGACGGGATCGGGATCAGCATGGGTACACATGATTTGATGGTTGACCGGATATTCTTCGAGTCGAACGATGATTGTATCGTGTTGACCAGCAGTTATGGTGACCCGCGTGGAGGTGTTTGGTGGTGGGAAGACCGCGAAGCCGACCACACGGTCTACAACATAGAGGTGTATCGTAGTTACCTCAATTCGGGAGGAGGCAAGGCCATTGCGTTGATCCCGTGGGGAACGACGAACCCCGATCAGGGGAAACAGGGAATTTCCGACGTGAAAGTTTACGATTGCGTTTTGAAGGGAGGCTATTCGGTCGGTACTTGGCCCGATAACCCCTTTGACGGAAAACCTTTCGACAATACCGAAACCGACGATTATGTGGCGGTTAAAAATTTCCGGATTTTTAATAATGAGTATCTGAGCCCGTGCGATCTGTTGTGTGTTCGGCCGACCAATTTCCTGACCGATTGCGGCATCCGCAGCAGCAGCACGTTCCGCAACGGCGATTTTTCGGAGAGTCACTCTTATTGGACGATGGAGGGGAATGCCGGAGTGAAAGACAGTTGCGGGTATGTACAGGGCGGCCGACTCTACGAGGGACTCTATTTGACGGCAGGACATTATGTTTTCCGTGCAGAGGTGAAATCGGCCGGAACGCTCTTTGTCGAAAGTGCCGATACGGGCGACCCGGTTGTTTCCGAACCGTTCGAAGCGGACGATTGGAGCCCGGTTTCGGTTTCATTCGACATCCTTGCGGCAGGAACCTATTATCTCGGAATTTCCGGAGAACAGGCGTCCGTTCGTCGGGTCGAAATCTCAGAACCCGGACCGACGCGGTAGCGTCTTCTGTCTCGGACAAGAGGGGTAAAAACAGAGATGCGGTTTCTTGATTCAAGAAACCGCATCTCTGTTTTTAGGAAAATGATTTTAGCAATGGGAGACAGAACTGCAGCGGATTTTTGATGGGAAAAACAATTTATTTTTCGAGGGCTGTCGGTTTTCCGGTAAAAAATATTACTTTTGCCGGACAAGGTTCTCGTAGTAAAGATGAAAAGGGAATGCCGTGCGAATCGGCAACAGTTACCGCTGCTGTATGTTCCTGCTCGCAGATGTGTCTGCGGGTCAAAAAGTTTTAAAATTTGTGCCACTGACGTTGCCGGATGTTGGGAAGGCTTTAAAACAGGAACGAGTCAGAAGACCTGCCTTGAAATGGATTTTACTTGCCTGCGGTGTATGGGTCGGTAATGTTATGGCGAGTTCTTCGTCATTGGAGCTCTCTGCTCACACATCGTTCGCTGTAAAATCGTTTGGAAAATTTTATTAACCTATTTTTAAATTTTACAGTGAAGATGAAAAAATTTCTGTACTGTTTTTTGGTGATTGTGGCGAGCGTTTTCGTATCGTGCTCGAAGAATGACGGACTACCGGCTCCGGTCGTTTCTAACTTTTCGGTAAATTGGGAATCGGGTGCAGGCAGCGATGTCGTAGTAGGATCAGTTGTGACCTATACGGTGAAATGTGAGAATGTCGAGATCGTTCGTTACGAGTGGTCGGTCAATGGCACGGTTAACAGCGAAGCTGACGGGCCGACTTTTGTTCTGACGCCTGCACAGCGGGGAGACTACTCTGTCAAGGTGGTGCTTTATAATGCCGATGGCGGATCTGCCGCACAGGAATTCATGACGCTGACCGTGAAAGATCCGGCTCCGGTCGTTACCGTTCTTTGTGGAGAGATGCAGTTGGAGGACGGAGGAAGTCTCGATGTGGAGGTTGCCGAAGGGACCATGCCGATTGTCTTGAATGCGGGTAATGTCGAGATCAGCGAGTACAAGTGGACGCTTAATGGCGAAGTGCTCGAGAACCAGACGAAGGAGTATACGCTCGACCTGACCCATAGCGGAACGAACGCTTTTGAAGTGGAGGTGATCAATCGGGATCAGCTGTCGACTACCGTCTCCTTTACCGTGCATGTCAACGGTCCGTTCAAGTCGGGTCTGTGGTTCTACGGAACGACGTATGAGGGAATTGCATTTTTCGATCCGGCAAAGAATCTGTTTTATCAGGACCACCTCTATCAGGAGTTGAATGGAGAGACGATCGGAGATGGCGGATTGAATGACCTGTCGATTTGCAACGGGAAGATTTATCTGTTGACGCCTTCATCTGCTTCGAGCCGTGCACAAATCGTCGAGTGCGATGCACAGACGCTGAAGAAAGAGCGTGTGATCACCGCGGAAGGGTTCAATACGAGCTCACTTGGAGAGATTTACAATTTGCTTGCCGTGTCGGCCGATAAATTTTATGTAGGCAGTAACAACTCCAATGCGAATAATGTGTCGAGTGTCCATGTGCTGACCGTACAACCGGACGGACAGAATACGTTTGTTCCGCTGTCGGGGGCAAGCGGCAATATCGGAGTGGATGGGCCTTGCTGGTCTCGGATGCTCAAAGTGGGTAAAAATGTCTATATCGGTTGTGGAAATAAACTGAAAGTATTCGATAGTGAGACGGACAAAGAACTCACATCGATCATGATTGCCGAGGATCGTCAGATTGCCGATGTCGTTCGTGGACGCGACGGTAACGTATATGCTCTGGTAGCCGGTGCTATGGCAAAAACCGGATATTGGTTGTGGGGTATGGAGCCGTTTACCTCAGCCGCTTCGGTTCTGGCAATCGATCCGCAGACCTTTGTATATACCGAGACGCCGATTCTGATCGATGGGAAGCAAACCGATATCAATGCAGGATTGGAAGGTTCCGGAACGTGTGCTTCGTTGACCAGCGATGAACTCTTCTTCAAAGGAGGGGGCGGTTACAGCACGACCAAAGTCTATAAGTACAATTACAAGACCGGAACGACCTCTCTGTTTGTCGATATAACGGGAAAAGGCCTCAATAGTATGGTCTCCAAATATATGGCAGCTGATTCGGAGGGGCGTCTCTATGTGCCGACGACGAATTACAGTGCGATCAGCATCGGTGTGTTCGATATTGAGAGCGGAGCTCAGCTGGGCGACATCCAGAACGCAATCGGAACTGTATCCGGAGACGGAGGTGTCTATTCGACCTATACGTTCGGAGAGTAATCGGTAGACCGTCGGATGATATCTACGGAGGCATGTGGGATTGCCGATCTTTCATGCCTCCGTTTCGTTTATCAGTAAATGGAGTATTTCGTATGTCAAGTATGAAGAATTATTTTTTGTGGATGGTTTTGGCGGTTTTTTGCCTGTCGGGATGCGATAAGAACGACGAGGATGGAACGATCGCCGTAACGGGCTTGTCGATCGCCGAAAATATGACGCTTCAGATCGGGGAAACGAAACAGATCGAGGTGACGTATCTTCCCAATAATGCGACGCTTCCGGTCGAACTGTCGTGGAGCAGTTCGAAGGAGGCTGTGGCAGGTGTCGCTCAGGACGGAACGGTGCAGGCGTTGTCCGCAGGGGAGAGTACAGTGACAGTTTGTCTGAAGAGCAATACGTCCGTTCGGGCTACGTGTGTCGTTACGGTTATCGAGGCAGGGGGGACAGATCCCAATGAGGAGTTGTTGTTCGAAGACAATCGTTTTGCGGCGCTGGTGCTCCAGTTCGATAAGAACAACGATGGCGTGTTGCAGCGATGGGAAGCAGAGTTGATTACCGAGATCAATGTGAATGGGCAGGAGATCAAGTCGCTGCGGGGAATCGAATATTTCACGAATCTGGAGGTGTTGGACTGCGGTATCAACTTGTTGGATTCACTCGACGTGTCTTACAATACGAAGTTGAAAGAGCTCTATTGTCACAGTAACCGGATTGCCGAACTCGATGTAACGATGTTGCCTGATCTGGTCCATTTGAATTGCCGGAGTAATCGTCTGTCGGCACTCGATGTGACGCATAACCCGAAACTGATTACGATGCAGTGCGGTATGAATGGGGGAAGAAGTTACGATGATTTGGGTATTACGCAGATTGATGTAACACAGAATCCCGAATTGGAAGAGTTGGATGTATACTTTTTGAACCTTTCGGCATTGGATGTGACGCACAATCCGAAACTGAGGGTGTTGGATATGGGGTATTGCTGCCATACCTATTGGGATCTGACTCCGATTGAGAAGATCGATCTGAGTCAAAATCCTGAACTTGAGGTGTTGAATTGTGTCAGCAGCAATGTCGAAGGATATGGCCTGGACGCATTGGATGTGACGCACAATCCGAAATTGAAGCAGCTGACGACCTATGGTAATCCGAAGATCCAAGAGCTCGATTTGAGTAATAACAAGGAGTTGACGATGCTCAATTGCGGGCACAATGCGCTGTCGGCGCTCGATGTGACGGCTTGTACCCAATTGGAGACCTTGTCGTGTCCCTACAATACGATTGCCGAGCTCGATTTGACTCATTGTACGGAGTTGGTTCATTTGAATTGTGCCGACAATCGGATCGGGAAACTCGATTTCAGCCAGACGAAACTCGGCTATCTGGAGGCGCAGAACAACCAGATTGAAGAGATCAATATGGGTGACAAGACGTTTGATACACCCAGTGCAGCAAATTCGGGTTACGATCATGCGGGTGAACCCTATTTATACATGAAGTTGAACAACAACCAGCTTACGTCGATTGATCTATCGCGACAGACTTATCTCTATTGGTTAGAGATTTGTGGTAATGAACTGACTTCGCTTGATGTGAATAATTGTGTGATGCTGGGTGGTTTGCTCTGTTCAGGAAATCAGCTGACGGAACTCAGTTTGGCAGGATTGTCCCGGATATGGGAGCTGAACTGTTCGGATAATCAACTGACAGGAGTATTGGATCTGGCTCATCTGAACCTGACGCGAATGGCGGCTCAAAACAATCAGTTGACTACGATTCGTGTGCCGGCCGATTTCAATCCGGATGCCACCTATTTTATGGGGGGAGTCGGAACGTTGCCCTGCTACACGAAGGATGCTGCGACTCAGTATGAATTCACTACAAAATAGGGTAGCGGTAGGAATACGAAAATACGAATGAATAAAGGCGGTGCGGGGCATCAAGCGGTGCTCCGCATCGTTATTTTTTTCGACCCCATTTGGGGGTGATTCCGATGAACAGGCTGTAGTTGCGTTTGGCCATCGGCCGCGAAAGAACCGATACGTAGTCCTCGTTGAACAGGTTGTAGACGCATACCTTGAGCGAAAGATCCGCAAACCGCAGCGAGAGTGATTTTTCGAGATAGATGTCGCTCATGTAGTAGGGACCGATGTAGTAGAGCCGGTAGGCCTTCTCGTTGCTCGAGGTGGTGTATCGTTCGCTGTAATGGTGGTATTTGTAGGAGAACGACCAGCTTTTCCAACTGATCCGTCCGGTGATCGAGGAGGAGAACTCCGGAATGTAGACCAACTGTTTGCCGATTGACCCGTCGGTCCACCCTTTCGGGTCGTCCATGTTCAGCGATCGCGTCCAGGCCCAATGGGCATCCATGAAAAGGTTCCAGTTGGGGGCGAGCTGGACGGCCAGTTTACCCTGCAATTCGACCCCGTAGCTGTGCACTTTCTTGACGTTGCATGGGGTCCAGTAACCCTTGTTTTCCCCTTTGGGCATCCAGAGGATCCAGTCCCGGAACATGGAGTTGTAGGCCGTACCCTCTCCTGTGAAAGCAAATTTCTTGCGGTGTATACCGAAGGTTACACCGCCTTCGTAGGTGTATCCCTTTTCCGTCTGCAGCGAGTCGTTTCCGCCCGGTTGGAAGTAGAGGTCGTTCATCGACGGATAGCGGTAATTTCGCGTAAAAGAGCCTTTCAGCACAACGTCGTATTTGGGCCACAGCGTGAAGTCGACGAATGCAGCGGGGATCGGTGGGGTGATCTTGTCTCCATAGCTTTCCTCGCGCAAGTCGACACCTAATCCGATGCGGGGGTGGGGACGGTAGCGTACGCTGGCGTATAGCGATGTCTCGACCCGGGTGTGGTAATACCCCTCTTTGATCGTATCGTTAGCGGTTTTGTTGCTGCTTTTGACGGCATGCAGGTAGGCCGAGGCGCTGCCGGTGATGTACCACTTTTCCGAGGGCGTGTATTGTATTTCGAAAGAGCCGTATCCGGTGTGGATTTTGCTTGCGGCATGCAGGCTTTCCGAAAGCTCTTCGGTTCCCATATCGTTCCACAAGCGGTAGAGCATGTCGGAGTAGGTATATCCGACACGGGTTTCCATCAGGATGCGGTCGGTCGTGTGCTTCCAATTTCCGACTACACGAAGGGTCTTTTCTCCTTGCAGGTCTTTCGAACGGTTCTCGTCCCGATAGTCGACCGAAAGCATCGGGATGCCGCGTTGCGAATTCATGAACCAAGCCGACAGCCCGAACCGGTTGCGGTCGTCTTTTTTATAGAAAAACTCCTGCATCAGGTGCCAGTCCTGAAATTCGCAGTTCTTGTTGCGCTCGATGGGATAGAGCTCGTTGTTCTCGCCGATCTTGTCGAAATTACGGTATTTGAAGTCGTTGTCCGAGGTGACGAAGCAGAAGCGTGTTGAGGTCTGGAACCGGTCTGTACCGTAGGTCAGGTGGAGAAATTCGTCGTACGTGTCGAAACTGCTGATCCCCTGGATGAAATTCAGATTGAAGCCGCGTTGTTTCGGGGCTTTGGTTTCCAGCGTGATGGCTCCGCCGAGCCCGCCACCCGTTACGCCGACCGATCCGGCGCCGTGATATACGGTCGCGTTGTCGATGAAGTAGGAGGGAATCAGCGAGAAGTCGACCATACCCAGCATCGGGGAGTTGACCGCCATGCCGTTCCATTGTACCTGGGTGTGTGACGGCGCTGTGCCCCGGAATGAGGCTGTAGCCAATGTCCCTCGTCCGTACGATTTGATGAAGATCGAGGTGTTCTGTGCCAGCACATCGGCCATGCTGTGGATAACGTTTTCCCTGAGGGCTGATGAGTCGAGTTGTGTCCGGGTTGTCCCCATCTCGCTGAGTTTCCGGCCCGAAACGGTCACAACATCGAGGTCATATCCGTGATCCGGGGTCTGGGCGGAGGCTGTGAGCAAAGTCAGCAATAGTTGCCCGACGGTGAGTATCGTTCGTTTCATGATCCTTTGCGTTTATTTGAAACAGAATGCACCCGGAATGATCCCGGCTTCGAACTGGTCAAGCAGCTCACCCTGTGCATTATACCGGTAGATGCGGCCGGGTTGCGTGTAGTCGATCGCATCGGCCAGATAGACATCCGAGTTGTAGGGATTCACCGTCAGTCCGTACCAGTTGTTGGTGGTCGGATTTTCGAGAAATGGTTTTTCGGGTAGCTCGTCGCTTGTCGCAGCCATCCGCCAGATGTGTTTGTTGATGAAGTAGAGCGTATCCCTTGCCCCGTTCATGCAGATTTCCGAGCCGCCCTCTCCGAGCTTGAAGTTGAACGTTTTTTCGATTTTTCGGGTCTCCGCATCGATCCGGTAGAGTGCCGGGGCCGTATAACCGTAGGGACTGCCTTCATATCCGCCGTCGGTAATCGTCCAGATTTTGTTGTATTTGTCGATGACTAACGAAGTCGGTTGGATGCCGACTTCAATGTAGTCCACGACCGAGTCGGTCTCCGTGTCGATGACCAGAATCTTGTTGTCGTACGACCAGCAGTTTGTGAATATGAAGTTTTTGTATTGGACCATCTGCTCGGTCGAAGGTTGCTCCTTCCCGTTCACACGGACATTGATCCGCTTGGTGATTTTGAACTCTTTGGGATTGACCACCGAGATGAAGTAGGAGTACAGATCGGTTACGTAGGCTTTTTCGTCACTCAGGAAGTGGATGTAGCGGGGAGAGACCAGTCCGCGTATTGTGCCGACCAGTTGGAACGTATTGACATTGATGACGAAGATGATGCCTGAATTGTTTACGACGAGGTATCCCAAACTGTCGCGGATGGTCATCGATTGGGCAACGTCGCCGAGCTTGATTCCATTGGTTCGGTAGAAGATGTAGTTTTCGACCTTCATCGAGTCGGGATCGTAGTAGGAGAGCGAAGCGTTCCCCGAGCGGAAATTCCCTTCATTCAGGATGAAGAGACCTTTCGTATCTTTATTCGAGTTGATGTTTTCCCGTTCGACCGGTTCGTAGTGCATACAACCGGAGAGTATCAGGAAGATTCCGATAAAAAAGCTGGAGGCGATTGCCGAGCTGACTTGACGACTCATTCGATTCCGATTAAAACGTTGTAGCCGGCGAAGTTGATGGAGGAGGTGCTGAGACAGATTGAAGATTCACGAAGGATAACCATCCGTCGGAGGTTCCGCCCATAAGACCGCAGGCCGAAAATCCATGTTGCAAGGCAGGTCTTCTGACTTGTTTCCGTTTTAAAGCCTTCCCGAACGATGTGGTCAGTGGCAAAAATTTAAAACGATTTTCCTTCGGTTCGCGTTTGCGGATTCCGGAGGGTGAAACATACAGCAGCGGTAACTGTTGCCGATTCGCACGGCATTCCCTTTTGTTTCGGGGATTTTCCCGAAAACCATTGCACGACAAAGGTAGTTTATTTTGCAGAATTTTTTTATTCAAATCGACCTTTTTTTCTCTTCGTGGCGTAAGATAAAAAAGAAGGAGAGCGTTGAAAGCCCTCCTTCTTTTTCGTATGTGAGTAAAACTGAATTACAACTCTTTCACACGGATGTTGCGGAACCATACGTTATCACCGTGATCCTGCAGACCGATGTATCCTTCGTGGTTCTCACCACCGCAGTTCAGCAACAGTTCGTAAGCAACCGGCTCTTTATCCTTGCTGAATTTGCAGCTGTCGAGCATCTGTTGCCACTTCGGAGTCCACAAGTGGTATTCCAGCACTTGTTCGCCGTTTTGATAATGAGCGACAGTTCCGTTGAAAACCATGATCTTTGCCGTATTCCATTCACCATACGGTTTAGCATTCTGCGGTTTGGCAGGAATCATGTCGTACAGCGATGCAGATTTACGGTTGCCGTCAACACCCAATTTGGCATCGGGGTGGTTTTCATTATCCAGAACTTGGTATTCCGGAGCTGAGAAGAAGATCGGCAGATCAGGAACTTCTTGAGCCAGATAGAAGATACCGCTGTTAGCTCCTTTGTCGACTTTCCATTCCAGTTCCAGTTCGAAGTTCTTGAATTTTTTGTCGGCATAGATCAGGTCTCCGCCATTTTCGGCACCGGCTTCACCACGACCCGAGCCCTGAATCTTGATGCATCCGTCTTCGATGACCCACGCACCCGGAACTTCGGTTTTGTTGTATCCTCTCCATCCGTTGAACGTTTTACCGTCGAACAGCGTGATGTACTGATCTTCGTCCGTTGCAGCGGCAGCTGTTGCCGTACTGTCGGCCGAACCGGCTTTGTTCGGATTCGATCCGCATGATACTACCAACGATGCAGCAGCCATGCAACCGATAACATACATAAATCGTTTCATTGTGTTGTTAGTTTATTAAATTGAAAATTGATAGGGTTTTTACTATTTAGGCATATCAACGAGTTTCCAACCTTCACGATAGTTGTGTTTGATCATCTCGTTAGCAAACTGCTGAGCATTGATCGGATCGGTGAATCGTTTGTTAAACGTGGGGTGTCCGTCGTGGATGGTGAATCCGTCTTCAACCATGATCTGGATCGTTTCGTCAGGACCGATGTTGGTGAACTTCATGTTTTCGCCGTCCCACAACAGTTCCCGGTTGAGGCTTTGCAGACGAACAGCCAATACACCCATTACGACCATTTCGTTGAAAGGTCCGGCTTCGCTGAAGTCCGAAGCGGTCTTAACCCGAGATTTGGCATCCTCTTTACAAGCACGGATCCAGTCTTGTTCGTGGCTTACGGTAATCTCACGGTTCAATTTGGGAACAGATGGCTTACGACCCGATACCAGCCAAGGATTGACACCGTAGCATCCGCAGATCAGCGTATCTTTGGTACCATAGAAGATGGCTCCACCGCCTTGATCGTTCAGCGATTTTCCTTCGGGCATTCCTGCTGGACGTGGAGGGGTCAGACCACCGTCGTACCATGTTACTTCTACTTCCGGAAGGTTGACTTTCTCTTTTTGCCCACGGGCGGGGAATATATATTTCACCATCTGGGCGTTCGGAGCGCAGTCGGTCAGCAGAGATGTAGAACTTCCCTGTACACGGGTCGGGTAGCCTAATTGCAGGCCTTTGAATACCGGATGGAGGATGTGGCATGCCATATCGCCCAGAGCGCCGGTACCGAAATCCCACCATCCACGCCAGTTCCAAGGATGGTAGATTTGGTTGTAAGGACGCATGGGTGCCGGGCCGATAAACAGATCCCAATCCAATGTTTCGGGAATCTGGTGTACTTCGGTCGGACGCATCAGACCTTGCGGCCAAATCGGACGGTCAGTAAAGGTGTCTACACGGGTTACTTCACCGATTTCGCCGTTCCAGATCCAGTCGCATACCTGACGAACGCCTTCGCCCGATGCACCCTGGTTACCCATCTGTGTAGCGACGTTGTATTTTTTTGCCAATTTGGTCAACAGACGTGATTCGTATACCGAGTGGGTCAACGGTTTTTGTACGTAGACGTGTTTGCCCAAGGTCATGGCGTCTGCTGCGATCATACAGTGCGTATGGTCGGCCGTAGCAACCAATACGGCGTCGATGCTTTTACCCATTTCATCGAGCATCTTCCGGTAATCCCAATATCTTTTGGCATTGGGGTAGCGGTCGAATGAGCCTTTGGCATATTTCCAGTCCACATCGCACAAGGCTACGATGTTTTCCGTCTCCATATTTTTGAGGTTCGCAGCACCCATACCTCCGATACCTACTGCTGCGAGGTTCAGTTTGTCGCTGGGAGCGGTCTGTCCGGCAGCTTTACCCAAAACTGCACTCGGAACAATGGTGAGTCCTGCCAAGCCGACAGCGCTTTTGCGCAGGAAATCACGACGTGAAATTTTTTCTGACATGGTCGAATGTTTTTGTTTAGGTTAGTACTATATTATTTGACGAATTTTGCGGAACTGAGGTATTGTGCACTCTTTTCTGCACACTCCATAATCGGAATGGAATTGGCTTCGATTTCGACATAATAGGCTTCGAGCCCGCATTTGTAAGCTGCGTTGAAGATCGCTTCGAAATCGACCGTTTGGCTGGCTCCGATGATGTCGTCATCCTTGATGTGCAGCAGAGGGAACCGGCCTGCATATTTCTGGATATATGCCGATGGGTTTACACCCCCTTTGGTTGCCCAATAAACGTCGAGTTCGAACATGACTTTGTCCGGGTCGGTGTTTTCGATCAGGTAGTTTTCGATCACTTTCCCTTCTTGTTTTCCGAACTCGTGGGAATGGTTGTGGTATCCGAATTTCAATCCGAAAGATTGAGCGATCTCACCGGTTCTGTTGAAATACGAACAAATGTCGTCGAGATCTTTAAGGGTTTGTCCGAAACCTATGGAAGGAACGACGATATATTCGCCGCCTACGGCAGCCTGGGCTTCACAGGCTTGTTTCCACCAATCGTCGACACTTTTTTTGTTATTGGGGTCGTCGGCGCGACCGAGGTGGGCTCCGGTTACACGAATTCCGAAATCTTCAGCAATTTTGCGGAATTCGGCGGGAGCGAGTCCATAGAATTTGCCGTTGTCATATGATGCGGTTTCGGCTGCGGTGTATCCCATTTCCGAGATGCTCTTCAAGGAACCGGGAACGTCACTCATTTTTCCTCCGAGAGAGTAAAGTTGAAGTCCGATCTCTTTGGCTTTTTTCGATGCGGATGCCGCTGATGTAACGGATGCCGGCATGGCCTTTGCCAAAAAACTGGTTCCGACCATCGCTCCCGCAGTCAGGAACATCGATTTTTTCAAAAATTCTCTTCTGTCCATAATGGTCTATTAACGATTAAGGTTAGTTTTGTCGTTTGATGAGTTGAATGGCTGTCATTTGGTCACTTTCGGAGGGAAAGACGGCACAAATGGCCTCGTAAAGATATAAAAAAGTTTTTTGGATGCAAAAAATAATTTAAAGGAATTTAAGATTTTTTAAAAAGAAAGAACCGGCATAGAGTTAACAGTGCCGGTTCTTTCTTTTTAAGTTATAGATTTATAAAGGGAGAACAACTACTTTGCTATTGGGTAAATCCGGAATATAAAGTGTGTCGCTCTTTAGGGATATTCGCGCGGGCCCCATCAGTTCGGTCCCCGGGTTGAGGATTTCGACACTTTGGGTCGATAGGTCGTAATATCCGATTTCGGGACCTACCCAGTTGGTGAAGTAAAGTCGCTGTCCGTCTTCACTCAATGCCAAACCATCGTATTGACCCGGACGGTCAAACAGTTTATTGGCAACCGGTGTGGAAATGTTGTCGATGTAGTAAATTACGTTGTCGGGTGTGGTTGTCCCGTCGGGTGGATAGGAAGCGATGTACATTGTGTCGTTGCGGATGACGATACCGTTTGCACCCGGAATGGTGATGTAGGGTTTCAACCCTGTCGTATCGAGTTGGGCCGGCGAACTGACATCCAGCGAGTAGATGCTGCCTGTATTCGTAACCGTGATGTAAAGCGTATTTCCGTGAAGTGCCATGTCGTTGACGAACAGCTCTCCATCGGGAAACGGAATGACTTTCGGGTTTCCTATTACGGAATCGGCCAAATTGTAGACAGCCATTTTGCCGACATCGGCAATAAACAGATAGCCGTCTTTAAGGAACATGCCTTTGGGGGCTGAAAGTGTTCCGTCGTTCGGGACCAGTATCTGTGAAACGGTGTCGGTGAACTCGAGAATATATCCTTTCCCTTCGTTGTTCAGGGGGTTGAGTTCTTCGGTACCGAAACTACCGACCAGCACTTTCCCATCGGGCGTGAGGAGTGTCGCTTCGCCGAAACGGATGTTGTCGGTAAGAAGTACAGGGGTCTCTTGTGGTTCTGATTGAGGTGTGCACGCAGCACCCGATATGACGACAGCCGCGGCTAAAAACAATGTCTTTTTCATAACATTAATCTTTTGTAAAAGGTTCGTATTGTGAAAAAAGCGATCTGAAATCTTCGTGAGGAGCTGCCAAATAGGTTTCGAATCCGAAATCCTTGCCTGTGGCGATGTTGGCTGCGGAATCGTCGATAAAGAGCGATTCTTCGGGACGAATGCCGGTAGCGGCAATCATCTGACGGAACATTTCCGGATGGGGCTTGACAATTTTCATCTCATAGGAGAGGAAAAGCCGGTCGAAGTAGTCGTCGATGGTCTTCCCCTGTTTGGTGAAACGGTGCTCTTTAATGAGCGACATCAGAATCGGATTCGTGTTGCTCAGCATGAACAGCGTGTAGCCCTGTTTGCGTAGATCGGTCAGCATGTCGAGCTTGTATTCCGGAATGTCGAGCATGAAACTGTACATCGCTTCGTCGATCTGTTCGATCGTAATAGGTCGTGGGGCACTTTGTTTCAGTTCGTCGTAAAACTCGTTCTGACTGATGCGTCCGCTTTCCAATTCCAGCAGACAACCGGCGGTCGAGTAGGGTCCGATGAGCTCATAGGCGTTGTCGAATCCCAATTCGAGGAATTTTTTAACGCAAGTCTCTCGGTCGTAGTCGATTAGCACACCTCCCAAATCGAATACGATGGTTCTGATTCTCTTCATCTTTTCAATCCAACTTGGGACAAAGATAATAACATTTCTCGGAAAATCGGGCCAGGGGCATATTGTTCTTTGATGAATTATCTGTCGGGATGTTATTCATTGTTTTTTGATACATAATCCGTTTCCCGGTGATTTGGGTGTGATTTTTTGAGAGAAGGGTGAGTTTTTTTTATGATGGTTTGTTGTGTATGTTTTTAAAGAATGGTAAAGATTGTTTTCGATGTGGAATCGTTGTCGGTGTGAAGAGGATAAAATGTCGGGAAACGGTCGGTTTGGTTCGTAAGTTTTTGACTGAATGTCAAAGGGAATGCCAATGGGATTGAAAAAGAGGTGGGTCGGGTGTTATAAGGCTTTTTTTCAGCGATTTGTTATCTCGGTAACAAGTGTATAAATTTGACTTCGGGTTTATATGCCGGTTTCGTGTTCGAAGCATTTGGGCATGTGAAATCTTAATCGATCGGAATAACCTAAGTTAAACCAATTAAAATATCAAGTCATGAAAAAAATGGTGATTGTGGGGCTGGGGGTGATCGTTGCGTCGTGTTCGGCCCGCTATTCGGATGAGTCGTTTGTCGGAAACTGGATCGAAGTGATGCCGGCGAATCCCCAGATAACTCAGGGAATCACGATCGAAGCGGATGGAAATGCCCGTTCTATCGGGATGCAGACATTGAAATATGAAGGGTGGAAATACGATGGAAAGAATCTTATTCTGACGGGGAAGAGTATCGGTAACGGGCAGACGATCGCTTTTACCGACACCTTAGAGGTTGTCCGTTTGGATCAGGATACGATGTCGTTGGGGAAACACGGTATGTACCGAATCGACTATTTCCGGGTCGATTCGCTTGAAAGTTTGAACGATAATGGACGGATTAATGTGTTGGATTCGTTGAAGGTGCAGAGCGATTTGGGGCAGCTCCAGACAAGGGTGTATAAAGGGGTTTTGCCTGCGGCCTCTTGTTCGGGGATCGAATATCAGGTTACTTTGTACAATTATGAGCACAGCGGAGACGGCGTGTATGAAATGGTATTGACCTATACCGATGCGGATGAAAGGGGGAACAGTACATACGAAACGACGGGCCGGATGTATACGCTTCGGGGAGATGCAGTCGATAAAAATGCGGTAGTCTATCAACTGGTCCCTTTTGCTGAGGGTGAGACGGTGAATTTTCTCTATCAGCAGGATCGGTTACAGCTACTCGATCAAGAACTGAAACCGATCGACTCGAAATTGAACTATAGCCTGGAGCTGCAAAAATAGTTCGACGGAGGGAAATGTTGCTGAAAAATCGGCTTTTCCGGTTCAGTTATGTAGCGAAAAGGTTATTTCACAATATCAGCTGCTTCTGCAGCTGAAAAAGGTTTGAATCTTGCCGTTTTATATACGGCAAGATTTTTTATCTTTGTAGTATTCGATTTCGGAGAATTTGAGAAGATTTGTACAATTTGAAAACAAATGCACCGAAAAAGAATAAAAAAATAACGTTTTTTGTGGTGGCTCATCCGTAGAAGATTTATATCTTGCGTCGGTTTAAAGTCTCTCAAAACAAAAGTGTTTGAACAGAGGATAATAAGTTGGAAACAAGCAGGATTTATTAAAATAAGATGAGGAATAGGCGTATGAAAAAAATTATCGTACTGATGGTCGTGATGGGTGTTGCAACGTTCGTTTCCGGGCAAACGACGCAGCCTCTGACTTTCGACCAGGCCATACAGATCTCTCTGACTCAGAATCCGGAAATCAAGGCGGCAGCTTATGAAGAGGAGGTTGCCGTGAAGGAGCGGAAAGCTACTTACGGTTTGCGCCTGCCGCAAGCGAACATCACGGGAGCCTATGTCTATATGGGTGACGATATGTCGATCGATATGAACGGTCTCAAGACTCCGGTCAACGGTATATTGGGTGGTCTTCCCGAGGGGTTGCTCCCTCCTGCCGTGTTGCAGCAGGCTGCGGCGTTGATGTCCAAGGATTGGGCAATGAAGCTGCAGGACCGCAGTCTGGGAACCGTTGCGGCCAACATTACCATACCGCTTTATACTGGGGGAAAGATCAATGCGGCCAATAATGCGGCCAAAATAAGAATCGATCAGGCCCAGGAAAAAGGATCGCAGACTCGGAATGCGCTGATTTCGGAGTTGACGGAACGCTATTTCGGGCTTGCACTGGCCCTCCAGGTGATCGAGGTCAGAAAACAGGTCGTGGATGGTATGCATCACCATCTGTCAGATGCCATTGCCCTGGAAAAGAACGGAATCATAGCCAAGGGTGAACGCCTGTATGCAGAAGTGCATGCCGCAGAGGCCGAGCGCGAATATCTTGCGGCCCAAAAAACGGCAGCAACGTTGGCCAGTGCGCTCAACAATACGTTGAATGTGTCCGATAGTGCATCATACAGTCCGGTTTCCGATATGTTCGTTTTGGACCAGATCGAACCGGTCGACTATTTCAAACAGTGTGCAGCCGAACAAAATCCGTTGCTGAAGCAGGTGAATTTGGCCAAACAGCTGGCACAGGAAAACATTCGTTTGACACGGGCAGACTTCGCGCCTCAGGTGGCCCTGATGGGAATCGCATCGTTGTACAACTATCAGGTTTCCCCGATCATTCCGAAATGGGCCGTGGGGGCAGGTGTGTCGTTCAAGATTTTCGACGGTTTGAACCGCGAATATAAATTCAGTGCGGCCCGGTCGAAAAAGCTCCAAGTCGATGCATTCGATAATCAGGCCCGCAACGACATGATGACGTTGATCGACAAACTTTATAATGAAATGATCACCTATTCGGAGCAGATGCCTTCGATCGACGCGTCCTTCCGTTTTGCCGAGGAGTATTTGCGGATAAAAGAGGCGGCTTTCAAAGAGGGGGCAGCACCGTCATCCGATGTGGTGGATGCCCGCCTTAATCTGGCTAAAATCCGGATCGAACGTCTGCAGGCGGCTTACTATTATGATTTGATGCTGGCGCGTCTGCTCGAAGCAGCGGGAATCAGCGATGCCTTTGCCGATTATGCCAAACGCTCGACGGCCCGTCCGGTTCGTTTCGAAGAGACCCATGAATAAACCAATTAAGCAACATAAAAAACGAACAATTATATGAAAAAGAGCAATGTTATCGGATTGACCATCGGAATTGTCGTGGTGATCGTTGTCGTATCATTGGTCAGTTGGTTCGCCATCAAGCCGGTCCCCAATTTGATTCAGGGAGAGGTTGAGGTGAAGAGTGTGAAGATTTCGTCCAAGCTGGCCGGACGGATTGAACAGTTGGATGTGCAGGAGGGACAACAGGTGAAAAAGGGAGAGCTGTTGTTCGTATTGAGCACACCCGAAATCGAGGCCAAACTCAAGCAGGCCGAATCGGCACGGAATGCAGCGCAAGCTCAGAGCTTGAAAGCAAGGAAGGGCGCACGTTCTCAGGAAATTGCAGCGGCTTATAACTTATGGCAAAAGGCTCAGACAGGTGTGGAGTTAGCTCAGAAAAGTTATGATCGGGTGAAGAATCTGTATGAGTCGGGGGTACTTCCTGCCCAGAAGTTCGATGAGGCATCGGCGAATTTAAAGGCTATGGAGACGACGGCGGCAGCCGCCAAGTCGCAATACGATATGGCCAGGGAAGGTGCCCGCCGCGAGGATCGTGAAGCAGCAGCGGCATTGGTCGATCAGGCTGCCGGTGCGGTATCCGAAGTGGAGTCCTACATGGCTGATGCGAAACAGTATGCCCCGATCGATGGGGAGGTTTCGACGGTTATCGCCGAGCCGGGCGAACTGATCGGAGCCGGTTATCCGGTCATCACGTTGCTCGACATGAAGGATATATGGGTCTCGTTCAATATCAAGGAGGATCTGTTGCCCAAGATTAAGGTCGGTTCCGTGATGAAGGCCTATGTTCCGGGCTTGGGCGGATATATGAACCTGAAGGTGGATCACATTGCGGTTCAGGCGGAATATGCGACGTGGTCGGCGACACGGACCAAAGGCGACTTCGATATCCGTACGTTTGAAGTAAAGGCCCGTCCCGAAACCCATGTCGAGGGGTTGCGCCCGGGGATGAGCGTTATTGTCGATTGGGACAAAATCGAAGAGTAGTTTCCGAAACAGGCGGATCGATTAAAGGGTAGATTATGAAGTATCTGAAGGCGTTCTGGCGGGTTTTCATACGGGAAATCGAGATATTCGGCAGCCATAAGTCTTTTTATCGGCTGTCGTTGGGGCTTCCCATTCTCTCGTTTCTGTTTTTCGTTGTGCTGTTCCACAACGGAATGCCGCGCGATATGGCTGTGGCGGTGCTCGATCGGGATAATACGCCGTTGTCGCGCCAGTTGACCCGGATGATCGATGCGACCCCTTCGGCCCGGATCGCCTACCACATTGCCGATATGGGCGAGGGGGAACGGATGATGAAGGAGGGCAAAATCGATGCGATCGTATATATTCCCGACGGGTTGGAGAAGGATATTTACAGTGCGACCCAGTGCGATGTGGTGGCCTATATCAACGATCTGAACCTGGTCAAAAACGGTATGTTGACCAAGGACATACAGACGGCCGTTACGACTTTCTCTTCCGGTATCCAGATTCAGTTTCTTATGAAAAAGGGACTCTCCGAAAAGCAGGCCTACGACCAGATGATGCCGATCTATTTCGAGAAGCACGTTTTGTTCAACCCCTATGTCAACTATACCTATTATCTGCTTTCGATCTTCTTGCCGGTGATGCTGCTGATCTTTGTGGTGATCTCTACCATTTTTACGATCGGAGTGGAGCTGAAAAACGGTACGGCAGGGGAGTGGTATGCCACTTCAGGGTATAATATTTGGATCGCGGTGGCCGGGAAGCTGACGCCGTATACCATTATTTTCTTTGCCTTGTGCATGTTGATGAATACCATTCTGTTCAAATATGTCGGGGTGCCGATGAACGGTAATGTGCCGCTGTTCTTCCTCTCGGGGCTGATTTTCGTGTTGGCCTACCAGGCAATCGGTGTCGCCATCGTCTCCCTTTTAGGCAATCTGCGCTTTGCCTTGTCGATCGGAGGGGGGTATTCGGTTTTGGCCTTTACCTTTTCGGGGCTGACATTCCCGTTCCTCGCGATGGACCTTCCGCTGCAAATCTTCGGATATATTTTCCCATTGACCTTTTATGTCGATATTTTTATCGATCAGGCTATGCGGGGAGCTCCGGTAATCTATACGGTCCATTATGTCGTTTATATGGCGATCTTTTTGGTGCTGCCGCTGATTCTGATGCCGCGTCTCAAGAGGTTGTGCACCGATAAAAAATTCTGGGGGAAACTGTAGCCATGAAATACGAAAATCTGAAATTAAAGTGGCGTGAATTTACCGATGTCTTTCGGAATGAATTTCACTATGTCTTTCACGACGGAGGTGTTCTCCTGATTGTGATCGGTGCAATACTGATTTATGCGACCGCCTATTCGTTGGCTTATAAGAACGAGGTGCTGCGAGATATTCCGGTGGCAGTCGTGGATGAGAGCCGGACGCCGGCCAGCCGCGATCTGATCCGGATGTTCGATGCGACACCCAATTTGTTGATTGCCTATAAGCCTACAAGCCTGAAAGAGGCACAAAACCTGTTGTACGACCGCAAGATCAACGGGATTATCGTTATCCCGGCCGATTACGAAAAGAAACTGTACCGCAACGAAAAAATCAACCTGTCGATCTATACGGATGCCAGCTATTTTCTGATGTACCGACAGGTGTTTTATGACGTGACACGGAGTGTGTTGCAATCGGGACTGGAGGTTGAATGGACGCGTTTTGTCTCCAGTGGAGCCCAGTCTGAACAGGCAAAAGCTCTGAGCGATCCGGTTGTTCTGACCATCAAGAATCTGTACAATCCGTATGGTGGATATGCGACCTTTATTATGCCGGCGATCATTATGGTGATCATCCAGCAGACGCTGCTGATCGGTATCGGTATGGTTGGGGGAACGTGGCGCGAGAAGAGGCTCTATCAGACGTTGATTCCGGCCGGTGAGAAGCGGATGGCTGTGTTGCCAATCGTACTCGGAAAATCGGCCGTTTACATGCTGATTTCCTTGTTAAACCTGTTGTATGTGTTGGGTGTGCACTATTATTTCTTCGGTTATCCGCAAAACGGGGCACCGCAAACACTGATTGCATTCCTTATTCCATATGTTCTGGCCTGTATTTTTGGCGGGATTGCACTCTCTACCTTGTTCAAGTATAGAGAGAATTCATTGATTCTCCTATTGTTTACCTCAATTCCGTTCCTGATGCTGAGCGGGGCTTCACTGCCCAGAGAGTGTATTCCCGATTGGCTTTATACGATAGGCAGGGTCGTTCCCAGCAGCAGTGGGGTGGACGGATTTCTTCGTATTCAGACGATGGGGGCGACACTCTCCGAAGTGTCGGGACAGTTCATCACCTTGTGGATTTTGACCGGGGTCTACTTCTTTTTGGCTTGTCTGGGTATGCGGAGTATTCTTCGCCGTATCGAACATAAGGCATAGGTATATCCGAACAGTCCGATCAAAAATTGGCGTGGGGGACAGTGCACTGCTGTCCGCTTTTCTCTATGTCGGTAAGAGAAGAGGTATTTTTGTCGATTACAAGGTTCCGATAAATTGTGTAACTTTGTCACGCTGAAATGAGAGAGTGGCTGGGAACGGTATCTGCCGATGCCATGCCGGAAGTGAAAAATCTCAGGATGTCTTGTCGGATGTCCGGTAAACGATATAAGAGAACGATGATAGAGATACGAAAATCGACAGTAGCCGATTGTGAAACGATCCGATCGATAGCGGAAGTTGCCTTTCCCGAAACGTATGCCCGCATATTGACGAAGGATCAGATCGACTATATGATGGAGTGGATGTATTCCATTCCGAACCTCAGAAAACAGATGCTTGAAGAGGGGCATATCTACTATTTGGCTTTCGAGGAGGGAAAGCCTGTGGGCTATGTCTCGATCCAGCAGGAGGGTGATGATCTGTTCCATCTCCAGAAAATATATGTCCTTCCGGACATGCAGGGGAAAGGGGTCGGACGAAAACTTTTCGAACGGGCCGTAGAGGCGGTTAAGGAGTTGCATCCGAAGAGGTGTTCCGTTGAACTCAATGTAAACCGAGAGAACGGGGCACTTCATTTTTATGAAAGGATGGGGATGAAAAAGTTGCGGTCGGGCGATTTCGAGATCGGTAACGGGTTTTATATGAACGACTATATCATGGGGTTGGAGGTCGGCGAATAGCATTGGGAACGACCGACGGGAAGCGTACTTTGGGAAAAGGTGACATGTAGTTGCGTTTATACCGAGCCTATCAAAGGAATATATCTGTTGAGAACGGGACAGGCGTGTGGTGTGGGTTGGTGCCGTTCGGACGGTGAGCGGGATACGGACTGCGGCTGCGGATACGAAAAATTCTCCACGGTACGGTATCGAAATCGTGGTGAAATAGATTATTTTTGTGCGGTTTATACGGTAGTTTATGGCAGAAGATCAGATTTATCAGGCGCTGGAGGTGTTGCGGCGGGGAGGGATCATCCTCTATCCGACCGATACGGTATGGGGTATCGGGTGTGATGCGACCAATGCCGAGGCCGTGGAGCGCATATATGCGTTGAAAAAGAGTGTCAACAAGAAGAGTATGCTCGTGTTGCTGGACCATCCCGATAAGGTCTCGTTATACATAAAGAAGGTTCCCGATGTGGCGTGGCAGCTTTTCGAGGTAGCCGACAAACCTTTGACCCTGATTTTGCCCGGGGCGTGTGGTGTAGCCGAGAACCTGATTCCCGACGAGGGAACACTGGGAATTCGGATTCCTCAGCATGATTTTTGTAAACGATTGATCCATAAGCTGAACCGTCCGCTGGTGTCGACGTCGGCCAATATCTCGGGGCAGCCCACCCCTGCGACTTTCAGCGAAATTTCGGGTGAGATAGTGCGGGGAGTCGATTGGGTGGCGGATCTTTCCAACGAAGGGGAACCGACCCGGAAAGCCTCGTCGATCATCCGTGTGGGGATCGGCGGAGAGGTTGCCGTACTAAGAGCATAAGGAAGAAGAGTAGAATCAAGTAATAAGTTGAAGAAGGAAGATGATAGAGACGAAAGTACAGATGCGTTTTGCTGATATCGACGTTTTGGGACACGTCAATAATGTCAATCAGCAACACTATTTCGATTTGGGAAAGTGTGATTTTTACAAACAGGTGCTCGGTTTGACGCCCTTTTGGGGATCGGCCGGATTGATCATCGTGGCGAGTCAGACCCATTATATCGTGCAGACCCGCAGAGACGAGCCGATCGTTGTATATACGCGTGTGGCCCGTATCGGGAACAAGAGTTTTACCCTCGAGCACAAATTGGTCAACTCCGAGACACAAGAGGTTAAGACGGAGTGTACGGCCGTTATGGTGGCCTACAATTTCGACGAGCAGCGTTCGTTCGAGATGCCCGAAGAGTGGAAGGAGAAGCTGAGGCGGGAGATGGCTCGGGATCAGCAGTAGGCGGTCGGTCGGAAACGATTCCGAGACATGATGTGATTTACGTTTTCGGAGTCTGTTTTTTCAGGCGGGGTTTTCAATAGACGATCGGAGGATCGTGTGTCGCAAAGTTCGGATCGGGCTTTGCGTTTTTATTGACATGCACAAAACATGAAATTTGAAGGAGAGAAATAAAACCGTAAAAAATGAGAGGAAAATAGATATCCGATAATACAATAAGGAATTAATTTTATTGGTGTTGTGAATAGGACAGCGTTGGCTAAAATTCGATTTTATAACTGATGTTTGGGATAATGTTCGCTTCGCGTTCAGCCTCTACCTGTCCGGTGTGGTGATTGTATCGGTGTCCGTAGTAATCTTTATATCCTGTGAGGTTTAGTATTTTAAGAGCAATTTCAAGAGAGAGTCTTTCTCGATTGATTTTGTAGCTTGCCGTAAGATGGGCGAGCAGTACGGGTTCCAATTGTCGGGAATAGGGATTCTGTTCGTCATAAACCGCTTCTTCGCGTGCAGTTGATGCCATTTCGTCAATCGGAGTGTATCGGTCTCCCCCCTGAAAGGTCACCCTCCCGTTTATACCGAACAAATTTTGACGATTTCGCCCCAGCATCCACTCTTTCCCGGCCAACAAGTTCAACACGTAGTTTCGATTATATCGGGTATTGTACCATACGCCGTCGGAGGTTCGGTAGCGAGCGTCGAATACCGAAGCTGTCACCAGATAATAGAACCCTTGAGACATGTACCTTTCAAAGGTTATATCCATACCGTAATTGATACCTTCCCCTGTATTGACCAATCGCTCAGATATGAACCAGTCGTCGTTGCCCTGAAGATTGATAAAAGCGGTGTTTGTACCGGGTATTACCGGAACATCGTACAGATATTGAATGTACGGTTCGATCTTTAAGTGGCGATTTATGTCGATGTCCCATTCGTATCCTATCGACAGGTGATGAGCTTTTGTAAAATCGAGGTTCCGGTTAATTAGATCGCCTTCTTTTTGCGTGAAATAATAGTTCAACATTTCTAACCGGCTGTGCATACCGTATGCAAGAGAAAGAGAGTGTTCGGAAGAAAAATCGTATTTCAGGCTTACACGGGGTTCTATCGTGTAATGGTCATTGAGTGTAAACCATTGTGTATTGACACCGAGAGCCATCTCCCAACGATCGGTTAGTCGGAAGATCGAAGTTGAATAGAGTGTTAGCAGGGTGCTGAATCCCGTTTTGTCTGTCAACGTTTGCAGGGCTTTGTCCGGATCGGCAGCTTCCTGCATGAACATGTCGTATTTCAATCCGGTCACACGGATTCCTGTTTTATTCGTATGCCGTTTGTCGAACTGTGTCTGGAAAGCGGACGCAAAGACGAAGTTCCAGTTCGTGTTGCGGATGACGTTCTGCGGGAGAGGAACGATCATATCATTCATTCGTTCGGTGTGCATATTCAGCCCGCTAACGGTCATGGCCAGAGTCGTCTTAAGAGAAGAGTAGGAGCCGATCCATAATTTGTGGTTGAACCCTACGGCACCCATATACTGTTTTACATCTTGATTTTCCATGTCCTGATCGTAAACCCAGTTGTCAGGATCGGTTTCGGCTACGGTTCCCGAGCGGTCGGCCAACCCGACTCCCCATAAGGAGAAGGTTCCTATATGACGGGTCGGGAAAAAGAGTTTGAATGACAAGTCTTGATAGTTTGTTCCTTCGGCATCTTCGGGCAGCAGCGGAGTCAGCAAAGAGAGTGTCGAGTAGCGATAATTGAAGATGTAGGAACCGTTATAATTTTTTGCGAAAGGGCCTTCGGAGGCTGCGTCTATCCCAAGTATTCCAAGTTGGAACGTATGTTCGTGGCGGAAGAAGTTGCCGTTACGCAAATACATGTCGAAAACACCGGAAAGGGCATTGCTGTACTCGGCGGGGAAAGCCCCTGTGTAAAAATCGGAATTGCCGAGCACCTGACTGCTCAACGCCGTCAATCCTCCGCCTCCGAAACTCGTGACTTCGGCAAAGTGGTTCGGATTGGGAATCTCCACATCCTCCATACGCCATTGCAGAAATTTTGGTGCATTGCCTCGCACCACAATGCCATTGTTCCCGACACTGGAAGTCACACCCACAAACGAAGAGACTAATCTGGCGGGATCATCCATGCTGCCGGCATAGCGACTTGCCTCTTCCACACGCAACATACGGCCTCCTGCTATGGCCATTTCATTCACCGTTTCGGATTTATTGATATGGGGTTTGACCACTACTTCATGCAAAACGACGAGAGCCTTCTGTAATCTAACTTCGAGGATCACCTCTTTGGAGGAACTTACGAGAATCTCTTTGAGCAGAGCGGGTTCGTATCCCAAACAGCTTATTTGCAAGTCGTGTCGTCCTACGGGGACTTTCGGCAGGGTGAAACGACCTGTCGAATCGGTCGTGGTCCCCCAGGAAGAGAGCGAATCGAGCAATACGACTGAGGCATATGAAACAGGAGTCCCGCTGTTTTTTTCCATGACGACACCTCGCACGGTTTGGGTGCTCTGACTGTATATAATATTGGACAACAGTAAATTTGCTAAAATGACAGCGAAAAGTCTCTTCATGGCTTCATCGGCAGGTTATATATACAAAATTAACGACCTGCCGAAGTCGTTACAATACTGATTTTTCAGTATTCAGTCGTCAAAAGAACCGAGAATCCGAGCATATTTGATTGCCTCGATTGAGTTGTCCACTTTTAATTTTTTGAGAATCCGTTGCCTGTGTGTATTGACCGTATGGACACTGATGTGTAGCTTATCGGCGATTTCTTTGCTGAGTTTTCCCTGTTCGATATACATTAGAATCTCTGTTTCCCTCGGAGAGAGAATCTTTTCCTTGTCGAAATAGTCGTCCAGAGGAGAGAATATATCTCCCGTATGGGAATCGATCAGTTGCGAGACCACTTTATAGGGAGGGAGTTGGTTCGGGGAGATGTTAACGATACTCAATACCAGCCAGACGTTTCCACGATGATCTGTTTCCAGTACTTGAGTCTCTTCTGTAATGCGTTTGTAGGTTCCACGAATCAATGCACGGTATTCGCGGATCAATTTATTCTGTTTAACGTATTGACTCTGTTTTTTGTGGAGGAAAACGTGTCGCATACCGGCTACTCCGTTTTTCATAACTTGTACGAGATCATCCGGATGGATTTGTACGCCGGTATATTTACCTTGTTGATCTCGGAAAAGTGATTGATGAAACGTCGATTCGTAGACATGTTCGCATCGATACAAATCGAAGATGGAGAGTGCGCTTCCTGCAAAAATGGCTGATGAGGACAAGGCTGCGATATGTCGATCCAAATGGGTGTAATCCAACTCCTCTTCATGAAATTGTTGGCTTGATAATAAATCGATGTATTGTTTTTGTATATTGTCCATATAGATATTTCCTGGGTTAGTCTCTCAAAGATAGGGAATAGAAATGAAATATAGTCGTAGCGGAAATAATAGTGAGCAAAAGATTAAACAATACGGGACACCGAATTACAAAAATCATTCGGGAGGGAAAAGATACTCTAAAGAGTCAGAATGTCTTTTTTTTGAAAAGAATAGAGGTGGTGATTATTAGTCGAAGCTTGTCTGTGAATGATTTTGTATTTATATTTGAAAAAGATACAGCAGGCATAAATCCCGGACATAGATTTTTGCCCTGTCTACTCTTGAATCCCCCCGCCTAAGGCCTTATAGAGTGCGACCATCGAGGTCCACTCGCTGAGCATGGCGTCGTTCACCGCAATTTCGGCATCGAACATCTGCCGTTGCGCATCGAGCACTTCGATGTAGCTGATGATCCCGTTGACATACTGCAACATGGCCAGGTCGTGGTAAGAGCTGGCGGATCGGTACAGCGCATCGGCCGAACGGCGGATCTCCTTACACTTGTTGAACGAAGTGAGGGCATTCTCGACCTCCTTGAATACCTCCAGTACGGTCTGTTGGTAGCGGTGGACCTCCTGTTGGTGGGCGGCCAGTGCGGCTCGATAGGCCGCTTTCTTGCGTCCCATCTGGAACAGCGGGCTCACCAGATCTCCCGCAACATACCATGTAGGGCTGCTGAAAAAGGTCGATAGATCGGTGTTTTCGCCACCCAGTAGTGCCGATAACCGGAGTTTGGGGAACATGTCGGTTTTGGCGACTCCCACTTCGGCATTGGCTTGTCGCAGCCGCTCTTCAGCTTCGCGGATGTCCGGACGTCGCTCCAGCAGTGATGAGGGAAGGTCGATCGGAAGCGAATCCAGGAATTTTTGCTGTTCGATCGGGCCGCGGGGAATCGTTCTTGGAAATTCACCCAACAGAACGGACATGTCGTGCTCCTTGAGTTTGATCTCCTCCTCGAGTTTCGGGATAAGGGTTTCGGTCCGGGCCAACTCTACCAAACTCTGCCGGTAGGGAATCTCCGAGGTAACCCCTCCGTCGTATCGCAGCTTTACGAAATGGACCGCCTGACGCCGTGCGTCAAGGGTCTGACGTACGATCTCCAATTCCCGGTCGAGCGACTGGAGTTCGAAGTATATCTGTGCGACCTGAGCCACGACCGTAAGCTGGAGCGCCTTTTGGACCTCTACGGATTGGAGGTATTCGGCCAGTGCCGCTTCGTGTTTCCACCGCAGGTTTCCCCAGAGGTCCACCTCCCAGCCGATGGTGAATTTGGCTCCGATTTCCGGATCGTATTCTTTGTTCTTCCCTTCGTAGTTGAGGTACTCCCGGTTGGCATAGACATCGATCCCGACCGCTGGAAATATATCTGCAAAACGGATCCTTTTGGCCGCTGCAAGCTCTTTGATCCGTTCTGCGGCGATCAGCAGGTTTTGGTTGTTCTTCAATGCGCGGTCGATCAGTTTCTGGAGCGTCGTATCCGAATAAAACGTACTCCAGCCGATATCGGCCATGTGGCTCGAATCGGCGGAGACACCTTCGAAAGTCTCCGGAAGATCCATCTCCGGGAGTGAATGGACTCTCCCTACACGGCATGCCTCCAATGACAGCAGCAGAATCCCTATTACTGTCAGACGAAGCAGGTTGTTATTTCTTAAAACGCTCATTTTCTTCGTGTGTTTTCTTTTTGTTCGGATAGGTCAGTTGGATTTTGGGTATTCTCTCTTTAATTCCCTGTTTCCAGCGACCGATAAAGGCGAATTCGGGCAGGTTGAACCGTTCTTTGGCCTTGTAGATCATGACGTAGAAGAACGGTACCAGAACGATTCCCACTGTAATGGCGACCAACATGCCGAAGAAAACTCCGGTTCCGACCGAATGGCGGCTGGCCGATCCGGGTCCGGATGCAAGCACCATAGGCAGCATACCCAGCACGAAGGCGAGTGAGGTCATCAGGATGGGGCGGAAACGGAGCCGGGCCGCTTCGATGGCCGCCTTGGCCGGCGGGACACCCTGATCCGTCTGAATTTTGGCGAATTCGACGATCAGAATGGCGTTCTTTGCGGCAAGACCCATCAGCGTGACCATACCGATCTGGAAATAGATGTCGTTCTCCAATCCGACGAGGGCGATCCCCAAATAGGCGCCTAAAGCGGCGACGGGCAGGGAGAGCAGTACGGCCATCGGGACGCTCCAACTTTCATACAGTGCGGCGAGGAAGAGGAAGACGAAGATCAGCACAAGTGCCATCACCTTGCCGGTCTGTCCGGAAGCCTTCTGCTCCTGGAACGAGAGTCCGCTCCATGCCAGTCCGATGTTCTCGGGCAGGTGTTCGTCCACGATACGCGTGATCGCCTCCATGGCCTGTCCCGAGCTGTATCCCGGAGCGGGTGTCGCCTGCATCGGGGCCGACGTATACATGTTGAAACGGGTGATGCTGCCCGGTCCGGTCGTATATGACGTTTTGCCTAAGGCCGTGAGCGGAATCATCGTCCCCTGTTTGCCTCGGACGAAGAAGAGGTTGATGTCGTCGCTCGTCTCACGGAATGACTGGTCGGCCTGGATGTATACCCGGTAGATCCGGTTGAACATGTTGAAGTCGTTGACATACACCGAACCTAAATAGGCCTTCATCGTCGAGAAGATGTCGGGCATCGGAACTCCGAGCGACATGGCCTGATCCCGGTCGACATCGAAATAGAGCTGCGGAATTTCGGATTGCAGCGATGTGGAGACGTTGGCCAACTCTTTGGCGCTTGCCGCATAGTATTTGAACGTGTCGACGGCAGCGACCAAGTCGTCCCACGTCGCATCGGAGCGGGCCTGCAGCTGCATTTCGACACCACCGGCGGCTCCCAATCCCGGAACGACAGGAGGCCGGCTGGTATAAACGCTTACCTCAGGATAGTGGTGGAACTCCCGTTGGATGTCGTGCATCACCTCTTCGACCGTTTGTTTCCGTTCGTTCCAAGGTTTGAGGATGACGGTCAGGGTGGTCCGTCCTTGATTGGTCCCGACACGGGGACTCTGTCCGGTGACGTTCTGCACGTACTCTACGGCTTCGTGGTGGTTGATGTAGTCGATGGCCCGTTCGCTCACCTCCCTCATACGTTCGATGGTGGTGCCGTCGGGCATGGCCAGTTCTACCGTGAAATACCCCTGATCCTCCTGGGGAATGAATCCTGTCGCAATGAATTTGTTCAGAACGAAGATGGCAATAAGGACCATACCGAAGGCAACGAGCATCCGACGCGGTGCATGGATCGTCCGTTGTAAGATTCCCGTGTATTTTTTGTTACCCTTGTTGAGCCAGATATTGATCCTGCGGAATAGTATGTTTCTCTTTTCCGGGCTTTTCGGACGGAGAATGATTGCGCACAATGCGGGACTTAACGTAAGGGCCACGACAGCCGAGATCAGGACGGAAACTACGATCGTTACCGCGAACTGACGGAAAAGAGAACCCGTTATTCCCGATAGGAAACATACGGGGACGAATACGGCGGCCAGAATCAACGAGGTGGCAATCAGGGCCCCGGTCAGCTCTTTCATGGCCCGGTGGGTCGCCTCGCGAGGAGAGACCCGCTCCGTTTCGATGATCCGTTCGACGTTCTCGACGACGACGATCGCATCATCGACGACGATCCCGATAGCCAAAACCAACCCCAGAAGGGTTAAGATGTTCAGTGAGAATCCCATGATCAGCATGAAGCCGAAGGTTCCGACCAATGAGATGGGGACTGCAATGATCGGAATGAGGGCCGACCTCCAGTTTTGTAACGAGAGGTATACTACCAGGATGACCAGAAACAGCGCTTCGAAGAGGGTCTTGTAGACTTCATGGATCGATTCCGAAATGTATTCGGTCATGTCGAACGGCAGGAGATATTCCAATCCTTCGGGAAAATCTTTTGAGATATCTTTCATCGCCTCTTTCACCTCGTCTGCTACTTCCATCGCGTTGGCTCCCGGAAGCAGGTAGACGCTGAGGATGGCGGCATTCTTGCCGTTCAGTCCGCTCTCCGTGTTGTAGGAAGAGGCCTCGAGGGAGACGCGAGCCACGTCGCGCATCCGGATGAACGAACCGTCCGGATTGGCCCGGATGACGATGTCTTCGAATTGCGTGACACTCGACAGACGGCCTTGTGCCGTAATCGGGATGGTAACATCGGTACTCGACATGGGTGGCTTGCCCAACTCTCCGGCAGCCGACTCCCGGTTCTGGTCGTTCAGGGCACTTTGCAAGTCCTTCACCGTAAGTCCGAAGCTGGCCAGTTTGTCGGGATATACCCAGATCTGCATTCCATAGTAGCGGCTGCCGACGTTCGAAACACGTCCGACTCCGGGAATCCGCCGGAGTACGTCCAGAACGTTGATCGTCGCATAGTTGCTGAGGTATATTTCGTCGAACTTCGGGTCGTCTGAAATCAGGGCGATCGAAAGCAGCTGATTGGCGGCCTGCTTTTCAACCGAAATACCGTTTTGAAGCACTTCGGCCGGTAGGCGGGATTCGGCCAGCTTGACCCGGTTCTGCACCTCGACGGCAGCCAGATCGGCATTCACTCCGATGTCGAACGTTACGGTAATGGAAAGCCCTCCGGAGTTGGAGCTGCTCGACTCCATATAGAGCATGCCGGGCGTTCCGTTCAGCTCCTGTTCGATCGGGGTGGCTACGGCCTGCGATACGGTCGTGGCATTCGCTCCGGGATAGGAGGTCGAAATTTTGACGATCGGAGGCGTGATCTGCGGGTATTGCTCGACCGGCAACGAAGTGAGACCGATGATGCCGATCAGTACGATCAGTATGGAGAGGACCGTCGAAAAGATAGGGCGGTCGATAAAGAATCCCGGTTTCATCGATTGTTCCGTTTAGAGGTGTCGGTTTTGGATATTGCCGTAGTATCCTGTCTGGAGGAAATTTGACACGAATCTCTTTGTTGGAGAGCCGGCAACTCTGCATTCGTGCTGTCGGCGGAGTTCCGATCGGTTGAAATCGGTCCAGAGGTGACGTATGTAACCTTTTCTCCGGGCGTCAGCTTTTGGTACCCTTCGGTTACGATGAGTTCTCCCGGAACCAAACCTCTCGTTACGACGATCCGGTTTTCCTGTTCCGGTCCGAGTTCGATGTAACGTTTTTCGGCTACACTGTCTGCCCGTACGGTAAAGATGAAGGCACCGCCCTTTTCGATCACAATGGCTTTTCGAGGAACGACAGTGGCATTTTCCATGACGTCAAGCAACAACCGCACACGCGTAAACTGTCCCGGCAACAGGACCTGGTGAGGATTCGGCAGTTCGGCACGCACACCGAAAGTTCCCGTCTGGGGGTCGACCTGCGGAGAGGCGAAATCGACGATTCCCTGTTCGCCATAGACCGATCCGTCGGCCAGGGTAACCGTTACGGAGGGTTGCCACGAACGGGTGGTGTCCAGCTCTCCCAGATGGACGTTGCGCCGTTGGCTCCGGAGGTAGTCCAGTGAGGTCAATTTGAATTCTACCAAAACCGTATCGCGTTTCACAACCGTAGCCAACAGCGACGAGTTGTTTTTGCCGACCAAAGTCCCGACGTCGACGTAACGTTCGCTGATGTATCCGTCCAGCGGGGAGCGTACGACCGTGTAACTAAGTTCCAATTCTGCCTGAGCCAGATCGGCTTTACTCATGGCGACGCTGGCTTGTGCCATGTCCAGTGCGGCTTCGGCGTTGTCCAGGTCGAGCCGGCTGGCGGCGTTCTGTTCGTAAAGCGGGGTCAGTCGGTTGACGTCGCGTTCGGCTTTGGCCGCAAGTGCCTCATCCTTTTTCAACTGTGCTTTGGCCTTTTCCACCCGGGCTTTATAGAGAGCGTCGTTGATGTAGAAAAGCGGTTCGGAAGCACGGACCTGTTTTCCTTCATCGAAGGTGATGCGTTCCAGGAAGCCTTCGACGCGGGCCCGGATCTCGACACTCTGAATAGCCCGAATCGAGCCTACATAATCGCCGTATATCTCCACATCGTCGGTTCCTACCTCTTCGACCTCTACGACGGGATATTCGACGACCGTCTCTTTACAGGAATGGAACAGAATGGTGCAAAAAAGTGCTAACCAGAGCGAGAAAACAGGGTGAATAGATCTTTTTGAGGAGATGTCGCTTTTTGAGTCACTGATGTTGTTTGTGATGTAATTAACTCTTTCAAAGCGAATTGAATGGTTTTTTTGTCGCATAAAACTATTTTTTCCGGGCCAAATGTAGTAAAAACTCAAAAACAAATAGGGTATAGATATATTGTCGAATTAAATTTTGTAGTATTTCATTTTTTGTAGAGCAACTGATCGGTTTATAGATTGTTTGCGAAATTATGGATAAATACAGGACGAATTTAAGATGAAACGCCGCTGTTTGCTCGAATAAAATATTTTAAAGTAGTGTATTTAAACCGTTGCATATCTTTGTAGAATAAGATTGATAGATTAACGGAAATAGGGGGGATTGTATTATAATCGGGATCAATAAAAAGGTTGTCAATAGATAAAAATGTATTTTCATATAGCTGCAGCCGGACCATATATCACATAATATTGATCATATAATGGAAAATTAGTAAGTTTTGTTATGAATCCTTCAGCTGCGTGTCGAATAAATAGAGGTTTTTTTGTATCTAAGGAATTTTGATTGAAAATCACTCGAGTAAACGTACTGTGTACGTATTTCTGATAAAGATTTATATAACTGATTATTTGTATTTTATTATTTGTAGATACAGAGTGTAATCGTAAATCATACGATAAGTTTGCTTTTCTGGAAATGAAGCGATAGTTTTGTAATATAGCGTTTTCGGATCGGAATCCGATGCTATTTGAACCTAAAACTACGTTATCTATGTCCCCGCAAACGAACCATTCTTTGTCGGTCGACTGTGTCATCTTCGGTTTTGACGGAAATTCGCTTAAAGTGCTATTGGTCAGGCGTGATTTTGTCAATGGGGTGGGGATGCCTGTTGTCGACTACAAACTTCCCGGAGATATGATCTATGAGAATGAGGATCTTCGGAGTTCGGCCTATCGGACATTGGGAAAGTATGCGTCCACCCGAGATATTTATCTGCGACAGATGCATGTGTTTTCCCATCCTGATCGGGTCTCCGGCGATGAGCTGAAGTGGTTGAACGAGTATTATCATGTCAATACGACGCGAGTGGTTACGGTAGTGTACTATTCGCTTGTCAAACTGAATCGTCGGTTGCTGGTTTCGGTGGAGGAGAAAGGGGCAAGGTGGTTCGACGTGGAGTCGGTCTGTCGGTTGGCTATGGACCACAAACAGATCTTGGCTCGGGCGTTGGAGGTACTTGCGAAACAGTTTCTTGCCGAGCCGATCGCTTTTGAGCTATTGCCGCGCAAGTTTACCCTTCGCCAGTTGCAATCGCTTTATGAGGCTATTCTCGGTATCGAGATCGATAACCGCAATTTCCGGAAAAAGGTACTCTCGTCGGATTATATCCGGGCGACCGGCGAAAAGGAGAAAAATGTAGCGCACAAGCCCGCGATGTATTACACTTTTGACAAGAGTAAATTCATGAAAGATAATCGGTTGAAGTTTCGGTTGAATTTTATCAACTGGCAGGTGTAGGGATTATTTCAAATTATCGGGAATAAGGGTATGAAAAAGATATTGTTTTTGGGATGGGCCATATGGGCTTTTACGGTGCATTCGGTCGGGGCGTCCGATCTGAAGCTCTGGTACGATTGGCCGGCTACACGATGGGAAGAGGCGCTCCCGCTCGGGAACGGGCGTTTAGGGGTAATGGTAGCGGGTGGTCCCGCTACGGAGGAGCTGTATCTGAATGAAGAGACGATTTGGGCCGGAGGCCCGCATAATAACATCAATCCTGAGGCACGGAAGGCTTTGCCCGAGATCCGTCGGCTGATTTTCGCGGGACGCTATCGGGAGGCGTCGGACCTGTGTGCAGAGAAGGTCTCGTTGAACGCATCGCATGGAATGCCCTATCAGACGGCGGGTTCGCTATTCCTCGATTTTCCTGGACACGAAGCCTTTACGGAATATTATCGGGAGTTGGATTTGGAACGGGCCGTAGCGATGGTTTCTTATAAAGTGGGGGAGGTACAGTACAGACGTGAAGTGTTTTCGTCCTTTGTCGATTCGCTGATTGTGGTACGGTTGACCGCTTCCGAGCGGGATCGGATCTCGTTCCGGATGCGTTTTTGGTCACCGATGAAAAACTATACGGTCTTTACGGAGCGGAACGACAGATTGGTCATAGACGGCCGCACGGACGATCATGAGACCATTCCGGGGCAGATACGGTACAGAACGGTGGCACAGATCATACCCGAAGGCGGTACGTTGGAGGCTGATACGACGGGTGTTTCGGTTTCCGGGGCGAATGCGGTGACGATTCTGATCTCTATTGCGACCAATTTCAACAACTATCGGGATGTATCGGGGGATCCGGCGGCGCGTTGCGACCGTTATCTGGACCATGTGATAAAGAGGAAAAAAGGATATAAACGGATGTTGGCAGACCATTCGGCCCGATACAGCACGTGGTTCGATCGTGTTTCGCTCGATTTGGGTACCAATGCTCAGGCACAAAAGCCGACCAACGTGCGGGTACGTGAATTTGCGACGCATTTCGACCCGCAGATGGCGGCGCTCTATTTTCAGTTCGGAAGGTATCTGCTGATCTCCTCGTCGCAGCCCGGTACCCAGCCGGCTACATTACAGGGCATCTGGAACCACCAGACGATGCCGGCGTGGGACTCCAAATACACGATCAATATCAACACCGAGATGAACTATTGGCCGGCAGAGGTAGCGAACCTTCCCGAAATGCACGAACCGTTGCTGAAGATGATAGAAGAGCTCGGGGTGACGGGGCGTGATGCTGCGGAGCAGATGTACGGGGCTCGGGGTTGGACGGTACACCATAACACGGACCTGTGGCGCATCAGCGGAATGGTCGATTCGCCGCTCAGCGGCATGTGGCCTACGGCGAATGCATGGTTCTGTCAGCACCTGTGGGACCGCTATCTGTATAGTGGCGATACGGGTTATTTGGCAGAGGTGTATCCGTTGATGAAGGGAGCCAGCGAGTTTTTCCTCGATTTTTTGACTCCCGATCCCAAAACAGGGCTTTTGGTGTGTACGCCTTCACTTTCGCCTGAAAACTGGCCGGCAGCCAAGGGAATCGACCGCTCGGTCTTGGATGGTGCGACGATGGATAACCAAATGGTATATGAGCTGTTTTCGAGTACGATCGCTGCGGCCGAAACACTTGGTGTAGACGATTCGTTGGCTGAAGAGTTGCGGATGACCCAGAAGCGGTTGGCTCCTTTGCGGATCGGGAGTTGGGGCCAATTACAGGAGTGGTTGTTGCACGACTGGGACAGTCCCGACGATCACCATCGGCATGTTTCGCACCTGTGGGGGCTTTTCCCGGGACGGCTGATCTCTGCCTACCGTACGCCGGAGTTGTTCGAGGCGGCCCGCACTTCGCTCATTCATCGGGGCGATGCATCTACCGGATGGTCTATGGGATGGAAAGTGTGTCTGTGGGCCCGATTCCTGGATGGGAACCATGCCTATAAGCTGATTACCGATCAGATCAAGCCCGAAGGAGACGGAGCCGAGACGGGGGGAACCTATCCGAACCTTTTCGATGCCCATCCGCCTTTCCAGATCGACGGGAACTTCGGCTGTGCGGCTGGAATTGCCGAGATGCTGATACAGAGCCACGACGGGGTGATTGATCTTCTTCCGGCATTGCCCGATGTGTGGGCGTCGGGTCGTGTGGCGGGATTGCGGGCCCGTGGCGGCTTTGAAATTGTGGAGCTCGAATGGGCCGATCGTGCGGTCCGGCGAGTGGTGATCCGTTCGACCGTCGGTGGAAATTGCCGCATCCGGTCGTCGGTGCCGTTGTGCATGAAAAACGGGAAACCGTTGCAGCCTGCGACGGGAGAGAATCCGAATCCGTTGTTCCGGTTGCCGGAACTGCAGCAGGTGGTCGTTTCGCCGCAAGCCTCTTTGGAGGGGATAGAGCTCCCGGCCAAATATGTCTATGATATAGAGACTCAGCCCGGTCGGACATACAGTTTCGTCCTGTCGGAGGGAAATACGGACCCCGAAAATTAATCGAATGTTGTTGAAATATAAAATATCGGAATTATGTATACACTGGGAATAGACGTTGGAAGTTCCTCCGTTAAGGTGGCCTTGTTGGAGGTGGAGACGGGAGAATGCCCTTGTGCCGTTACGCTGCCCGCGACGGAGATGCCTATTGATGCCGTGCAGAGCGGATGGGCCGAGCAGGATCCGCAGTTGTGGTGGAGGTATGTCGGAGAGGGGATACGGAGGTTGGTGTCCCAAGTCGGGGCGGAATCGATCCGTGCGATCGGGATCACCTATCAGATGCACGGGCTCGTTTGCCTCGATCGGGCCGGAAATCCTTTGCGTAAGTCGATTATCTGGTGCGACAGCCGTGCCGTAGAGATCGGACGGAAAGCTTTTGAAAATCTGGGGGCGGAGCATTGTTTGGAACACCTGTTGAATTCGCCCGGAAATTTTACGGCCTCGAAATTGGCTTGGGTGAAGGAGCATGAGCCGGAGCTTTTTGCGCAAATCGATCGGTTTATGCTGCCGGGCGATTATATTCTGTATCGCCTGACGGGAGATTTGTCGACCACACGCAGCGGCCTGTCCGAACAGATCCTATGGGATTTCAAGGGGGACCGCCGGGCCGATTTTGTCGCTTCGCACTACGGGATCGATCCGGGTACGATCCCAACTGAAAAGCCTTCGATCGGTGTGCAGGCTTATGTACATGCGGCCGCAGCGGCGGAGTTGGGCCTTGCAGAAGGGACTCCGGTGACCTATCGGGCCGGCGACCAGCCGAACAATGCCTTTTCGTTGAATGTGCTCGATCCGGGTGAGGTTGCGGCTACCGGGGGAACCTCCGGGGTGGTCTATGGCGTGACCGACGTACCGCGGCCCGATCGGCTTTCGCGGGTGAACACCTTCCTGCATGTGAATCATGGGGTGAAGGGTCCGCGTTACGGCGTGCTTTTGTGCATCAACGGAACCGGAATCCTCAATGCTTGGGCCAAACGGATGATGGCTCCCGACATGGATTATGCCGAGATCAACCGACAGTGTGAGGAGGTGCCGGCTGGAAGCGACGGTGTGGTGATGTTACCTTTCGGCAACGGGGCCGAACGGATGTTGGAAAACCGCTATACCGGAGCGGTCGCTGCCGGAGTGGATTTGAATCGTCACGGTCGTTTCCACCTGTTGCGGGCTGCACAGGAGGGGATTGCCTGTGCTTTCCGGTACGGGATGGACATCATGCGGGAGACAGGGCTCCGGCCTCGTGTGATTCGGGCCGGCCGTGCCAATCTGTTCCTCAGCCCCGTTTTCCGGACCACTCTGGCAACGTTGTGCGGAGTCGATATTGAGCTTTACAATACGGATGGTGCTTTGGGAGCGGCTCGTGGAGCGGCGTTGGGTGCCGGGTTGTATGCTTCGCGCGAAGAGGCGTTCGCTTCGCTGAAAAAAATCGATGAGGTACATCCCGATCCGGCGATCCGCGGGACGTTGGAACAGGGATATACTGTTTGGTGCAGAGAGTTGGAGTCCCGGCTTAGAGTGACGAACGAATAAAGTGTGTTTTCATAAAGAATGTTTCATCATAAAACGATTTACTACCATGAAAGAATCGATGTTTTCAAAATTTGACAAGATCAAATACGAAGGTCCGGAGTCGAAGAATCCGCTGGCCTTTCGTTGGTATGACGAGAATCGCATCGTCGGAGGGAAAACCCTGAAGGAGCAGTTGCGTTTTGCGATCGCCTATTGGCACTCGTTCTGTGCAGACGGAAGCGATCCGTTCGGTACGGCGACACATGTTTTTCCGTGGTCCGGAATCGCAGACCCGGTCGAGCAGGCCAAGGCGAAGATGGATTCGGCGTTTGACTTTTTCGTTAAGATCGGAGCCCCGTACTACTGTTTTCACGATGTCGATCTGATCCGTGAGGGTCAGGGGGTTGCTGCGTATGAGAAGAACATGCAGGCGATCGTCGACTATGCCAAACAGAAACAGAAAGAGACCGGTATCAAGCTGCTTTGGGGAACGGCCAACGTATTCAGTCATCCCCGTTACATGAACGGTGCGGCGACGAACCCCGATTTCGGTGCCGTGGCGTATGCCGGTACGCAGATCAAAAATGCGATCGATGCGACGATTGCCCTTGGTGGAGAAAATTATGTATTCTGGGGAGGACGCGAAGGTTACATGTCCTTGCTGAATACCGATATGAAGCGGGAGAAAGACCATCTGGCGATGATGTTGACGATGGCGCGGGACTACGCCCGTCGCAACGGATTCAAGGGGACTTTCCTCGTCGAGCCCAAACCTATGGAACCCACAAAACACCAGTATGACTTCGATACGGAGACCGTGATCGGATTTTTGCGCCATTACGGTCTGGATAAGGACTTCAAGGTCAATATCGAGGTGAATCACGCCACATTGGCCGGACACACCTTCGAACACGAGTTGCAGTGTGCGGTAGATGCCGGTATGTTGGGTAGCATCGATGCCAATCGAGGCGATGCCCAGAACGGTTGGGATACCGACCAGTTCCCTGTGAATTTGCAAGAGACGGTAGAAGCCATGCTGGTTATCCTGAGAAAGGGCGGATTCGGTACCGGCGGCGTGAACTTCGATGCCAAGATTCGGAGAAATTCGACCGATGTGGAGGATCTGTTCATCGCCCACATTACCGGAATGGATACGTTTGCCCATGCCTTGATCATCGCTGACGACATCTTGAAAAATTCGCCTCTCGAAGGGTGGCGTGCACAACGTTATGCCTCGTTCGATGCAGGTAAGGGAGCCGAGTTTGAGCAGGGGAAACTGACGCTCGAGAATCTGCGTGATTATGCGGCTTCGGCGGGTGAACCTGCTACGATCAGCGGTAAACAAGAGAAATACGAACAACTGTTGACCATGTATATGTAGGCTTTTCGGAGCGATCGTCCTTTCAGATGGGGATGGTCGCTTTTATATTTAAAACTAACCTAAATGAAAAAAAATAGTAATAGCTACCTGATGTTTCTGACGTTGGTCGCTACATTGGGCGGTTTGTTGTTCGGATACGATACGGCGGTTATTTCGGGTACGGTGAAGTATCTCGAGATCAACTTTGTCGATCCGTTGGGGTTGGATGAGACAGCAGCCAGTTCGCTGTTGGGGTTTGCCGTGTCGAGCGCCCTGATCGGATGCGTTGTCGGTGGGATGATCGGCGGGTTTATGGCGACCCGTCTGGGGCGTAAACGGAGCCTGATGATCGCTGCGGTGTTGTTTGTCTTGTCGGCGGTCGGATCGGCCTATCCGGAGATGGGTTTCCCGGCTGGAGAACCGCATGAGTTTTTGGTTTGTTTCGTCGTTTACCGGATCATCGGGGGTGTCGGTGTCGGGTTGGCCTCGATGCTGTCGCCGATGTATATCGCCGAGATGGCTCCGGCCGAGAAACGCGGCGGATTGGTGTCGTGGAATCAGTTTGCCATCATCTTCGGTATGCTGGTGGTCTATTTTGTCAATTACACGATCGCCCTGAGCGGTGATGAGGCGTGGCTGACCCATACGGGATGGCGGTTGATGTTCCTCTCGGAGGTGGTACCTGCGATGCTTCTGCTCATCTTGATCTTCTGCGTTCCGGAGAGTCCCCGTTGGCTGGTCATGAAGGGACGGATCGAGAAGGCGGAAACGATTTTGAAGCGGGTCGACCCGCTTCGGGATACCCAGGCGGAAGTAGAGAGTATCCGGGAGTCGTTACGGGGGGTCGTCAAAGCCAAACTGTTCAGTTGTGGCGTGGCTGTGATTGTGATCGGAATCCTGCTGTCCGTTTTTCAGCAGTTCGTGGGGATCAATGTCGTACTCTACTATGCTCCCGAAATTTTCCGCAATATGGGTATGGGTACCAATGCGGCTCTGATGCAGACCATTATCGTGGGTGTGATCAACCTTTCGTTTACGACACTGGCGATCTTCACCGTGGACCGTTTCGGACGTCGCCCGCTGATGATTATCGGCAGTTTGGGTATGATGGTCAGTATGATTACGCTGGGATTCACGTTCTATACGGAGCACATGGGATTGCTTTCTTTACTTGCCATGTTGGCTTACACGGCCTCTTTCGCTGTTTCGTGGGGACCGGTCTGCTGGGTGTTGTTGGCGGAGATCTTTCCGAACAAGATACGGGGGCAGGCGATGGCTTTGGCCGTTGCGGCTCAGTGGTGTGCGAACTATCTGGTGTCGTGGACTTTCCCGATGATGGATAAGTCGACCTATCTGATCGATACGTTCCATCACGGTTTTGCCTACTGGATTTATGCACTGATGGCCCTGTTGTCGGCTTTGTTCATGTATAAGTTTGTCCCGGAGACGAAGGGTAAATCCCTGGAGCAAATGGAGTCCCTGTTTGAAAAACGAAACACCTCCCAAAAATAAAAAAACATAGAATGATGGTCACTCCGAGTATAGCTATGCTCGGAGTGTTTTTTGTATATAAATGTAATATGGCTTAAAAATAATATTTCTTAAAAAGAAGATGAAGATAAAGTAGGTTCGCAATATTTCGATAATATGGATGCGATTCGATATAACCAAATTCGAAAACTTTTTTTGGTTTGCTCCAGTTTTCACTTTTCGCTATATTTGTTTGGAAATAAATATAATGAACCGATGAGACACTCCTTGATTTCTGTATTTCGACGATGGCCTGTCATAAAAATCCTGGTCGGAATACTCTTCTTGCACTCATGTAGTGCCGACGGCGGACACGAGAAAAAGACGCTGACCCTCTACTTCCCGGATTCGACCATCGAGAAAAGGGTGGTTCTGTATTATTCAATTAAGGGGATACAAAACTATCTTTATAAAGATTATATAGCCGAATACGATACGGTCGGAGACTGTCTGTCTGTTACTATCCCCGATTCGATCCAATCTTTTCGTGTAGGGATAGGATCCGATCTTCAGCTTCAGTCATCCAGCAATGTCAATTTTTTCATGAGAGAAGGTGCACAGCTTTCCGTATATTTGGATACGCTACAACCTCCTCGATTCGAGGGGACGGGAGCCGAATTACAACAGCTGCTGTACGAGGTGAAAAAAGGATCGGGAGCGCAACGGGAAAAGAGGACTCAGGAAGCCTATCTTCAGTGCCGGACGGACAGTTCGTTTTATAACTTTATCGACCGGGAAATTCAGACCTATTTGCGTCGGATTGACAGTATCGAACAGGCGTGTGATATAGATTCGGCCTTCGTACGTTATGCCAAAGGGATTGTTATCGACGATTATTTGTATCGCGCCGGGTCTATTGGGCGGTCAGTAAAGAATCCATGTTTTCAGAAGACGGATTCGGTTACATTCTATTCCGATTTGAACCGGTTGTATGAACGTTATCCGGTACTCCAAGAGGATGGGTTATGTGTAGGAAATAAAGGTGAATTAAGAAGGTTGGGATTGATTCCAGGAGATACCCTGAATTTGGGAATAGATTATATATATGCGTCATTTAAATATCTCGATAGCAAAGAGCAAGAGATGGAGATTGCGAATACATTGATTATTAATGTATCGGCCGGAATGATGGATTCGGTAGCACTGGCCCGACAAGTGACAGGTTTCAAGAAGGCTTTCCCGAACAGTATTTATTTACCGGTATTGGAGCGGTTGAAAGTCAAAGAGGCAAAAGATTACTGTTTTGCCGAGTATTCGGAGGAGGTTGGTTTCAAGGAATACGGACAATTCGAGTTCTCCGATTTGACACAACTGACCGGGAAGTTTATCGGGCCGCGATATGTTCTGGTCGATTTTTGGGCGACATGGTGTGGTCCGTGTTTAGCCGAAATGGGCCATACGGAAGAGTTGCATAAGTTCTTGAAAGAAAACGATATTGCAATGCTTTATGTGTCGCTCGATTACAGCCGTCAGTACGAACAATGGAAAAAGATGATTCTCGATAAGAAGTTAGAGGGTGTACATTATTTGCCGACACCGGAGCTGGCTGCGAAATACCCATATTATGAAGGCACGCACTATATTCCCCATTTTATGTTGATGGGTCCGGATGGGAAGGTCGTCATCGAGCGGTGCGAGTTGCCCAGCAGCGGAGAGTTGATTCCGCAGTTGCAGGCAGCTATTAAGAGATCGGCACAATAGTCCGAAGTTTTTTTAATTAGGAAAAATTTTGATTTGGGTTTTCTGAAAACGGACAGGTTGTCCGTAGCAGATCAAGGGGAAGCGACAAATTGTTACCAGTTGCTTCCCCTGTTTTTTTGTATGGGGTTTCGTTCTGGACGAAAAAATCATCGGGCATGAGGGTGAATTTTCATGGTTTTTTGTTCGTGAGAGTTTTTTCGGATAGGATATTTATTAACTTTGTAGAGAAGAGGTTCGATTGATTGTTTGAATCAATCTATTTCACGTTTTGTACAGGATTGAACGGATCGATCCGGTTCTTTAAATCGCCGTCGATGGATAGATGGCATTGTGCAGACGGGACGGATGGCGGGAAAATAAATCATATAAGAGTCGACTTTAAAAGAAATAGTAATGCGGAATTTGTGGGTGTCGTTATTGGCTGTTGTACTGTCGGTACATGTGTCGCAGGCTGCCGATCTGCTCGTGGAGGCGGAGAGCTTCAGCAACAAGGGCGGATGGGTGGTCGATCAGCAGTTTATGGACCTGATGGGCTCGCCCTATCTGTTGGCGCATGGAATGGGGGTTCCGGTGGAGGACGCTACTACGGAGGTGGCCTTCCCGAAGCGGGGAGAGTATTACGTTTATGTCCGTACGTACAACTGGACCGCTCCATGGAAACAAGGAGAAGGACCCGGACAATTCACGCTCTCTGTGGGTGAGGAGAAAATTTCGCGGGTGTTGGGTTGTGAAGGTACGGCATGGATGTGGCAGGAGGTCGGAAAGGTGTCGGTGAAGGAGAAGAAAGCAGTGATCCGGTTGCATGACCTGACCGGTTTCGACGGCCGTTGCGATGCGATCTATTTTACGACGGAAAAAGGGGATGTACCGCCCTCCGATCTTGCGGAGCTGGACGCTTTCCGGCGTAAGGCATTGCATTTGCCCGATGAGGTGCCGTCGGCGGGAACGTACGATCTGGTCGTCGTGGGAGCGGGAATTGCCGGTATGAGTGCGGTGGTTTCGGCGGCCCGTCTGGGGTGTAATGTCGCCCTGATCAATGACCGTCCGGTAGTGGGCGGGAACAACAGTTCCGAAATCCGTGTCCATTTGGGCGGGCGGATCGAGATGGGACCCTACACGGAGTTGGGTGGTTTGCAGAAGGAGTTCGGGCCCGAGAAGGGGGGTAATGCACAACCCGCAGCGACCTACGAAGATCAAAAGAAGCTGGATTGGTTGGCCCGCGAGGAGCGGGTGTCGCTCTTCCTGAACTATCGGGTGATCGGAGTGGAGAAGGAGGGCGACCGGATTGTTGCCGTTACGGCCAAACATATCGAAAACGGCAGCGAGTTGAGGTTCGAGGCTCCTCTTTTTTCCGATTGTACGGGAGACGGGACGGTCGGTTATCTGGCGGGGGCCGATTACCGTATGGGGCGTGAAAGCCGCGAGGAGTTCGGCGAGAGCATTGCACCCGAAAAGGCCGACAAGATGACGATGGGGGCCTCGGTGCAGTGGTACTCGGTCGAAACCGATGGCCCGAGCACATTTCCCGAGTTCGATTACGGGATCGAATTTACCGACGAGAGCTGCGAAAAGGTCACGATGGGCGAGTGGACCTGGGAGACGGGAATGAACCTCGATCAGATCGGGGATTTCGAACGGATCCGCGATTACGGGATGTTGGTCATCTATTCGAACTGGAGCTACCTGAAGAATCGGCTGAAAGGGAACGATTCGTATCGGAATCGGCAGTTGGGGTGGGTTGCCTATATGGCGGGTAAACGCGAATCGCGCCGGTTGCTGGGCGATTACATTTTAAAAGAGGACGATCTGACGAAACATGTGGCGCACGAGGATGCTTCGTTCACTACGACGTGGAGCATCGACCTGCACCGTCCCGATCCGAAGAATAGCCGATATTTCCCGAATCAGGAGTTCAAGGCCGTGACGACCCACATCCTGATCTATCCCTATCCGGTCCCGTACCGTTGCCTCTACTCCCGCAATGTGGAGAATCTGTTCATGGCGGGGCGTAATATCAGCGTGACGCACGTGGCGTTGGGAACGGTGCGGGTGATGCGGACGACGGGTATGATGGGGGAAGTGGTCGGAATGGCCGCTTCGTTGTGTAAAAAATACGATACGACGCCGCGAGGGGTATATCGTTACCACCTGAATGACCTGAAAGCCTTGATGAAAAAGGGAGTCAATGAGAAAGGCCTGCCCAACAACCAGCAGTACAACGAGGGCGGAACCTTGAATGCGGTTCCTGTCGTTCAATAAATGTATCAGCGGCTTGCTTATTATTATTATCTTGTAACACAAAATATTAACCTGATAAATGATCGTGTTATGGAAAAGCGTATGGTTCTTTCGGCGTTTTTTGTGTTGGCTGTTGCACAAGCTTCTGCACAAATGTCCGACTCGGTGAAAAGTAATCCGTCCAACTCGTTCGATCGATGGGCTCAATTCTATGACGATGTATATAACATCGAGTTGACCCAGCCCAAACAAATGATCAATCGGGAGTGGCGCGATCGTTTGTTGTGGTTCTGTAGAGAAAATATTACCAGCAGAGATGCGATAGCATTCATGCTCGAATCCGAAGACCGGAACTTTTTGGTGACATGTAGTAAAATAGATGTGTTTAAGGAGGGATCTACCCAAGAGCCATTTGCCGATTCTTCGGGGTGGTATGCCTTGCGTCCCGATAAGGACAATTGTGCACGGGCTCGTGCAGCGAGTGAAGTGGCTTCGGCTTATGGATATATAGAGTTGGAACGGAAGCCCGGATATTTTACAAATCACCGGAGAACCCCGGGTATGATGTTTACGTTGGAGAATTTCAATACTTATGTGAAGATTTGTACCGGGAAAAAGGTCCGTCGGTGGTTCAATGCCGATTCGGTTTATGTCTATACGCTGCCGGGCATTAATGTATTTGCGCGAAGGCCTGGAACGTCCATGGAACCGGCATTGGAACCTTATGTTTACTGTACGGGAATGATCATTTTCAGAAAGGGTCGAGCCGGGGTTCCTTTAAAGCTTTTCTTTACCAACGAGGGTAAACGGAACGAACAGAAATACCTTCGGATGCTCCCGAAAATGGTTTGGTACAGGGACGACGACTGGCAGTTCGATCGGGAAAAACAGAGCAAGCGTTGGCCTGAAATACTAGCGAACAATGAATAGTGGAAGTGAAGAAAGAAAAGAGGTAGTGGAATGAGCAAGCGAATTTTTGTGTTTTGTTTTTTCGGATTGGTGTCGTGCATTTTTCAGAGTTGTTGTCGGGAAGACGAATCGTGGGAATTGGTTTGGGAGGAGAACTTCAATTCCGGTCGGCTCGACACGACCGTATGGTCTGTTATTCCGCGCGGGAAGTCGCCTTGGGATACCCACATGGCGCCGTATGAGGAACTTTACCGATTTACGGACAGTACCATACGCTTGATGGCCGTTTGCAATACGGATCATCCGGAGGATACATCGGCTTACCTTACGGGAGGTATCTGGAGCCGCTATAAAAAGGAGTTCAAATTCGGGCGGATTGAGATTCGGGCCAAAATGACCTGTGCCCAGGGGTTTTGGCCAGCCTTGTGGATGTGTCCCGATCCGATTCCCTATCCCTACGGCGGCGAGATCGATATTATGGAACACCTGAATTTCGAAGATTCCGTCTACCAGACATCCCATAGCCACTATACGATCCATCTGAAACGGGAGGATCCGCCCAAATACGCCATGGCGCCGATCGATCGCGACGGCTTTAATATCTATGCTGTGGAGATGTATCCGGACAGTTTGGTCTATTTCACGAACGGGCGGCGTTCGATCTGTTATCCGAAGGTCAATGGCGGGAAAGATGGCCAGTTCCCCTTTGCTTACGACCCGTTCCATCTTCGGATGGATGCGCAGTTGGGAGGCGATTGGGTCGGCGAGATCGATCCGACGCAGTTACCGGCATATCTGGAGATCGATTGGGTCAGGTATTATCAGCGGAAAGAGTAGGCCGGAATGAGGGGAGGGAAAGAGATGGAGGTGAGTGTTTTTTAGCTGAGAGGATCGGAGTGACAGATTGAAACGATGAATAATATGCCGGATGTCCTTGACATTTCATTTCAATATTGACTTTTAAAGAGATAGTAAAAGGCGGAATATCGACCGATACTTGAAGAGCTGTTGCGTGTGTAAATGATCTGGATATGAGTGAAGTGGCACGTTTTTATGTCATACGGCAAAGCGATCCGTCGATCATCCGGGCATGGCACGCACATCAAACGGAGAAGAAGTGGTGTTACGCATAGAGTGTGGTAGGCCTTTTATTTTCCAATTCGAAAATGCGGGTTATTCGGTTGATATTCAAAACAAATAATGGAAGAGTCCGGTAACGATCGGTGAAGGTGTTACGGTTTCCTGTTTATTAGGGATAGTGCCGATATTCTGAAAATTTTATTCATAGTGTGTATTTTAATCCGTGTATTGATTTCTATATTGAATAGCTTTTTTGTGTAAATTTGGAATCATTGACAAAATAATTTATAACAACAAAAAGGTTCTATGTTATGAAAAACGCTTTTTACCTCATGGCGTACGTTTTGATGACGGTCGGTTTTGCGCAATGCGGCTCGAAAGATCTATATGCGCAGACATCTGCGGAAACGATTATTACGATCAATGTGGATCAAAGCAAAGATGGCTCTTATGATTGTGCCTTTATGTTTGACACGACGCAATGCGAAATCATTCCCATAGAGACTTCCGACGAGTGTTTGATCGGAGAGGTGTCGAAGGTGTTTTTCAAGAATGACCGGATATACATCTTGGATAAAGATGCCAACGGTGTGTTCATCCTGCATGAAGACGGGACATTGGATCGGTCGATTTTCGCGGAGGGGCGCAGCAATCGAGAGTATATGGAGTTGGGTGACATGTATGTCACCGATAAGTTGATTTATCTGTTCGATAATATACTTATGAAGATTCTTTGCTTCGATCTTGACGGGCAATACCAAAAAACCATCGATATTTCTCCATACTGGGCAAATAGGATTCTTGTGCAGAACAATAATATTTATTTGATCAACGAGTGGAGTGAAACGGAAAAGGGGCAGTATTTGTTGTTCGTCCTGGATGGAGATGGGAAGTTGCTTGGTAAGTTCCTGCCGTTCGAAGAGACGGAACGGTACGGAGGGAAAGATATGGAAAGTTATACGGTGCTCGGTGACGAGGTTCTGTTGTGCTATCCATCCGACAATACCGTCTATCGGGTAGCAGACGGAGCATGCACCCCAAAGTATCGTATCGATTTCGGGGATAATGCGCTCCCAAAAGAGTATCTGACAAAGAGTCTGATCGACTGCATGAAAGAGGGCCTGGCAGATCGTTATGTACTGGGTATAGATGCGTTTATGGCATCATCGCGCTATCTGTTGTTCCGATTTGATTTGGGTAAAACAGAATATACGGCAATCTATGATAAAAAGACCCGAGAGGTCACATTGATAAGTTCAGGCGGTCTGATCAATCACTCAACATGTAACTTGGGCCTGAGTCAGTATTTCGTGGACGGAGATAATGTGTGCTCCTATTATTCCGCTTTGAGTATAAAAACGATCTATCCGTATATGAAAAAACTTCCGGAGGGTAATAAATACGGTGAGCAGTTGTCGAAAATTGTAGCCGCCATGGATGAGTCGGATAACGGAATTTTAATAAAATATAAGCTGAAAGGAATGTAGTGAGTCGAAAACAGAAAAATATCTATTCAATAAAAACGTATAAGCGAATGTTTTTTAAGCATTCGCTTTGCTTTTTTTATAAAATGTTTTATATATTTGTTATAATAGTAAATCTTCTCCCCGATAAAAAACGAATGAAAAAGACGCTGCTTTTGTTTCTAATAATCGGAGGCACGGTTTTAGCCTCCCGCATGGATGCCCAAAATCTATCTCGCCGGCTGACCCTTTTTGAAACGATATATACGGCACATGAGCAGTCTCCCAGTTCGTTGATGGCCAAACACAGCTTTCTCGGAAGCTACTGGGAGTACCGGTCCTATAAAGCACAATACCTTCCTTCGCTCAATCTGAATGCGACTTTGGGGCAATTCAACCGTTCGCTGGTCCCTCTCCAGAACTCCGAGACCGGAAATATCAATTACGTGCAAAACAACAACATGTATAACAACATCAGCCTGTCGGTGGATCAGAATATCGCCCTGACTGGAGGAAAATTGTCGGTCTATACGCAGCTGTATCGTTTGGATCAATATTCGCCCCATCGGAGCATCACCTATAATTCCCAGCCGATCAACATTACTTACATCCAGCCGTTGCGGGCTTACAACTCCCTGAAATGGCAGAAGAAAACCTCGCCGAAAGAGTATGAAAAGGCCAAACGAGTCTATCTCGAAACGATGGAAGGTATCACCGTAACAGTTACCTCGCTGTTTTTCAACACGCTTCTGGCTCAGCAGCAGCTCGATATGGCCAACAAGAATTACCAGAACACCGAAGCATTGTATAAAATAGCGAAAGAGCGTTACGAGATCGGCAATGTTACCCAGAGCGAGCTGTTACAACTGGAGTTGCGGCTGCTGAACGAAGGATTGGCCATCAACGAATATCAGTTGCAGGTAGATAAGAACAAGCTGCAACTGAAAACCTATCTCGGATACAACGATGCGGTCGAGTTGGAATTGGTCCTTCCCGATTCCATCCCGACGATCATGATGGATGTGGCCGAAGTGGTCGACCTGTCGTATGCCAACTCCTCGTTCGGATTGACGCAGGAACTCTCCATCTTATATGCGGAACAGGCGGTCGCCCAGGCTAAGGCCAATCGCGGATTGTCGGCGACGTTGAATGCACAATTCGGTCTCACCCAGCAAAACGAAAGCTTCAGATATGCATATAAGAATCCGATGGATCAAGAAATTATCAGTTTGGGACTGAGTTTTCCGATTTTGGATTGGGGATTGGGTAAAGGTCGGGTCAAGACCGCGAAATCACGGGAGAATGTAGTCCGGACTCAGGCCGATTTGGACAATGCGGAGCGTCGTCAGGATCTCATGATCAAAGTGGTCCAGTTCAACAACCAGACCCGCCAGTGTCAGATCTCCTCTAAGGCTGACAGCATCGCCGAGCAACGGTATGAAGCGGTCCGGGAGCGTTTCGTCAACGGGACCGCCACGGTTACGGACCTCAATACGGCCCAAAGCGAGAAGGACGAGGCCGCCCAGAGATATATCAACGAATTGAGCAAATATTGGAACTATTATTATACGCTGAGGCAACTTACGCTGTATGATTTCATCAGCCGGACGAATATTTCGGCCGAATTCGACAAAATCATAGGCGATTAACCGAAACAGGTGTAACGGGTAGAGTCCGAACAACGATAAACTGAAAAATTATGATAAAATTCTACTATTGTCTGTCGTCTATTTTATTGGTCGGGATGGTGGCCGGTTGCGGTGGCGCGAAAGAAAAGGAGAAGGAGGGTTCCGATGCCGCGAAGATAGTGTATGTGGAGGAGCAGAATCTTGTAGACACGGTTGTCCTTCGTATGCAGCCTTTCAACAAACAGATTGTCGGAAACGGTAAATTACGGGCGGTGACCAAGAGTGTTCTCCATTTCAATGGCACCGGAGAGATCGTCGATATACGTTTTAAAAACGGGGAGAGCGTTCGGAAAGGGGAGGTCATCGCGCAACTCGATTCGACGACCGCCTATCTGAACCTCAAACAGGCTCAGTTGACTCTCGACAAAAGCAAAATCGACCGGATGGATGCATTGATCGGATTCGGTTATTCGGATACGACCAATATTCCGGAGGAACATCGTAAGGTGGCCGATATCCGTTCGGGGTATGCGTCGGCGGTCAATAACTTGAAACAGGCTGAGATTGCCCTGGCCAATACGACACTCATTGCCCCGTTCGGAGGGAAGATCGCCAATCTCCAGTCGAAAGTATATGAACAGCCGCAGGGAGAATTCTGTACCTTGATCGATGATCGGGTATTCGATGTCGATTTCAATCTGTTGGAGTCGGAGATCGGTTTTGTCCGGAAAGGCCAGCGGGTCAAGGTGGCCGTGTTCAATGCGCCCGATCACTATTTTGACGGGGAGGTCACTCAGATCAACCCGCTGGTGGACGACAAGGGGCAGATCAATGTCCGGGCACAGGTGAACAATGCGACGGGCGAGCTTCTGGAGGGGATGAACGTCTCGGTATTGGTCGAGAATATGATCTCCGACCAACTGGTTGTTCCGAAAAGTGCGGTCGTGATCCGGGACAACCAGGAGGTGCTGTTCCGGATGAGTCCGGAGGGGCGTTCGATATGGACCTATGTGCATGTCCTGATGTCGAACAGCGATTCACATGTGGTCGCGGCCAATACGGATAAGGGTGCCGAACTGAATGTCGGGGATGTCATTATCACATCGGGGAATTTGAATCTGGCAGACAATTCTGAAGTTGTAGTAAAATGACCGATCCGGAATAATATTAATCCCAAAGTTTCATCTTGACGGTTTTCCCGTGGGGACGAAATAATTCACTGTTGATTTTATGATCCGACGCTTGATAGAACGCCCTGTTGCGGTGACGATGAGCCTGATTGCTGTGCTGACGCTCGGTTCGGTGGCCATCGGGCTGCTCCCCGTATCGCTGATGCCCGATATCGATATCCCCCAAATCACCGTACAGGTGACCGATGACGACGCCTCGGCCCGGGAATTGGATGCGTCGATCCTCAAGCCGTTGAAGAACCAGCTGATGCAGGTCTCCAATCTGAAAACCATGCGGACGGAGGCACGGAACGGTACGGGATCGATTTTCATGGAGTTCAATCACGGGACCGATATCGACTATTCGTTTATCGAGACCAACGAGAAGATCGACCGGGCTATGGGATTTCTTCCCAAGGATATGGATCGTCCCAAAGTCGTGAAGGCCAGCGCGACGGATATTCCGGCCTTTTTTATCAACATGACTCTGTCGGACGAAGAACAGAAAAAGGCGGATGCCGTCTCTCCCGAGTTGAAGGAGTTGTATCCGGTTTCGCCGAGATTTATGGAGATGTCGCGTTTTGCCGAACAGGTGATCGCCCGCCGGATCGAGCAGATTCCGCAGGTCGCGATGGTGGATGTCAGCGGGGTGGCCTATCCGGAATTGCTGATCATTCCGAACAAGGAGAAACTCGAGTCGCTGGGGATAACCGAGCAGACGCTCACGCAGGCCATCGAGAGCAACAACATCAAACTGGGGAATCTGACCATACGGGACGGGGAGTATCAATATAATATCCGTTTCGAATCGGACATCATCAGCAAGAAGGATATTGAGGACATCTATCTGAATCTGCACGGACGTCTGTATCAATTCAAGGATCTGGCGCAGGTCATCGAGCATCCGCAACGGCAGCAGGGCATGGTCCGTTCCGATTCGCGGGAGGCGATCTCGTTCGCTGTCATCAAGCAGTCGGATGCGCGGATGAGCGATCTGCAAACGGAGATCAACAACCTGATGGGGCACTTTGCGGCGGAGTATCCCGGCGTTAAGTTTACGGTTACCCGCGACCAGACGGAGCTGTTGTCCTATTCGATCGATAACTTGCGGAGCAACATCATTGTGGGCGGATTGCTGGCCTGTCTGATCCTGTTCCTGTTCATGCAGGATCTGCGGACCCCGTTCCTGGTGACCATAACCATTCCGCTGTCACTTGTCGTGTCGCTGTTGGGATTCCACCTGATGGGGATTACGATCAATATCATCTCGCTGTCGGGTTTGGTGCTCGGCATTGGAATGATGGTCGACAATTCGATCGTGGTCATCGATAACATATCCCAACACTGGGACCGGGGAGAGACACTGAAAATGGCTGTCCCCTCGGCAACGAATGAGGTATTCGCCCCGATGCTCAGTTCGGTGCTGACGACCTGTTCGGTCTTTCTGCCGCTGATTTTCCTGAGCGGTATTGCGGGTGCCCTGTTTTTCGATCAGGCGATGGCGGTTACGATCGGTTTGTTCTCCTCTTTGCTCGTATCGGTGCTCGTCATTCCGGTCTATTACTACCTGTTCTACCGCAAAAACAGTTTCCGGCCTCAGAACCGCTATTTGGCCAAACTCAATGTGATCGATTTTCAGGGCGGCTACGAACGGATGCTCAAATGGTTTTTCCGGCACCAGCGTTTCGTGTGGGTTACGTTTCTCGCGACGATACCGGCCATCTATTTCGTCTATACGGAGATCACGAAAGAGAAGCTGCCTCCGATCACACAGGATGATACGATGCTGGTCATAGACTGGAACAACCGGATCTCTCCCGAAGAGAACGATCGCCGGACGGATGAGCTGATGCAGGAGATAACGGACATTACGACGCAACGTACGGCTATGACCGGGGTGCAGCAGTTCATCCTGTCGCATACACCGGAACAGAGTGTTTCAGAAGCCACGGTATACATACGGGCCAAAGAGGCCAAGCTGTTGCCCGAGGTGAAGCAGCGTTTGTCGGAACGGATCAAGGAGCGTTACCCGGATGCCATGTTCCGGTTCGAAGTCTCCGGGAACATTTTCGATATGATCTTTTCGCAGAAGGAGCCGACTTTGGTAGCCCACCTCAAACCGACCAACGGTCAGGCTCCGGATCCCGATAAGTTGAATCGGGTGCTGACGGAACTGAACAAGGCACTGCCCGATACATACATCGAGCCGGCTTTGTGGCAGGAGCACCTTTTATTTGTCGTCAAACCCCAGATGATGGCTTTGTACGGGGTGAATTACAACTCCGTGTTTGCGGCATTGAAACAGGCGATGAATCAATCGACGATCTTTACGATTAATACCGGGGTCTTTTCCATTCCGGTGGTCAGCGGGGATCAGATCCATCAGTCGCTCGATATTTTGTCCACCAAAGTGACCAATGCCCAGGGAGCCGAGATACCGCTGTCGCTGCTTGTGGGCGAGAGCAGGGGACGCGATCTGAAGAATATCGTCTCGGGGCCGGAAGGCGATTACTATCCGGTTAACCTTACGGCGGACAACAGGGAGGTTCCCCGACTGATGGATAAAATCAACCGGGTGGTCCGTGAGAACGACGATTTCGATGTCAGCTATTCGGGGGCCTATTTTTCGAATCGGACAATGATCGAGGAGCTGATCATCGTATTGACCGTAGCGTTGTTGCTACTCTATTTCATCCTTGCCGCACAATTCGAGTCGTTGGTGCAACCCTTCATTATCCTTTCCGAGATTGTCGTGGATATTTTCGGCGCGATTCTCGTCCTGTGGCTGTTGGGCAGCAGCATCAACCTGATGTCGCTGATCGGAATCATCGTCATGTGCGGTATTGTCATCAACGACTCCATCCTGAAGGTAGATACGATCAATAAACTGCGGAAAAGCGGTTACTCGTTGGTCCGTGCCATTATGGTGGGCGGTTCACGACGTATCAAGCCCATATTGATGACCAGCCTTACGACGATTCTCGCCGTAGCTCCGTTCCTCTATCGGGGCGATATGGGGTCGGATTTGCAGTATCCGCTCTCCGTTGCTTTGATCGGGGGTATGGTCATCGGAACTTTTGTCAGCGTTTTCTACGTTCCGGTGTTCTATTATGCGATTTATCATAGGAAAAACGGAAAATGATGAACGCCAAAGAGTCCAACATATTTTCACGCATATCCTCTTTCTCGGTTATACTGATTGTACTCGTGCTGGTGGTGATCGGTGCGGGTATCATGCCGTTGCTGAACGTACAGTATACGCCATCCGGGGAACAACAGGGGGTCAGCGTGAACTACAGTTGGAACAACGCATCGGCTCGGGTGATCGAGGCGGAGGTCACCTCGAAAATCGAAGGGCTGCTCATGTCGATACAGGGTGTGGCGCATGTCAATTCGGTCACATATCAGGGGGGCGGCCGTGTGGATGTTCTGTTTAAGAAGCATGTAAACGTCGATGCGATACGGTTCGAAATCGCTTCCCAGATGAGGCATCTCTACCCGAAACTGCCCGAGGGAGTCTCGTATCCCGCCTTGTCGGCAGCCTCTTCGGGAGAGCAGGTCAATCCGATTCTGACCTATACGCTCAATGCGGGCATTCCCACGCAGCAGATACAACGTTATGCCGAAGAGCACATTGTCAAGCAACTGGCCCTGATAAAGGGGGTGAGCAAGGTGGAACTCTCTGGGGCTACGCCTTATTATATGGAGATCAGTTTCGATCCGGATAAATTGACTTCTTACGGTATAGAACTTTACGAGTTTATATCCGCCATACAGACGGGAGTGACACGCCAGAATGTCGTAGGAAACGTTACGGAACTGGATCATGACAGTGTGTCGCAACAGATTACGGTACTCTTGGGTAACGGCAGCGAGCAGGTTGATTTCGAGACGATTCCGATCAAGAACGTCAACGGCCGGATCATTCTGTTGCGCGATGTGGCTACGGTGGTCTACAAGGAACAGCTCCCTGCGTTCTATTTCAGAATCAACGGGCTGAATACGATCAACCTGACGGTTACCCCGGATAAGTACGTCAATACGATCAAACTCGCCGATCAGGTCAAAGAGCGGATGCATGAACTGGAGAAGACTTTCCCGCAGAGCTTTTCCGCCACGTTGGCCCACGACTCTTCGGAGTATGTCAAAAACGAGTTGCATAAAATCGTACTCCGTACGGTGCTTTCGGTCCTGATTCTGTTGTTGTTCGTCTATATCGTCAGCCGGAAGCTCCGTTACCTGTTTATCATCACGGTTACTTTGGCGGCGAACATTTTTATCGCCTGCATTTTTTACTATCTGCTGAACCTCGAGATTCACCTCTATTCGTTGGCCGGAATTACCGTCTCGCTGGGGATTATCATCGATACTTCGATCATCATGGTCGATCACTACGGCTATTATCGTAATCGCAAGGCTTTTCTGGCCATTTTGGCTGCCGTCTTGACGACGATCGGCTCCCTTGCCGTCGTCTTCTTCCTTCCCGAGCACCAGAAGGCGAATCTGGTTGAATTCTCCGCCGTTATTATCGTCAATCTGGCGATCTCTATCTTCATCGCGTTGATTTTTGTCCCTGCCTTGATGGACAAATTCCCGCTCCGGCAGAAGGTGAAGAAACTGTCCCGACGGAAGGCGCGGTGGTTGTTGGTTTTCAACCGCTTTTACGGTCGGTATATCCTGTTCGGCAAGCGTTACAAATGGGTGTACATTCTGCTGATCATATTGGGATTCGGACTGCCGGTCCACATGATGCCCACGCAGATCGAAGTCAAAGAGGGAGAAGAGCCGTCGAAAGGGGTTGAGCTTTATAATAATACGATCGGCACCAAATGGTATCAGGATAATATGAAGTCGGTCGTGGAGAAGATTTTCGGCGGTTCGCTGCGGCTGTTTATGACCCGCACTTCGGGATCGGAATATTATCGGAATCCGGTCCGGCCCACACTGACGATCACCGCAGCCATGCCCGAAGGGTGTACCGTTCAACAGCTCAACGAGGTTATGAAAATGATGGAGAACACGTTGAGCCAGTTCGATGAAATCGAAATGTTTCAGACGAGAATCTATGGATATAATTCCGGACATATCGAGGTTACTTTCAAGAAGGAGTTTGAACATGGCGGTTTCCCCTCCTATCTGAAGCAGATCGTTATTGGCAAGGCTGCCAACTATGGGGGGGCGACATGGAACGTATATGGGATCAATACTGCCAATTTTAACAATGCAACCTCTTCGGAATATAAAGCGCAGCGCATTCTGTTGAACGGATATAATTACGACCAGCTGTATCGTTATGCTCAGGAGGTGGTTAAGAATCTGGGAAAGAACAAACGCGTCGAGGAGCCGGCGATCTATGGGCGGGTTGAGTGGAACAATGAACTCTCTCGCAACGAGTTTTATGTGGATTTGCACGCGGATGAAATGGCGCTGCAACAGGTCGATATTTATAGGCTCTACAATAAGCTCCAGCAGCAACTCTACCAACAGCAGATCACGACCTATTTCGATGGAGAAGCGACGGTGCCCGTGTCGTTGGTTTCGTCCAAGCGCGACCGGTTCGACGTATGGCACATGAATCACGAGTACCAGATGATCGGAGATAAAGCGATCCGTTTTTCTGAATTGGGAGAGGTGGCCAAGCGGCGGACGGGTAACGACATTTACAAGCGGGATCAGCAATACTCGCTGTATGTGGCGTATAATTTTCTCGGAGCCGGAGAGTTGGCGGCGAGAGTCATCTGGGAGGAGGTGGATCGTCTCAATGAAGAGGTTCTTCCGGTCGGATTCAAAGCCTCTGTCGAGAGATATTACATGTCTTGGGGCAGCGGCAGGGACCGAAGTTACCTGCTTATCCTGTTGGTGATTGCGATTATATACTTTTTCTGTGCGATTCTGTTCGAATCGTTAAAGGAGCCGTTGATTATTCTCTCTTTGATTCCCATATCGTTTATCGGGGCCTTCCTGATATTCGCATGGACCGGATTCCCGTTCGATCAGGGTGGATTCGCCGGATTCGTCCTGCTCTGCGGAACGGTGGTCAATGCAGGAATCTACATCATCAACCAGTACAACATAACCTGTAAGGAAGAGCGGGGTCCCTCATTAAGAAATTATATCAAGTCTTATAATCACAAAATCATTCCGATCATGCTGACGATCCTCTCTTCGGTCTTGGGATTGATCCCGTTTTTGCTGGAGGGGCCGTCGGAAGTCTTTTGGTTCGCTTTCGCAGTTTGTACGATGGGGGGAACCGTCTGCTCGATTGTTGCGCTGATCTTTTTCCTCCCGTTGTTCGTGCCGATGGGAATAAAAAGTAGAAAAAGGAAAAAGGTATTGCCCAAGAACGAGATGCCGGAGCAAATAGGGATTTCAGAGGATGCATAAAAGAGGAGCGGTACGATGAATCATTTCATGTTCTCGTACCGCTCGTGCTTGTGCTTGTTAATAAACCTGAATCGGAGATTTACATGTCTGTTATTCCGGATCTTTAAGTGTGTAGAACAGCAATACGGGGTTATCCTCATCGGTAAGACCCTCTTTGATCTCATTCCTCAATTCTACACCCGGAACGTCCGGACAGAATGTCAGGAACTGGAACGCGGGGATAACGGATATAACCTGATTTTTATGAGAAAATCCAGCGCTTAATACATACATTCCTAAGGCTGTTTGCGAAACATACTCTATATTATAACCTTTTTTTGTATGTTTATTAAATAAAACACATCCCATTCCCGATATATGAAACAGAGCATAATCGTCAGATTCTACGTATAAATTGCCAGGGAAAAGAGGTATATTATTCATCATTGGGGCAATCTTTTCATTCGACGCATCTTCCCCAAAATTCGCAACCCCGTCAACTGCGGTCATGTCGATCCAATAACGAGGAAAAATCTCATCTGCGGTTACCTGATAAATCGTATCACCAAAAGCTTTCCCGACATAGATGCGATCATCGAATTTTTTCTTATAAACAGGTGCATAGTTGAACTTGTTGACATCGAAAGGATTTACGATAGCACTACTTTGAATTTGCAAAGTTGTATCGGTAAAGAACAATAAATCTTTTTTATTTGGATAAGTTTCGAGTGCGGGTAGCTTATCGGCCCATCCGTCTGAAACCAACATCATCTTCTTATCGTCGAGGAACTCTATTCCGTTACAACTAAAAGGAAGGTCTTGTTTTTTTATAAAATTTCCCTGCAGGTCGAAATACAATAATTTTTTCATGGAATTATCGACAATCCCTATCGCTTGTTGGTCTGGAGTGAGAAAAATTGTACGCAAACTCATATATTCTTGAGGACCGCGTCCTAATCGACTGATGACCGCTTGCGAGTTTCCTGCGCGATCGAAAATAAATATGGCTTTTGCTTGGTCTGCATCTCCAACGATAATGTGATCGGGCGTAAACAAAAGATGCGTTACTTGTCCGACCAATACATCGCCGGTCTTGCCTAATTTGATGTAATCGATCTTTTCTATGATTGAATCGACTGAAATTTTCCGTTGGTCTTTAATTTCCACCCGATCCATTCGGGAGAGATCGCCGGTTGAGTTTGAAGTGCCGTTCCCTCCGCAAGAATAGAGCAGAAGGCCCGCAAAAATCAAAGCAAAAGAATAATGTTTCATATTAGATGTTTTTAGGTTGTATTTTCAGTTCTTTATGTCGGTTGTCTGTTATTCCGGGTCTTTAAGCGTGTAGAACAACAGTACAGGATTATCGTCATCGGTAAGGTTCTTTTGGATGGCTGCTCGTTGCTCGGATCCGGGCATCGGGGTATTATCTCCGACGAAGCGAAATGCAGGAATGGCTGCAACAAATTGATCGTCAAAAGCATAACTAACTTCCATGAAATAAATATTCAAAGCTTTTTTGCTTGCCCCTTCTATCGAGTAGTTTTGTCCGGTATGCTTGTTATGCATAATCAGTTGCATATATGGAGCAACGGGCATCGAAAATCTAAAAAGAGCGAAATCCTTTCCATCCACATAATCGTTCGGAAAGTAGGCATTGTTTTTACGAATTTCCATAACCTTTTCCATGGATTCCTCTCCGAAGTTAGTGACCCCGTTGATTGCGGACATGTCCAGTCGGTATTGTGGTACGAGGCCGTTGCTTCCTGCTACACGATATATGGTATCGCCGTGTATGGCGTTGACATAAAGCCGATCTTCAAATTGTTTAAGAATCGCTGTTCGTGGCATCATACTCTGTTTGATATGCATCAATGTGTCTAATATATAGAGATTATCATCTTTGTTTTCGTAAGAAGTCAGGCCGGGATCCTCATTTTGTGCCCCATAGGTTTTGGCGATAATATGCTGTTCATCGGCATACGCAAGGTCTCCGATCCAGAACGATGTGTTTTTGTCATATAGAAAATCGCCCTCCATATTATAGTATAATAGCTTCTTTTTGCTGTTATCCAGTACAACGATGCGTTGCTGATCGGGTGTAAGACAAACGTCAGTCAGGCTTGTATATTCCTGAGGGCCGCGTCCCAAACGATTGATGACTGCCTGAGCATTGCCGGCTCGGTCGAAAACGAAGATAGACATGGCTTTGAACTTGTCAACGATGACTATATGTTGAGGCGTGATCCATAGTTTGCTTACGTCGCCGATCAGTACATCACCTGTATCGCCCAGTTTGATGTAGTCGACTTTTCCGATGATCGAGTCTATCGGCATGTCTGCCTGTTCGGGAACCACCACGACTTGCAGGGTATTGGAGTCTGAAGATTCATTGTTGTTTGGTCCGTGTCCGCAAGAGTAGAGCAAAAGGCCTGCAAAAATCAAAGTAATAGAATAAAGTTTCATTTTAGATGTTTTTAGGTTGTATTTTCAGTTTTTGGTGTCGGTTGCCTGTTATTCCGGATCTTTAAATGTGTAGAACAACAATACGGGGTTATCCTCATCAGTAAGACCCTCTTTGATCTCATTCCTCAATTCTACACCCGGGACGTCCGGACAGAATGTCAAAAACTCAAAAGCTGGAACGACTGAGATAAACTGATTCTTGTGAGAAAATGCAGACCATAAGATATACTCTCCTAAAGCTGTTCGTGATTGGTGCGCGGTTATGTTGTATGTCTGTTTGTTGTTTTTGTTAAACAAGACAGGAAACATAATTTTATCTTTACTTAAATAAAATAATGAAAAATCGTCTGATTCAACATATATATGAGGGAAAGTGGTGTGATCATTTTTAATTTGACGTAATTTTTCATTTGTCATGTCTTTCCCGAAATTGGCAATTCCATCGACCTCTTCCATATCTAATTTATAACGAGGTTGTATTCCGTGAGAGGTATATTGGTAAATCGTATCACTATATGGAACAGAAATCAAAACACGATCATCGAAACGTTTTACGACAAGTGGATCGAATTTAAAAATATCGCTATTAAATCGATTGGGAAATGCACTGTATTTGAATTGTAGAGTTGAATCCATAAAAAGCAACAGGTCTTCTTTAGTCGTATACGTGTCAAGTTCTGGATTGTCACCACCAGAAATTCCTATTAAAATAGTTTCAGGATCAAGCCACTTTACAATTCTTGAAAATGGTGTAAAAGTTTGCTTATTTAGAAAATTTCCATTCATGTCAAAAGTTAATAGTTTGTCTCCCCAGCTATCTAAAACTATTATCTTTTGTTGATCCGGAGAAATATCTATATCTGTAATGCCTTGATATTCTTGAGGGCCACGCCCTAATCGATTGATGACCGCTTGCGAGTTTCCTGCGCGATCGAAAATAAATATGGCCTTTGCTTGGTCTGCATCTCCAACGATAATGTGATCGGGCGTAAACAAAAGATGCGTTACTTGGCCGATTAGTGCATCACCTGTCTTGCCTAATTTGATGTAGTCAATTTTTTCGATAACTGAATCGACTGGAATTTGCCGTTGGTCCTTAATTTCTACCCGATCCATTCGGGAGAGATCGCCGGTTGAGTTCGAAGTGCCGTTCCCCCCGCAAGAATAGAGCAGAAGGCCCGCAAAAATCAAAGCAAAAGAATAATGTTTCATAAAGATTAATAGTTAAAAGCTTGTAGATTATATTTTCAGTTTTTTATTTGGGTTCTTTAAGTGTGTAGAACAGCAGCACGGGATCGTCGTTTTCCGTCAAACCTGTACCTATCTCTTTCATTAACTTTGGGTATCTTTGATTTACATAACGTCTTTTAGAGTCTTCATATAACCTAAAGGCTGGTACAACAGTAATAAATTGATCCTTATAAGCAAAACGGACAGATCCTACATAAATTCCAAGAACCGTAGAGGAGCTTTTACCTAAATAATAGCATTTTTTCGTCTCTTTTGAAAACAAAATTTTAGGGATGAAACCCACATTAGGGATATCTCCCAATGGTTGGAAAATGGCAAAATGGTCGTTCTCTAAAAATTCGCCGTTAAAAATAACTTCGTTGAGTATCGCTTCGTGCTTTTCCGGAGTCATTTCTTTCCAAAAATTCGCGATTCCATTGACCGGGCTCAAGTCGATCCAATATTTGGGGATCATCCCTTCCGGAGTGACCTGATAGATCGTATCAGAATAAATGTGCGATGCATAGACTCGACTATTATTGAATTGCTTTACCTTTGGTGTACATGAGGCACCAAACTCTTTGCTGAATTGATTCGGCATAAAACTTTTTT
>DWXH01000011.1 GCA_019119305.1 Candidatus Alistipes merdigallinarum | reverse complement strand
TAACCAAAGATCGTATGTATCCTTTTCTGATTACCGATTTTGGAGAACGGGGTGAAAAACGCAGAAGACAACTGACACATCCAGAACGACCTCGCCTTGTAAGCGAAGATATATATTGGCCTTTTTATCATGGTTATTATAAGGACATGTTGTTCTCAACTTTGATTTATTTGGGTAAACGCTGTACGAATATTTGGCAAAGGGATCAATTACTGGCCTTTAAGCGAGGTGCTTTTTCATGCGACCTTCCACAGGGTGGAAGCATCGAATTATCCGACTATTTTGTTTTCGGGAATAAACTGATTGCACCGATAGAAGCATTTCATTTAGTGGGGTTGGTCGACGGAGTTACCGAAGACGACACTCCGTTCCTTGTCGTAATAACGCTCAAAGACACTTTACGATAGTCGTATCCTCTTCGTCTGAATAAGAAAACAAATCGGAACGATTAATCCAAGTCAAAAACGGAGAGAGGAATCCGGGCCAGATAGATCGATGCGTTTTTTGTTTCGTGTGACGAATAGTAGCTCACCCATAATTCATTACCGACAACGAGAAATCCCGGATAACTCGTATCGCCTCCAGAGGGGAGTACCAAAAACTCTTGGAAACGCCCTGTTTCATCACCCCGATAAAGTACGGTTTTTGAGCACGAAGGAATGTAGTAGGAACGGGCTCCTGCTATAATTTTACCGTTATCTAACGGCAAAAAATCAGGACCGCCGATACGGAATTCCATTTTCGTGAAGGTCCAATCGGCAAACGGTGCATGACTTATACCCCAATACCCCATAACGTCGCCTTGATCCCGCCGGATCATCATGGCCATACGCCCATCCGGCAGCATCCTCACTGTCGTCTCGTTAGGAAAACCTCCGACCGGAAGTTCCGTCACCAAATCGTAATGTACTCCGTCACTTGTTTTTACAAGATATATTTTTGCGCTGTTTTCCCCCTCCATCGCATAATTCACACCATACCCTGTCTTTCCGTTCCACATAACTCGCCACAACCAATCCTTCCCATTCGAAGCAGATGAGGCAATCTCAACGGAAACAGGATCGGTAAACGATTCTCCGTCGGAGGAAAAAAGAACTTGCGGTATGCGCTCGACAAGTTGCGTGTCGCGATACACCGAACCTCCTGCGACCACCATCAAACGGCCGTCGGGAGTTATGGACATTTTTGGATCACGAAGGTCATATCCTTTTTTTCCTATCAATACTAGAGGCTTCCACTTTCGTCCATTATCAGAAACGAGGATACGAATTTTACCTTCTGCATTACCCTGTTCATCGAATATATGAGTTACTCCTTCGCGGAACGAGCAATAATAACGACCTTTATACTCTATAAGGGAGGTAAACGCACAATGCATACCGTTATCCCAGATTTTTTGAACATCGTAAAAAACTTTTTGTGCAACAGTCGGAGTAACCACAAAACACAATACGAGTCCAAACAGTATATGTAGCTTGTTTACTATAATTCGAATCATTAACATAACCGACATTGATTATACCATTCTATTGACAACAAATCCGATTCTCTTCAAAACAATTGTAGGTCCATACTCAATACTCATCTTCTCTCTCCAAGATTTTAATCTCAAAAATTACGACAACGGTTCAACCCGGAAAATTACGGTCGAATTTACCTCCATATCGAAATCGATCGTTCGGGTCGAACGGTATAGTATCTCATCGGTTGCCGGATCGATGACCCGCGCATCAAAGGGCAGCTCGATATGTTTCTCTCCGGCTTGAATTGTATGGACGCAGATCCAGTTGCGACCGACATAAAACACATCTCCCGAATGATCGTAAATGTGAACCCCTGCCTTTTCGAAAATCGATCTCAATTGGTCTTCTGAATAATTGTGTACATCTCTTTCAAAAAGATCGCCGTCTTTCGAATATAAATGGGTTCCTTCAGCCCCTGTCCACATGACGGTAATGCCCTTACGCGAAAGAGAATCTATCATATCTTTCTCGCGATCTGTCAATTCCAAAACGCCCATCAGCCAGACTGTTTTATATTTTCCCATATCCAAAGATGGAAGATCCGTTCGTAAATAATGATCGAAAGGAGCTCCTGTTTTGGCCATCGCGAACATATTCAAAAGCATGTAACCGATCTGGGCACCGTAAGAGGCATCCAAAAAACAGTACTGTTCATCGGCCACGACACACACTTCGGCTCCCATTGCATCCGATTCGGTCGAACCGTATTTCGCATAAAAATCTTTTGTCTGGCGTATGACTTCCAACAGACGGGGGTCGTCGTACCAACCGCCCCACATATCAAACCACCAACCGCCATATCCTTGCGTCAGCATTCTTCCTGCATTTTTCCACATAAAGGAGATCGAAGTCTCCATATCTTTCGGTCCATACCATACGTCAGCTTCATACTGTCCGGGAGGCGGAATCTCGGGAGCCTTATCTTTCAGCAGTGTCGTAAGACAGGTTCGTGTGTCGTTTTCGGCCAGCCAAAGCTTTCCATGGCGCATTATGGATTGGACCGCTACCATCGGAGGCCAGTCTTCACCTGCCACTCGATGATATCGGTTGGGACTGGATATGTAATCCACATCTTCGCTTTCGAGTAGTTTCGCACATGCACAATGCCCCATCCGTGGATCCACGATGTTGTTGTGGTAACCGTAAAAGACACCTGTCAGCCACCGATCCGAAGTCGCCTTTTTGACCAACTTGCAGAAATAGATGATGTCATCGACCATAACTTCCGAGTGGAACTGATAAGTATCGAGAGTCTGCTGCGCTTCTGAGGGTTTCAGCCACCGATTCTCCGCAGCGCGGTTCATATCGATCATCGAAGCGGTTTCGAATGTAACGAGGCTGTCCCGCCATGCACTCTGCAAATCGGATAACCGACCCGCATATTTATCCTTGAGCCATGACCGGAAAGCCGTAACTACAATCGGATTCCTGTCGTCCCGCTGAGGCAGGTGATAATACCACTCCTCCGTTCCCCCTGCTGCAACATGAACACCTATGATATGTTCGGCATAAGCCGATTTTTGCAGCCATTGGATACACTTCAGGAGGGCTTTCCCTGTATCTTTTCTCCATTTTTCGGAGGCAAAACACTGCCGGAACGGAGTGCCGTCCGGCATATGGCAGGCTTGGTCCGGATTTTTCTCCACCCACCATTGGGGTGGATCGAGATAGATACGCATAATGATCCGTGCCTTAGGATCTACCGAAACTATCTTCTCCAAATCTTGCTGCACACTCGAAAAGTCAAACCGATTATAATCTTTCCATACCGGTTCCCGGAACAGACCGATACCCGACTCAAAATTGATCCCTTGGTCTCCCAGATAGGCGGGGAAACAGTAAAGATGAACCCCCGATTCAGCTATCGAACGATAATAGGAAGATTCTCCCAAATAAGACATATAGGCAAAAGGCGGATAGAGCGTATCATTGATATATAAAGCAGGCACCCCTTCGTACATCCTCACCTCAGCTTTGCTTTGAGGGCGGGCCCACATTTCTCCTCCTATAATCAGAAAGCAGAGCGACAGTAACAAGATTGACCTTTTCTTCATGCTTTTTAGTTTTTATTGTCGAGATTTCAGTTGGTAAATATAGGCAAAAACGTGAAGCGGGCCAAACGTTTTCGTTTATGCCAATTCTAATATTCCGTAGCAAAAAACGAACAGATATGTCCGACAGCATCTACCTTCTTCCCTCAATCTATAACGAATCCCTGAAGTCCTGTTTTTATAAATCTCATAAAATCTAGAGTTATATCTTTCCATATAATCGATTAATTTTGCACGAAAATTAAGGGAAACAGCAGGTATGGCAATCGAAGGATTAAAAGGTTTATCGAGAGAGCAACTCGAAGAATTGGTTCGGATATACGCCCGCAATCTACTGGCTTTGGACGGCATGTGGTTTCAGTCAGTCGAACAGGGGCAAGGCATGGAACAAGCTATGGAACACGACCGGAATGTGTGGCGGCACTTTACAGGAACTGAGGCCAGACGCATCAAACAACTGCTCGAACTTCCGGAACGGGCCGGTTTGGAAGGCTTGGAACAGGCGTTACAATTCCGGTTCGCTGCTTTTGCCAACCGCGTAACCGAAACACACAGAGAAGGCAATGCACTCATTTTCCGTGTTGTAGATTGCCGGGTACAATCGGCTCGTAAGCGGAAAGGCATGCCTTTTCATCCATGCAAATCCGTAGGGGTCAACGAGTACACCTATTTCGCCCGGACAATCGACGACCGGATCGAGTGCGAGGCCGTCAGTTGTTTTCCGGACATCACCGACCCTTCGTGTGCTTGTGCATGGAAATTCTATTTAACACCCGATAATACGTCAAAATAATGGAAATTAAAATAAATAGCGAAAGTTGTATCCGTTGCGGGAAATGTGTAACAATCTGCCCATCAGAAATTTTTACACAGGGGAAACCCGGGGAACAGATCGAAATACAAGATAAATATTGTATTGCATGCGGACATTGCGTTGCCGTATGTCCTACCGAATCAATTACGCATCCCGATTTTCCGGCAGGTCACATCCATCCGGCAGATCGTACGACGCTTCCGTCACCTGAGCAATTCTTGCAACTGTGCCGTATCCGTCGGTCCAACCGGGCGTTTTCGAATAAACCGATCCCCGAAGAGCATTTGCAAAAAATTCTCGAAGCGGCCCATCGTGCTCCGACGGCGACCAACCTTCAGGAGGTGGAGTATATACTGGTCACAGACCCCGAAAAGTTGCGTCTCATCCGAAAGTATACGGTCGAAACGTTCGATTCGCTTATCCGTATGTTAAAATTTCCGTTGATAAAACTTTTATTGAAACCGTTCCGTTCCGAATTATACCAATTGGTCATTCCTTCGCTCGAACGATTGGTCCGTGCCCATAACGCAGGCAAAGATCTGATCCTGCGTAACGCAACGGCCGTAATCCTGATCCACACCCCGACCAAGTGCCGGTTCGGCTCACAAGACTCCAATCTGGCCTACCAAAACGCATCGCTGATGGCCGAAACATTGGGTATTTGTCAGTTCTATACCGGCTTCGTCTGTGCCGCCATCCAACAGGACAAACACAACAAACTGCCGCGTCTGTTGGGCTTAAAAGACCGGTACATCCATGCAGGAATGGCATTGGCCATGCCGCGGTTCCAATATCCGAATTACATTGACCGCAAAGAGATAAAAGTCACTCGGCTTTAAAAAGGGCTGAGTGACTAAATCCGGGCGGAAGCGTATTCAGAAATGATATATTCGACCTCAGGAAGATAGCTGCGCCCGAAGAGATTCAGGTGGTTCATGAGGTGGTACAGGCGGTACAGACTTTCCCGCCGTTGCCATCCGGTTTGCAACGGATTCTCCCGCATATAGGCATCATAAAATGCCTGAGGGAAACCTCCGAACAGGTGGGTCATGGCCAATTCGGCTTCACGGTGTCCATAGTAGACTGCAGGATCGATCAATACGACTTTCCCGTCGGCACCGCACAGGAAATTTCCCGACCACAAGTCTCCATGTATCAGGGATGGAGATTCTTTTGCCTCATTTAATAGTTTAACAACCTTATCCTCGAAATGGAAAAATTCCGCAGCCATACGCCTCGATACATAACCATTTCGTTCGGCCAGGCGGAACTGATACCGCAATCTTTTGTTGATATAAAATTGCGCCCAATCCTTACATTCAACACCCTCCGCTATATTAATTTGATGCGACAGCCCGATAAAATTATCTTCACGGAAACCGAATTGTCCGGCCGAATGGCGATGCATGCGGGCCAACCTGCGCCCAAAGTCCTCAAAAAACTCCCTGTCGCCACAACGTTGTTCGATATATTCGGTAAGAATGTACCTGTCACCGGCGCCTATGACCTTCGGAGTCGCCAATTCTCCGGCAGAAGCGAGCTCGGTCAATCCGACTGCTTCACAACGATAGGTCTTTGACACTGCCCCGCTTTTCAAAAAAAACTGCCGGCCCGATCGGGTTTGTACCCTCCCGGAGATCGGCAGTGTTCCGACGATCGGCTCCCCGAGGATCGATTCGAGTTCCGACCGCAAATCTTTGTTCATGGTCTGTTCCCTTTTATTCCGTATCAGACGGAGCTTGTGCCTGCAATACCATGATCGTCTTTCCGTCGCTCATCAACGACAACAAATCCCCGTTAATTTGGTAGGCATCGACTTTACTAAGCTCTTGAATATATTGATCTTCCTGTGTCTGATTGGGACAGAAGGCCCGTGTTGAAGCAACCGCGCTCAATTCGAGCTTGTTTTTCCCTGACAATTTGTACGTTCCCATAATGGAGTTGCAGTCGCCACGTCCGCCAAAACGATCCCCATCCTCGAAAAGAACCAATGTATAGTTCTCTCCGGCATCGAAGGGCTGCCCTCCCCACTCTACGACGCTCCACGTAGTTTCAGTCAATGGCTTGTTGGCTTGTGTGCCTTTGCGACACGGGCAGCAAGCAACCACAATCGCAGCCAAGGCTGCCACAAAAATCACCTGTTTTCTTTTCATAATCTAACGATTTTAATTTCTATTTCTTTTGTAAACATACAATAGATGCAATCACAAGAGAAATCGTTGCAATGTTTTTAATAAAATCCTTCGTCGTTTTGTCGGTTTTCTCTACTCATTTATAATACGGAGCAAAGCTAACAATATTTTCCCAAAGCCATCGATTTATTAATTTTGTTGCATGAAAATACAAATCGCAGCTTGTTATGAAAAAAATCATCACCACATCAGACGCCCCACAAGCGATCGGTCCATACAGCCAAGCCATCGAAACAAACGGACGGCTCTACGTTTCCGGTCAGATCCCCATCGATCCGGAAAACGGAACGATGCCTGAAGGTATTGCCCGGCAGACAGAACAGGTACTCCGCAACATCGGTGCCATCCTCTCTGCGGCCGGATACTCATTCAACGATGTCGTAAAAACCACCGTTTTAATGAAAAACATGGCTGATTTCGCGACAATGAATGAAATTTATGCCCGTTACTTCACCGAGAAAATGCCAGCACGGGCCTGTTTCGGAGTATCGGCATTACCGAAAAACGCGGAAGTAGAAATTGAGGTAATAGCTGAAAAGTGATCATTATCAACAAACAAGGGGCTATCCCACTTCATAATAATATTTATTCGAATGGAGACAGTCATCTTCCCAACCAAGCCTGTATATTGAAATATTTTACGGCAATCATTCGTTAAAGGCAGAGGCACAACTACATTTTCAAATTTCTTTAAAATGTAGTTACTTTGCAGGAAGTATGACACAGACAACCGCTTCGAAACGCCCTATTGCCGTATCTTTGGTCGTAGCCATTGCTTTTTTCATGCAATTCCTCGACACTACGGCCGTGAACACCGCTCTGCCGGTCATGGCCGAAAGTTTCGGGACGGATGTCGTACGACTCAGCACGGGGGTCACCTCCTATATGATCGCCTTGGCTATCTTCATTCCCGCCAGCGGTTGGATTGCCGATCGGTTCGGGACGCGTATCGTTTTTTGTTCGGCCATCGCTTTCTTTATTTTCTCATCGATATTGTGCGGGACCTCCCAAAACCTCATGCAGTTTGTCACATACCGCATCATGCAGGGAATGGCCGGAGCCATGATGTCCCCTGTCGGCCGCCTCGCCGTACTTAAGACCGCTCCGAAAGAGGACCTGCCCACCGTAATGAATTACATCACGATGCCGGCCCTGGTTGCTCCGATTGTCGGGCCGTTGATCGGCGGTTACCTGACTACCTATTGGTCGTGGCGGTGGATTTTTTATCTGAATGTTCCCATCAGTATTGTCTGCATTCTTGCAGCCTGGCACTACATTCCGAAAGACCGGGCGGAATTCAAAACACCGCCCCACTTCGATTTTCGGGGTTTCATACTGAGCGGAGTATCGCTGACCGGATTTATGTATGGAGTCGAGCTCTTCAGCAAACCGTCCGTCGCACTCTGGGTGCCTGTTGCTCTGATCCTTCTGAGCCTTGCCGTTCTGCGCGTCAACATCAAGGACTCGGCACGGACGTCCACTCCGCTGATCGACTATTCGATCATGAAAATCAAGACTTACCGGATCACGATTCTTGTCGGATCCGTATCCCGTATGTTGATCGGCGTATTTCCCTACCTGTTACCGTTGATGCTTCAGGAGGGCTTCGGGCTGTCGCCCTTTGAGGCGGGTTCGCTTTTCTTGGCTACTATGGTCGGAAACCTTGTCATGAAATCCGCAACGGTATGGATCATCCGTCACTACCCTTTCCGCCGGGTCTTGATAGTAAATGGAGCCCTCTCCGCACTGTTTCTCTTTTTTACAGCTTGGCTTACCCCGGACACTCCGGTCTGGATGGTTCTGCTCGTGCTGTTTATCACCGGTATGTCGCGGTCTCTTCAGTTCAGTACCCTGACTGCTCTGGCATTCGCAGACATTCCTCAACCCCAAATGACTTCAGCCAATACGCTGTATAGCACCATACAACAGATGTCGATCGGTATGGGCGTAGCCATCGGAGCCGTTGCGCTTCACTTCTCCGCTCTGCTGCATCACGGCACAATAGGACGTTTTACCGTTCCCGATTTCAGTTTGTCGTTTATCGTCGTCGCGATCATAGGAATTGTCCACCTGGTCGGATACACCCGGTTACCCCTGCATGCCGGCATGTCGGTCCGAATCAAAAAACACCATAATTTAGGCGATTAAGTCAATATTAAGCCCCGATCTGGCATGACTGCTGCATAGTTTTACATTCAGAATGGAAAATTACGAATATGTTAAGACTATTTTTACTTATGCTGTTGATTGCCGCAACATCTGCTGTAATCATCGTCTTCGGGGGATAACAAAAAGGGCGACCGAAATTTGGTCGCCCATACTTCTCTTCGCAGAATATAGATTAATAATTTTCTGCTTTAAGCTGGAAATATGCCTGAGGATGTGCACAAACCGGGCAAACCTCGGGAGCTTTTTTGCCGATCATGATATGTCCGCAGTTCGAGCATTGCCATATGCAGTCACCGTCACGTGAGAACACCAATCCGCCCTCTACGTTAGCCAACAGTTTGCGGTAACGGGCTTCGTGTTCTTTTTCGATCTCGCCCACCTTTTCAAACAAAATGGCAATTTTGGTGAATCCCTCTTCACGTGCGTCTTTGGCAAAACGCGCATACATGTCGGTCCATTCGTAATTTTCGCCGTTTGCTGCATCCAACAGGTTCGTTGCCGTATCGGGAATCGTATCGCCGTGCAGCAGTTTGAACCACAGCTCGGCATGCTCTTTCTCATTCGCCGCAGTCTCGGCAAAAATGTTAGAAATCTGAACAAAGCCCTCTTTCTTGGCTTTAGAAGCATAGTACGTGTATTTGTTACGAGCTTCCGATTCACCGGCAAAAGCTGCCTTCAGATTCTGTTCCGTTTTTGTTCCTTTCAAGTCTGCCATAATTGATCCTCCTTTTTGTTTAAATAGTAAAATGAATTGTTATGTTTTCACGAGTTCTTCTCGCTAAATCTCCCATCGATCCAAATCGCAACATCATCGACCGTAAATCCGGATACGGGATGTGCTGCGAGATATTCACGAACGACGTGCGTCAATCCGGCATCGTCGTAATCTTCAATCCGTCTTTGCTGTGCATCGAATAAATGGTGATGCGTCTTGGCCGTAATATCATACCCTATTTTCCCGTCCCGCGTATCCAGCCGACTGATCAACCCGGTCTGACACAACGACTCCAATATGTGATATACCGTGGCCACCGTTATCGTAGGCACAATGGACCTTACCTCCTTCGCTACACTATCAGCCGTCGCATGACACAACCGTTCCATCACCTGATACACGATAATCCGCTGTGTCGTTACTTTCAACCCTTTCTCTTGAAGCAATCGTTTTATTCGTTCCATTTCACACCTCTTTCAGTTGCAAAAATAATATTTATTATCAAATAAACAAAATTATCAATTAAAAATTTATTTTTTCTTTTACTTTAGAAATACGTATCTTTGTATTGTATAGAAAAAAATACGGTATCCGATCTTTTGACTCGCAAATAAAGGCTTCCGCCCTTTTTCAACGACCGGAAAGGAAAAGTTTTTGCTTTTTGAACTATTGCAAACACGACCGAACCGTCCGACATCATGAAACACGTAATAAGCACTGTTTTATTGTTATTTATAACATTTTTATCTTACGCGGCCACCGAAGGGTACACGATACGAGGGCGTGTCATCGACAAACTGAATCGGACCCCTATCGCCTACGCATCAGTCGTCGTAGTAGGACAGGAGCAGCGGGGCAGCGTGACCGATTCGGCCGGATACTTCCAGATCAACAACGTCCGTCCGGGCATATCCCAGCTATCGGCTACCTTTTTGGGCTACAAAACCACTCTGACTCCGGAATACATCATCTCCGCCAACACACCGACCATCACGATCGAGATGGAACAGGATTTACAGATGCTCGATGCCGTGACCGTAAAACCATCCCCATTCCGCCGCACAACAGAGAGTCCGGTCAGCATGAACGTCATCGGTTTGAGAGAGATCGAAAAGAGCCCCGGAGCCAACCGCGACATTTCACGGATCGTCCGCTCCTATCCCGGTGTATCCTTCTCTCCGATCGGTTACCGCAATGACCTGATCGTTCGTGGTGGCGGCCCATCTGAAAACCGTTTTTTCATGGATGGTATTGAGATTCCGAACATCAACCACTTTGCCACACTCGGGGCTTCGGGAGGTCCGGTCAGTATCGTGAATGCCGATCTGATTCGCGAAATAGATTTTTATACGGGGGCATTCCCTGTGGATCGAGGGGGTGCGATGAGTTCCGTACTCGATTTTCAACTACATGACGGCGACCCCGAAAAACAAACCTTTAAGGCTACGCTCGGGGCCTCCGAGGCTGCATTCAGCGGAAGCGGCCACTTCAGTCCGAAAACAACGTACCTGTTTTCGATTCGGCAATCGTATCTCCAGTTTTTATTCAAAATGCTGGGACTTCCGTTCCTTCCCAACTACATCGACGGACAATTCAAGATCAAAACCGCACTCTCCCAACACGACGAACTGATCGTTTTGGGGTTGGTCGGCATCGACGATATGAAATTGAATACCGACGAAAAGGGAGAGGAGAACGAATATTTGCTCAGCTACCTGCCCCATCTGCAACAGGAGACATTTACCGTCGGGGCGGCCTATAAACACTATGCAGGGAAACACACCCAGACCATAACCGTCAGCCACAACTATCTGAACAACCGAAACATCAAATATCTGAACAACGATGCTTCGTCCGAGGATAATCTGATGCTCCGGCTGCGTGCCGTAGAGCAAAAGACCTCTTTGCGTGCAGAGGATCGCTCCTATCTGGGTCATTGGACGCTTCGCGAAGGAGTAGAGGCGACCTACTCCCACTACACAAACCGGACACTCCAGCGTACCTACATCGAAGAAGCCGGCTTTTCTGATTACAGTACACAGCTCGGCATATTCGGCTGGGGCCTGTTCGTCGGGGCGGATTATAAATCTTCGGACAACCGATTGACCGCTTCTGTCGGACTGAGAGCCGACGGATGCAACTATGCGTCGCAGACAAAGCAATTTTGGCGCCAGCTCTCCCCTCGTATTTCGGCTTCATACGCACTGAACGACTGGTGGTCGGTCGGCGGCAGTGCAGGAATCTATTACCAGCTTCCCCCGTTCACAGCATTGGGTTATAAAGACAAAGAAGGGGTATTGGTCAATCGCGACCTGAAATACATGCAGGTCAAGGAGGCGGCAGTCGGCATAACCCGCCGGATCCAGGACCGGGTCATTCTCTCCGTAGAAGGATTTTACAAATACTATTCGGACATTCCCCTTTCACGGACAGACAGTATTCCGCTAACATGTAAAGGAAACGATTACGGGACGGTAGGTGACGAGCTTCTGGTCTCTTCTGCATCGGGACGTGCCTACGGAGTGGAACTTATGGCGAAGTGGCAGATTCCGGAGAAGCTCAATGTGGTGGGGTCCGTCACGATTTACACGAGCGAATACCGCGCCGACCGTCGTTCACCCTATATCGCCTCATCATGGGACAACCGATTTGTGGCGAATTTGAGCGGCACATACGACCTGCCGCGGGCATGGAGTATCGGTGCCAAATTGAGTGCGATAGGCGGAGCACCGTACACCCCGTATGATGTTGACAAATCATCGCTCAAAGAGGCGTGGGATGCACAAGGCCGTCCCTATTACGATTACAATGCCTACAACAGCCAACGGCTCAGCAGTTTTGCCCAACTCGACCTGAGAGTCGACAAGACTTTCTATTTCAAAAACTGCATGTTGGGAATTTACATCGATTTACAAAATATAACGGGAAGCAAACTCCGCCAACCCGATGTATTGATCAGCACCGGGGTCATCGACAACCCATCGGATCCGCTCTCCGACCAACGCTATAAAATGAAATACATCCGACAAGAGAGCGGGACCCTGTTACCCACACTCGGGGTAACCGTGATTTTCTAAGTTCCGGACAGCCCGACACGTTGGTCACGTTGCCAAAATACGATGCGCTATCGTCAAACCATTTCGATCACTCATCTACCCTCTTCCCTTACGGAAAAGATCGGTCATCCTTGCAGCAAAGCAACAAAAACAGAGATTATAGAATACCGTCTTTTTCTACGTTTTCTTTGATCAAACGCATCATTTCCTGTGCCGCGGTCTTTTGGTAGCCATTCTTTAACCACAACAAAGACATAACAAGGCTGTTGTGGGCCTCCTTTATCGGTATGGCAATCAAATCGGGAAATTGTATAACTGTTTTCTGCAACGATATACTACACCATTTGCCTGTACGTACCATTTGTAACGACAGGTTTGAATTATTTACTTCCGCTTTCGGTTGCAAGGTAATACCATTATCCATTGCCAGCTTCTCAATCATTTTACGCAAATACATTCCGTTCTCCAATAATACAAGCGACAATTCACTGACTACCCGCAACGACACCTCATGCAGTACGGCCAATGGAGAATCGGATTTCACTATCAGACAAAGAGATACCGACATAAGTTCCATCGTATCGATTAGCGGGGACAAGGGTGACGGCTTATAGGAAAGCGCGAAATCAATACGGTGATCATGTACTCTGTCTGCCAATTCACTGATAGATGAGAAATGGAACAAACGCAACATGATGTCTGGATATGTCTGAGAAAAGCGAGATGCACACGCTACCAGTAACGGAGAAAGACTGTAAACAACCCCGATACGCAATTCGCCCCGATATACTTTTCGCATATCCCATAATTTCTGCATGCCTTCTTGAGCCTCACTTATAGAACGAACAGCATAGGGCAAAAACTCTCGTCCCGCTTCGGTAAGGTATACTTTTCTCCCGATGCGTTCGAACAACGGTATGCCCAAAGTCTCCTCTGTCTGTCTTATACTCTGAGAAAGTGGTGGGGTGAGAAAGTCATCAAGAATCTTTCTGTGGATTTACAGCGCAGAAATCCCAACGCCACAGGCCTTTCTCGAACCAATATATATTACGCAAAGAAATTCTATCTGCTTTATTCTCAGTATTTAAAAGTTGTCCCACAAGCTGTGGAACAATTACAAGATGGAAAAGTGCCACAACCTGTGGCAGAATCTTCGAAGTCTGTCCCACAAACTGTGGGACAATTGGAAGAGATGCTTTTCTCCATACCTTGGGGGCATCACCGTTACTTGATGGACAGGTACAGTAAAGAACCGGCAAAGGCTCTCTTCTATGTGAGAAAGACTATGGAAGAGGGTTGGAGTCGAGACACATTGCTCAACTTTATGGATAGCGGCCTGTATGAACGGGAAGGAAAGGCTTTGACAAATTTCACCCGCACATTGCCGGAAGCGACAAGCGATCTTGCACAAGAACTGACAAAAGACCCTTATAACTTTGCCTTTACAGGAATAACTCAACCTTATAATGAGCATATTCTCAAAGATGCGCTGCTTGCCAATATCTCGCAATTCCTGCTGGAACTCGGTACCGGATTCGCATACATAGGCAAAGAGTATAGACTTCAGATCGGACAAAAGGAGAAATTCATCGATTTGCTTTTCTACAACTTGAATCTATCATGCTATGTAGTGATTGAAGTGAAAATCGGCGAATTTGATTTTCAAGACCTCGGACAGTTAAGTGGCTACGTGGTCGCTTGTAATCATATTCTTAGAAAAGAGGGAAGAGACAATCCTACAATCGGTCTGCTTATTTGCCGCCAAAAGGATTCAATGCTTGCCCAATACGCATTGGAAGGCAGCAATCTCCCATTGGGAATATCTGAATATGAGCTGTCAAAACTATACCCTGAAAAGGTGGAAGGTACTATGCCTACTATCGAAGAGATTGAGGCAAGATTAGGTGAAAATCTAAATGGAAAACAAACTGAATTATGATCGACAACCTGGTTCAATGGGCCACCTTATTAAGCCCAATAATTAGTGTAATTGCTATAATTGTCGCACTACATGTAGCTCGCAGTTCATCAAAGGATGCACAAAAGCAGATTGCTGCAATTCGTCACTTGCTTGATGTATTCGTAGCTGCTAATAATCTGGATATAGTAGAAGCACAACGAAAATATCAACAGCAACTTGTAGAATTAGATAAAGAGATTGAAGATGCTCAAATGGAGGTTGATATAGTATACCCTTTTGTAGGAGGAGCGAAAATTCAGCAGATTATGGCTGTGCAAGAAAAAGTGGCACAAAAAGAACATCTTGATCAGTTATTGGCCAAGCGTAGGGAGATTGAAGTAAATTTATCTTTAATTCAAGATTATATCAAAAAGGCAACACGGTAAATGGAATTAAAAAAATATAAGCTTGGAGAAATCCTCGATGTCACAAGAGGGGCAAGTCTCAGTGGCGAGTTTTATGCCACCGAGGGTGAATACATCCGTCTGACTTGTGGTAACTTTGACTATCAGAATAATTGCTTCAAAGAGAATAAGTCCAAAGATAGAGAAAGCCACGCTTCCTTAGTTTCGCCGATACTGTTTATGACAATGGTTTCCTGAATCCTCCTGTATGTTTCCTCATAATAGTCAATCATACGGATTGCCGATTCTACGGAATCCCGCTCAATATATTGCATATCTCCACTATCAGTAGCCCATTTCATTACCTGAAACAACAGGGCAAGACGTGCTACATGGCCGTTG
>DWXH01000010.1 GCA_019119305.1 Candidatus Alistipes merdigallinarum | reverse complement strand
AGCTGGCTGAACGAAAAAACAGATATTCAAAGAGCTGGTAAGTGTCGCTCTACTTGCGGACTCCTAATTCATACGATGGGTAAGATTGCAATCGCTTTTTTATACCTTATTTTCAACTACTGATTCAAATGCTTAATTTTTATTGCTTATTGCCTGAAATTTAGCTCCACACATTTAGGCATCCCCTCGACATTCTTTCGTGAGGTAATCTATCGTATTTAAAAATCGATTTTCGATCGTTATTGTTACAGATTAGCCTCCGCCCAAATCTCCATCAATTCGTTCCGATCGCTCTTCATCGCCCTTTTATACATCGTCCGGACCACATCCAACCAATGTTGCGTCACGGCATCCCCGTCCAGCACCGGCTCTTTGCCTCCCGCCGACACATACTGTTGGGGCGTTGTGCTGATGATCCGCGCATACTTCCCTGTATGCGGCTTCAAATCATCTTTCGTCATTTTGAGGTAAAAATCCAACTGTGTCTCAGTCGGATGTTTGTCGGCCGCAAAATAGGTACTGTCAGCCAGCCAAACCGTAACGCCATCCTTAAAAAGATAGGGATAATAGTCTCCCGCCCGATACATCGCCTCGTATACCACTCCGCTCACCGGAAACTGCCCGCCCGATTGATACAACACCTGTTTGCGCATCCGTTCCGTATACCGGTAATCGAGACTTTTTTTCACTTTCCAGCATGCGTTCATAATCCACCTGGCCAATCGCTCCGGAGTGGGGTTATAAAGATATACTTTACCGCGTTTCGGTCCGCAAACCGTACTGTCGTATCCGGTATCGTACGCGTATAAAGAGACCGGGCATCCTTCCCACCCCTCCAGATTCCGATCGACACGGATCAATCGCTGGGCCATATAGGCTGCATCGAGCACCCGTGCACAACGTTCGACCATAACGGGCAAACTGTCCCGCATCAACTTGCGGGGCACTTTCGTGCGTTGTGCCTGCAACGACATGCAGACCATGATCGCACCGAACAATATGACGATCCGTTTCACTTGATTTATTCCTTAAAAACCGGGATAAAAGGCTCCGTTAGAGAGTCGCCTGGCGTTTCGCCTCCATCAGAATCGTAAAGGCCCGATGGATATCGGCGTCTCCGATCACCACCGTAAACTCATTGGTCGTACTGATCACCTCCGCAATATTGATGTTGTCCCATGCCAACTCCTTAAAGATATAATAGTATACGCCCGGGCATACCGTATTCTCGGCCGGAAGTTTTACGGTGATCGAAGACAGATTTTCGGTTTTCGCGATCCGGCTCTCCTGCGTAAAAATTTCATCGACGAGTCCGACGATCGAATTGCTCACCACAAAAGTCGTCTCGTAAATTCCCTGCGAAAAGGTACAGAACACATCTTTCATCGCACTGATACGCTCCAACAGTCGGGCCTGTTTGGCAAAAAGGGTCGGAGAATTAACAAAGGCATAATCGGCCAGATTCGAACGTACAATGATGTCCCCAATGTTTTCAACCACTTTTTTAAACTTCATGGCCGACATCAGTTCCAAACGCGGAACCAGCCGATTAAGCGCCATGATCACCGCACTGTCGTTGACCGGACGGCCCACTTTTTTCTCGATATCGGGTTTGAGCTGGCGGGCCAATGCAGAGAGATTGACCAATCCTTCGACCAAGGCTCCCTCCAAAAACGGTTTTTTCTTAATTACCTCTTCTACGGCGTTTGGTATCGTCAGCATATACGATAGTTTTTTCGGTTCGACAAAATCGTCCGTACACCTGTCTTCTCCGTCCGAATTCCATAAGGATCCCTTTCTTCGAGACAAACATACCCAAGCCTGTTTTCTTATATATTTTTTAACGATCCGGCTCGTTGTTGCAAAAAAAATAAAAACCACCCACAAAAACAAACATTTTATACTGCTTTTGTGCAAAAAGTGTATTTCTGTTTGATTTTTAAGAATTCAAACCATTATCTTTGCATCCGCATGCGTCGATACGACTCCGACGGATAAGATTGAAATTAATCAAGCATTTATACATATGACAAAAGTTTTGAAGTTCGGCGGCACATCCGTAGGTTCCGCCGCGAACATGAAAAGGGTAGCGGAGATTATTCGCCGCGAAAAGGCACGGATTACCGTTTTGTCGGCCATGTCGGGAACCACCGACGCGTTGGTGCGTATCGTATCGGCAGCTGCTGAAAAGGACCAAAGTACGATCGACGAACGCATCGGCATGCTGACCGAAAAATATACGACCTGCATCGAAGGCCTGCTCGACCGTTACAAACAGGAAGCACTGGGTCGTATGCAAGCCACGTTCGACCTGATCCGCAACGAAACTTCAAACTTCCAGGAATACACTTCCGAACGAAAAATCATCGCGCAGGGAGAATTGCTGACCTCCGCAATCTTTACTTTCTACCTGAACGAGACGGGTACCCAAGCGGTATACCTCAACTCTCCCGATTTCATGGTAACCGATCAGGAGGAAAAAGTCGACACCAAACGGCTGAGCGAAGCCTTGGCCCCGGTAGCTGCCGATCCCGACACATTCTATGTGGCACAAGGATTCATCTGCTCAAACGACAAAGGCGAAATCGATAATCTGGGTCGCGGAGGGAGCGATTACAGCGCAGCCCTCATGGGAGCCGCCATAGGAGCCTCCGAAGTACAGATCTGGACCGACATCGATGGCATGCACAACAACGACCCCCGTTTCGTGGAACATACCTACCCGATTCGGAACATGAGTTTCGACGAAGCTGCCGAGTTGGCCTACTTCGGTGCAAAAATTCTGCACCCGGCTACGATACAGCCCTGTAAGGACAAATGCATCCCTGTACTGCTGAAAAACACGATGGATCCGGACGCCCCGGGAACCACGATTTCGAACTGCGACGACAACTCGAAATCGTTCCACGCCGTAGCCGCAAAAGATGGCATCACCGTAATCCGTATCCACTCCGCACGCATGCTGATGGCCTACGGATTCCTGCGGAAAGTGTTCGAAATTTTCGAACAGTACCGGACTCCGATCGACATGATCACCACCTCGGAGGTCGCAGTATCGCTGACGGTCGACAGCGACAAACACCTCGATGAAATCGTCGCTGAACTGAAAAAATTGGGCACCATCGAGATCGAACGCAATAACTCGATCGTCTGCGTCGTTGGTCGTATGGAGCACGGCGATGCCGGACTCGCAGCCCGGGTTTTCGAAAGCATCAGCAAGATTCCGATCAAGATGATTTCGTACGGTGCCAGCCACCGCAGCCTGGCCATTTTGATCGCTACCGAACAGAAAAAACAGACTTTACAATCGCTTAACGACGGACTATTCCAATGAGTGCAAGACAATACACAGCCCTGCTGAGCCCAAAGGCCACCCCGTTCTATTTTTACGATATAGACCTGCTGAACCGCACGCTCGATACAGCCATGAAGGCTGCGAATCGCTACGGATTCAAAATACACTATGCGCTGAAGTCCAATTTCGATTCCCGCATCATCGAAGCCGCATGTCGGGCAGGAATGGGGATGGACTGCGTCAGCGGCAATGAGGTGCGGGCTGCCGTAGAGCATGGAGTCCCCGCCTCGGGGATCGTCTTCGCCGGTGTCGGCAAGAGCGACAAAGAGATCGAATACGGACTCGAACAGGATATATTTTCTTTCAACTGCGAATCGTTGCACGAGCTGCAGGTCATCAACCAGATTGCAGAACGGATGAACAAACGGGCCCGGGTCGCTCTAAGAATCAACCCCGACGTCGATCCGAAAACCCATAAGAACATTTCGACAGGGAAAGCCGAAAACAAATTCGGCATCTCCTACAAAGAGGTCGACGAGGCAATCGCCACGCTGGCCCAAATGAATCATATCGAAATCGTCGGACTCCATTTCCATATCGGTTCGCAAATCCGCGATATGAAGGTTTTCGAGACGTTGTGCCAACGGGTCAACATGATCAAGGCCTGGTTTGCCGAACAGGGCATCGACCTCAAACATCTGAACATGGGCGGAGGACTCGGTATCGACTACGACGACCCCGACCGTGAACTCATTCCCGACTTCGAAACCTACTTCGACATCTTCCACAAAAATCTGGAGATCGAGGCCGGACAAACGGTACACTTCGAGTTGGGGCGTTCGCTGACCGCCCAATGCGGCGAACTGATCACCCGCGTGCTCTATAATAAAACGACGGCTTCGGGACAAAACATCGTGATCGTCGATGCCGGCATGACCGATCTGATCCGGCCCGCGCTGTACAGTGCCAAGCACAAGATCGAAAACCTTACCTCTACGGAAGGTGAAGAGACCTATACGATCGGAGGTCCGATCTGCGAGTCATCCGACATCTTTGCCCGCGACATACAGTTGCCTGTTACGCGGCGGGGTGATTTGCTGGCAATCCGTTCGGCAGGGGCCTACGGAGCCGCCATGGCCTCCCGCTACAACCTCCGGGACCTGCCTGAAGCCATTTACAGCGACAAATTATAGACAGCACTAAACCCAACATAACCGACGAGCGGGGACAAATTGTCCCCGCTCGTCTTTATTGTATTCCGTTTATCCGATACCGACGGGCGAAATAAAGAAGAGAGAAAACCGACCTTTCGGGACGGGTTACCCGAACAGAATTAGCTACTTTGCAAAATTTTCCGTAACTTTCGCCTCGATTATGAACGACCTAAATCGCGTTTATCCGAAAACATTACAACAGAGGCAAATAGACTCTGTTTGACAAAGCCGAACTTATAAAGCGTAAATATACGATGAAAATATCATTAAACTGGCTGAAAACCTATATCAAAACCGACCTTCCAGCCGAAGAGATTGCCCGGATTCTGACCGGAATCGGACTCGAAGTCGAGGCGCTCGAGAAGATTGAATCGATCCGCGGCGGATTGGCCGGATTAGTCGTCGGCGAAGTGCTCACCTGCGAGAAACATCCGGATGCCGACAAACTGCACGTAACGACGGTGGACCTGGGCGATGGTGTCCCGACCCAGATCGTCTGCGGGGCGCCGAACGTCGCTGCCGGGCAAAAAGTGGTTGTCGCTACGATCAACACGATCCTCTATCCTACCGGAGAAGAGAATGGATTCAAAATCAAAAAGAGCAAGATTCGCGGAGTCGAATCGTTCGGTATGCTCTGTGCAGAGGATGAAATCGGCGTTGGGACCGATCATCAGGGAATCATCGTCCTGCCGAACGACGTAAAGGCCGGCACTCCCGCCCGCGACTACTTCCAATTGGAGGACGACTACCTGATGGAGATCGGATTGACCCCCAACCGGGCCGATGCCATGTCGCACTACGGTGTCGCCCGCGATTTGGCCGTCTACCTCAAAGCAAACGATATCCCTTATGAATTCGGTCTGCCTTCGGTAGATGCGTTCCGGCAAGACGACGACTCGAAGCACATCGAAGTGGAGGTTGCCAACAGCGAGGCGGCTCCCCGATATATGGGACTTACTATGACCGGCATCAAGATCGCACCGTCGCCCGAGTGGCTGCAACGTCGTCTGATCGCCATCGGCATGAATCCGAAAAACAACGTGGTGGACATCACGAATTTCATCCTTCATGAGACGGGGCAGCCGCTCCACGCTTTCGATGCATCGAAAATCACGGGCAACAAGATCGTCGTACGGACCTGCCCGGAAGGGACGGAATTCGTGACACTGGACGGTGTCTCGCGCAAACTCTCGGCACAGGACTTGATGATCTGCAATGCCGAGAAGCCGATGTGTATTGCCGGCGTATTCGGAGGGCTGGATTCCGGAGTGACGGACTCGACTACCGAAGTATTTATCGAAAGTGCCTACTTCAATCCCGTATGGATTCGGAAGACGGCCAAACGACACGGGCTCAGCACCGATGCCTCGTTCCGTTACGAACGGGGAATTGATCCGAACATAACCCCGTATGCCTTGAAACGCGCCGCGTTGCTGATCCAAGAGTTGGCCGGAGGTAAAGTCACTTCGCCCATCACGGATCTCTACCCCGTACGGATCGAGCCGTTCCGATTCGAAATTTCATTCGACCGGGTCAGAAAGCTGATCGGCAAGAACATCCCCGACGAAACGATGCGAAAGATCATTCTCGCCCTTGATGTTAAAATCGAAAACGAGAAAGACGGCATTCTGAACGTTTGCGTTCCTCCTTACCGAGTGGACGTCCAACGGGAAGCTGACCTGGTCGAGGACATTTTACGGATTTACGGCTACGATAATGTGGAAATTCCGGAACACGTCAACTCCTCGTTGTCGTATGCTCCGCGTCCCAACCGCGACAAAATAGCCAATACGCTTTCGGACCTGCTGGCATCGATCGGGTTCCGTGAGATCATGAGTAACTCGCAGACCAAAGCTGCCTACTATGATGGGTTGACTTCCTATCCGGCATCCCGTTGCGTAAAAATACTCAATCCGCTGAGTAACGACCTGAATGTCATGCGCCAAACGCTTCTCTTCAACGCATTGGAGGCCGTACAGCTGAACACGAACCGAAAGAACGGAGACCTCAAGCTCTTCGAACTGGGGAATTGTTACAGCTTCGACGAGACAAAGGTCGAACAGGGCGGCCTTGCTCCATACGAAGAACGCGCTATGGTATCGATGATCGTGACGGGTAACGACAGGGCGGCTTCATGGAACGTGCCTTCCCGGCCTTCCGACTTTTTTACGCTGAAGAGTGCAGCCGAACGGATGTTGAAACGCTTCGGACTCGACCTGAACAGTGCAGCGTTCGAGACCTGCGGCAGCGACCTCTATTCGGAAGCGGTATGTTGCAAATTCAACGGTTCGCAACGCCTGCTCGAGATGGGTGTCGTGGCCCGAAAGATTCGCAACCGGTTCGACATCAAAAACGAAGTCTACTATCTGGAAATGAACTTCGATACGCTGGTCAAACTGATCCGCAACCACTCGGTAACCGTAAGCGAGCTGCCCAAGTTCCCCGAAGTGAAACGGGATCTGGCGCTGCTGGTCGACAAGGCGGTAACCTTCTCGCAACTGAGACAAATCGCCTACGCAACCGAGAAGAAACTGCTCAAAAACGTCACGCTGTTTGACGTGTACGAAGGAGACAAACTCCCCGAAGGCAAGAAATCGTATGCCTTGAGTTTCACGCTCGAAGACACGACGAAGACGCTCACCGATCAGGTAATCGACCGGACGATGCATAACCTGTTGCAGGCTTTCGAAAAACAGACAGGAGCACAATTACGTGGATAATCAGGACAATGTACCAAACACACATATTGAAAATATGCAGGAAAAAATCTTGATTCTGGATTTCGGATCGCAATATACCCAGCTGATCGCCCGTCGGGTTCGGGAGCTGAATGTCTATTGCGAGATCCATCCGTTCAACAAATTCACCTTGGACGAATCGGTACGGGGCGTGATCCTCTCGGGAAGTCCCTTCTCCGTTCGCGATGAAAAAGCCCCGCAGATCGATCTCTCGGCCATCAAAGGGCACCTCCCGCTGCTGGGTGTGTGCTACGGAGCACAGTATCTGTCGCAGCATTTCGGCGGTGAAGTGGCACCATCGGCCACAAGGGAGTATGGTCGCGCCATGTTGTCGAAGGTCGACAAAAAGAATCCGCTGATCCGCGACCTGTCGGATACCACACAAGTATGGATGTCACACGGCGACACAATCGTCCGGCTTCCGGAGTCATGTAAAATCATTGCCAGCACGGAGGATGTCCCGGTCGCCGCATTCAAATTCGAGGGTGAACAGACATGGGGCATACAATTCCATCCGGAAGTATACCACTCGACCGAAGGGTCCCGTCTGTTGAAACACTTCGTAGTCGATATCTGCGGCTGCGAACAGAGCTGGACCCCCGATTCGTTTATCGAATCGACCGTCCGTGAACTGCGCGCAAAGGTCGGAGGAGACCGAGTGCTGCTCGGGTTATCCGGAGGTGTCGACTCATCGGTCGCTGCCGTACTGCTCCACAAAGCCATCGGCGACCAACTGATCTGTATCTTCGTCGATACCGGACTGTTGCGTAAAAATGAATTCGAAGATGTGATGGCCTCTTACGAGTCCCTCGGACTCAACGTTATCGGCGTACGTGCAGGAGACAAATTCCTCTCTGATCTGGCCGGAACGACAGATCCCGAGAAGAAACGTAAGATCATCGGTCGCGACTTCATCGAAGTGTTCGACAGCGAAGCGATGAAGCTGACCGATGTCAAATGGTTGGCACAGGGGACGATCTACCCCGATGTCATTGAGTCGACATCGGTAAACGGGCCGTCGGCCACGATCAAATCGCACCACAACGTCGGCGGACTGCCCGAGAAGATGAACCTCAAAATCGTTGAGCCGCTGCGTCTGCTTTTCAAAGATGAAGTGCGCCGCGTTGGCAAACAACTGAATATTCCCCATGAAATTTTGGGACGCCATCCCTTCCCGGGACCGGGATTGGGCATTCGGATTCTCGGTGAAGTAACAGCCGAGAAGGTCCGTATCCTCCAAGAGGCCGACAAAATTTTCATCGACGGATTAAAATCTTCAGGACTTTACGACCAGGTATGGCAAGCCGGCGTAATGCTGCTGCCGGTACAGTCGGTCGGTGTAATGGGGGACGAACGGACCTACGAAAATTGCGTGGCCCTGCGAGCCGTCACCTCGACGGACGGGATGACCGCCGATTGGGTTCATTTACCCTACGACTTTCTTGCTCAAGTATCGAACGACATCATCAATCGGGTTCGGGGAATCAACCGCGTCGTATACGACATCAGCTCGAAACCACCCGCAACCATCGAGTGGGAATAAGTACAACTTGAGTTTTTTACTATAATAACAGAGAGAAGAACCTGTCGATCGGATTCTTCTCTCTGTCGTTTTTGAAAGAGGCTCAATAACGGCCGTGTGTTTCTTCAATATATTTTATTTTATATCTACGCAAAAAAACGAGAACCAAATTCGTATCTCCACAAAAAATTCGTATTTTTGAAGAGTATAGGATAGACTTTCGGCACAGCAAAATTTGAAAACAATATTTCCACAGGTCTCTGCCCTTGTTTTTCCCTGTATGTAACATTCAACGTTCCGGATATGAATGTCGCCCAACTTTTATTTGCGGCAGCCGATCTGAAACTGCTGCTGAGTATCGGATACATCCTTTTCGTCATGATTACGATCGCCGTAATCATCCACGACAAACGCGATCCGGTCAAGGCCCTTTCGTGGATCATTGTCATCTCCCTGCTGCCGGTTGTCGGTTTCGTTCTCTATATCGTTTTCGGGCGCAACCACAGGAAACAAAAAATTTTCAACCGGAAAGAGCTCCACGACCTTGAACAGATCGACGCACTCAGCCGGCAACAAATCTACGAGATCAACAATGCTGCCATTCTCCACAAACCGGAAATATCCGACAACCGGGATATCATTACCCTGCTGCTCAACAGCAACAAAGCCCTGCTCACCATGCACAACGAGGTGACGGTCCTCAACGACGGGAAGGAAACGTTCGACGAAATTCGCCGTTCACTGCACAATGCCAGGACCTCGATACACATGGAGTATTATATCATCGAAGACGATCCTTTGGGGCGGGAGATAGCCGACATCCTGATAGACAAGGCACACGCAGGAGTTGAAGTACGTGTCATCTACGACGATGTCGGAAGTTGGGGGTTAGGACGTAAATTCATCAAAAATCTACGCCGTGCAGGGGTTCAGGTCCAACGTTTCATGCCTGTCGTTTTTCCCTGGCTCACCAGCCACGTCAACTATCGGAATCACCGGAAGATTTTGGTCGTCGACGGGAAAATCGGCTTTACCGGCGGTATCAACATCGCTCAACGGTACCTTACGGGGACACGGTTAGGGCCTTGGCGCGACACGCACCTTAAACTCGAAGGCGAAGCCGTAGGCATTCTGCAGATCATCTTCATGACCGACTGGTTCTTCGTCAGCAAAGAGAAGCTGATCGATTATCCCAAATACCTTCCGAAAACCCAGGTAAAAACGGAAACTCCCATTCAAATCGTCACTTCGGGACCCGATTCGGATTGGGCGTCGATCATGCAGGCCTTCTTCTCGGCGATTACCCATGCACAACACCACATATACATTTCGTCCCCCTATTTCCTTCCCAACGAAGCGATTCTTACTGCGATCAAAGTCGCTTCGCTCAGCGGCATCGACGTGCGGATCATGATCCCGAGCCGCTCCGATTCGAAAATCGTCTATTGGGCTTCGCGCTCCTATATCGAAGAGCTGATCGATGCCAATGTCAAGGTATATCTGTATCGCAGAGGATTTAACCACTCGAAACTGATCATGATCGACGGGAAATTCAGCTCCGTCGGTACGGCCAATATGGACATCAGGAGTTTCGAGGACAATTTCGAAGTTTCGGCCATCCTTTACGACAAGGCCATTACCGAAGAGCTCGAAGAACGTTTCCTGTACGATTTGCAACGCAGCCGCTTGGTCACCCGCGAATACTGGGAAAGCCGTCCGAACCTGCACAACTTTTATGAAGCGCTTTCCCGGCTTTTCAGCCCGCTGCTCTAACACATCCCTTCCGCAGAATCTCAACACCGTTTCTCAACAAACGCCTCGCTTTTCCAAACGGATGGATAGAAGATCGGCCCAATCATACAACCAGACAAGTTCCGCTATCTTTCGTTCTTTCGGAATAAGTAGTTGAAAAAATCTCTATTTTTTTCTACCTTTGAAAGGTCTTAACATCACGCTAAAAAAGAAGGAAATCATGATTAAAAAATGCCTGCTTACAACCGTCATCATTATGACTCTCTGTACGATAACGAACAGAACCGCCGCCAAAGGCCCCATCCAGTTCGGAATTAAGGCCGGCATTCAGAGTCAGAGCATCCATGCCTCCAAAGACGAAGTGCTGGGCATGTTTTCGGCCGACAAGGATTTCGGATACCAACTCGGATTCGTCGCACGTATCAACCTGCCCATGTTCTATATCCAACCCGAGCTGGTTTATGCCAGCCATCGCTTCACGATGGACATGGAGGACGATGCCTCGACCAAAGTGAAGGTGAAAAACATGGAGGTACCGGTCCTGTTCGGATGGAAGATTGCCTTCTTCAGACTCTTTGCCGGACCCGTATTCACCATCATGACCGACACGGGCAACAAGATGCAAAATACGACAACGGCAATCAATGCGGAACTTTCCAAATCGGTTGTCGCTTATGAAGTGGGTGGGGGCGTAGAGTTTGGCAGAATCAATGTCGACATGCGGTACGGAGGACAGTTCAAAAAATCCGAATTGAGCGTCATCAAGGGAGACCTTCCTGCCAGCATCTACAAAACAGGGATGAACCAATGGCAGTTGAATGTCTGTTATCTGTTTTAGCAGGTCCTAAACGATAAAAAAGCCGACAAAAGAACAAAACGGGCTATTTGTATGACGGAAAAACTGATTGTACTCGAAGGTGTCGATCCTGCCGAATTTTACGGACTGTATGATGCGAACCTCGAAATAATAAGAACAAAATTTCCAAAACTCAAGGTCATCGCTCGGGGATCGACCATCAAGGTGATGGGCGAAGAGAACGAAATCAACCGGTTCGATCACAAACTGACCGAATTGATCGAATATTACACCCGTTACGGGCACATATCCCCCCAGGTCATTGACCAGATATACGACGGAGGTCTTCCCGAAACCGCTCCGAGCAATACGGACAACCAACAAATCATCGTCTACGGAAACAACGGTCTGATCGTCCGGGCCCGAACCGTCAATCAGATCAGGCTGTTGGAATCCTATGTCCGAAACGACCTGATTTTCGTCACAGGACCTGCCGGATCGGGGAAAACCTACACGGCGATCGCCTTGGCGGTCCGGGCTCTGAAAAACAAAGAGGTAAAACGTATTATTTTGATCCGGCCGGCAGTCGAGGCGGGAGAGAAGCTCGGTTTCCTGCCGGGCGACATCAAGGAGAAACTCGACCCTTACCTACAACCCCTTTACGATGCTCTGAACGACATGATTCCGGCCGCCAAACTCAGCAAATATATCGAAGACGGGACGGTTCAAATCGCACCGTTGGCCTATATGCGCGGACGGACCCTCGACAATGCGTTCGTCATTCTCGACGAAGCCCAGAATACCACCGTTTCGCAAATCAAAATGTTCCTGACCCGCATGGGGAAAAACGCCCGCTTCATCGTAACCGGAGACATTACGCAAATCGACCTGCCGAGGCGCAGCGATTCGGGTCTGATGCCGGTCATCAACATGTTGCGCGGTATCGACGGCATCGGAATCATTGAATTCGACAACCGGGACATCATCCGCCACCGGCTCGTGAAACACATTGTCGAAGCATTCGAAAAAAACACCGATCCTACTCAAGAAAAAGATTCATAAATTACATACCAAAATTTTACGCATCATGACAAAAGCTATTGTTAAAACCGACTTTCAATTCGCAGGACAAAAAGGCCTTTATGAAGGTAAAGTCCGCGACGTATACAATATCGACGACAAATACCTGGTGATGATTGTCAGCGACCGCATCTCGGCATTCGACGTGGTCCTGCCCAAAGGAATTCCCTTCAAGGGCCAGGTACTCAATCAGATCGCCTCGAAGTTTCTGGATGCCACATCGGACATCTGCCCCAACTGGAAAATCGCTTCGCCCGATCCGATGGTGACGGTCGGCTACCGTTGCGAACCCTTTCCTGTCGAAATGATCGTACGGGCTTATCTGACCGGAAGTTCGTGGAGAGACTATAAAGCCGGTGCCCGCGAAATCTGTGGAGTGCCCATTCCCGACGGCATGCGCGAACACCAACGTTTCGATCACCCGATCGTGACCCCGACGACAAAAGCCGAGATCGGATCACACGACCAAAATATTTCGAAACAGGAGATCATCGAACGCGGACTCGTCTCGAAAGAGGATTACGAAAAACTCGAACAGTATGCACTGGCCCTTTTCGAACGCGGCAGCAAAATGGCCGCAGAAAGAGGTCTGATTCTTGTAGATACGAAATACGAGTTCGGGAAAAAGGACGGTGAGATTTATCTGATCGACGAGATCCATACTCCGGACAGTTCCCGCTACTTCTATGCAGACGGGTATGAAGAACGTTTTGCAGCAGGTCAACCGCAACGACAACTCTCCAAAGAGTTCGTCCGGGAATGGTTGATGGAACACGGTTTTCAGGGTAAGCCCGGGCAAACGGTTCCGGAGATGACCGATGAATTCGTTGCAAGCGTCAGCGACCGATATATCGAGCTCTATGAAAACATCACCGGTGAGGAGTTCGTTCGCGACGAAACAGACAACATCACCGACCGGATCGAGAACAACGTAAAAAACATGCTCGCCCGTTTGCGTTAGAAACGATTAAACGAATATAAAGATGGACAGGGAGATCAAACGACTTGCACCCGAACCGGTATGGACAAAATTCGCTGAAATTCTGCGCGTACCAAGACCCTCGTTTCACGAGGATGCGATTCGGGAATATTTACTGAACGAGGCCCGCACGCACGGTATCGAATGTGAAGCTGACGAAGCCGGCAACGTAATCCTGCGTAAACCCGCCACAAAAGGGATGGAGGCGCGCAAGGGGATTATCCTGCAGGCCCATATGGATATGGTCCCTCAGAAAAACAACGACAAGTCGTTCGATTTCACCCGTGATCCGATCGAGGCCTACATCGAAGGCGATTGGGTTACTGCTGACGGGACGACACTCGGAGCCGATAACGGTATTGGCATGGCGGCTATTCTGGCTGTAATGGAGGCCGATGACATCCCGCACGGACCGATCGAGGCCCTGATTACGACAACCGAAGAGAGCGGAATGCACGGAGCAAGAGGTTTGAAAGAGAAGGTACTCCAAGGAGACATTTTGATCAACCTCGATTCCGAATCCGAAGGTGAACTGTTTGTCGGATGCGCCGGGGGACTGGATGCCTCGATAACCTTTACCTACCATGAGGAGAAGGAGCCTTCAGGGTACATAGCCTACCGCATCGAAATCAAGGGGTTAAAAGGCGGGCACTCGGGAATGGACATCATTCTGGAGCGTGGAAATGCCAACCAACTGTTGATCCGCTTTCTAAAACAAGCGGAAGGGAAGTTCGGCATGCGGTTGGCATCGATCGACGGAGGCGGACTGCGTAACGCCATTCCGCGTGAGGCATCGGCTGTCGTCGTAATTCCGCAAGCCGCCGACAAAGCTTTTCAAGAGGCCGCCCGACAATACGAAACATTGTTGAAAAACGAGTACAAAGGTGTCGACGACGGAGTTACGTTCTCCATAACTGCAACCGAAATGCCCGCCGCTTTAATCGACAAAACAACCCAGCAAAAGATGATCCGTGCGGTACATGGGTGTCCGAACGGAGTCATGAGGATGAGTCCGTCGATGAAAGGGCTGGTACAGACTTCGTCGAATCTGGCCCGTGTGGTTTCAGAAAAAGGCAAGATACATGTTCACTGCCTGTTGCGCAGTTCGGTCAACAGCGAGAAGGCCGATCTGGGCGACCGCATCGCATCGGTTTTCGAACTGGCCGGAGCCACAACGCTCCTGGAAGGAAGTTACGACGGATGGAATCCCAATATGGATTCGCCCATTCTGCATGCGATGACCTCCTCTTATGAAACGCTCTTCGGGAAGGCTCCTGCCGTCATGGCCATTCATGCCGGATTAGAGTGCGGAATCATCAGTACGAACTATCCGCATCTGGATATGATCTCATTCGGGCCCACGATCGTTCATCCGCACTCGCCGGATGAAAAGGTCAACATCCCCTCCGTCAGCCGTTTCTGGCAATTCTTGCTCGACACCCTGCGTAACGCACCGTTTAAAGCCTGACCTACAATGGAAATCTCAGGCAAGTGGTTCGCGATTGTCAATCCTGTGGCAGGAAGCGGTAAGGGATTGACCGACTGGCCGGCCATCAGCAAAATGCTGCGGGACCACCACATCGTCCCCGAATATGTCTTTACAGAACACAAATATCACGCGATAGAACTCACGGTCGAAGCCGTTAACAACGGATTCCGGAAGATCATCGTCGTCGGCGGAGACGGAACGATCCACGAAGTCGTCAACGGCCTGTTCATCCAGAAGACGGTACCTACAACCGATGTACTGCTCAGTGTGATCGCCGTCGGGACAGGCAACGACTGGATCCGCATGTTCGGCATTCCGCGCAAATATTCCGAGGCGATTCGGGCCATTGTCGCAGGGCACTCCTTTTTACAGGACGTCGGGGTTATTTCCTACTATCAGGCCTCGTACAAACAGCGCCGATACATGGCCAATGTGGCCGGAGTCGGATTGGATGCAGTAGTCAACCGCCGATACAACCACCTCAAAGAGGAGGGAAAAAAGGGGAAATGGCTCTACCTTTGGAGCACCTTGAAATCCGTTCTGACCTATTCATCATCGGGAGTGAAGGTATACGTCGATGACGAGTTGGTTGTCAACGAATTGGTATACAGCGCAACGATCGGCATCGGAAAATACAACGGCGGCGGTATGTTGCAAACCCCGAATGCCATTGCCGACGACGGTTTGTTCGACCTGACCGTAATCCGGAAGATGAGCCGACTTGGCGTATTGTTTAACTTCAAAGTGCTCTTCAACGGGAAAATCTACAAACTGCGTAACACCAGTCTGAATCGGGGCCGGCGGATCCGGATCGAATCCTCTCCTGAGATTGTTATCGAAGTGGACGGTGAAGCATTGGGAAACTCTCCTTTCGAATTCGAAATCATCGACCGGGCTGTACGGGTCATCGTTGCGGAACGATTCCTTAAAGAGAGCTCCGCCGGTTAGGATACCCTTTTGCTGAGACAGATTAGAATAAAAATGTTACTTTTACGACAAAATGCTAACTTAAACATTTTCTTTATGAAAAAATTTTATTTTTTACCTATTTTAGTATTGTTCGCCTTGTCGGGGTGTAAAACGTCCTCTGTTTCGGTCTGCGAAATGACGGTCGAACTGCTGGAAAATCCTATCGGTGTCGGTGCCGAACAACCCCGGTTCTCGTGGCAGATAGTATCCGAAACGCCCGACCTGATGCAAACCGCATATCGGATCAAAGTCGCTGCAGATGAAGCCGGTTTGGACCAGGATGAAAACCTAGTCTGGGACTCAGGTATCGTAAATTCGGATCAGTCCGTTTTTGTTCCTTATGCAGGACAAAAACTCGAATCCCGCAAAGATTACTGGTGGAAAGTATTGGTCGCCACAAATAAGGGTGATTCTGTATGGAGTGCGCCGGCACACTGGTCCATGGCCCTACTCGATTCCGCCGACTGGAAAGCCCAATGGATCGGCATCGACAGCGCGCTCAACGCTACAGATGTTGTTGATGACGTAAGAACCCGGTTAGCAGCACGTTACCTGCGCAAAGAGTTTCCCGTTGATGGAACCATCGCTTCTGCCAAATTATACATTTCCGGTCTGGGTATGTACGAGTGCTACCTTAACGGCACACAGATTGGCGAGGGAAATATATTTGCCCCTACCATATCCGATTACACAAAATGCGTATATTACAATGCATTCGATGTAACTGATAAACTTCAGAAAGGAGAAAATACGATCGGCGTCATTCTCGGAAACGGGCGCTTCTTCTCGATGCGTATGATCTCTAAAGAGACGATGCCAGGTGCTATTATTCCGAGCCTTACTCATTACGGCTTCCCAAAACTGTTGGCCCAGCTGGAAATTACCTATAAAGATGGCAAACAGGAGATCATAACCTCCGACGACAGCTGGAAGCTCACCACGAACGGCCCCATCATCGCCAATAACGAGTTCGACGGTGAGGAATATGATGCCCGTCTCGAAATGAAAGGGTGGAACAAAAACGGCTTCGACGACAAGGAGTGGATGCAGGCAAAAATCGTAGGTGCGCCTCAGGGTGTGCTGACTGCGCAGACCAACCCCAACATCAAGACGATGGAGACCATAACCCCGATCGCCATCAACCAACTCAACGACTCGACCCTCATCCTCGACATGGGACAAAACATGGTCGGTTGGCTTGCCGTTTCACTCAAAGGAACTAAGGACAAACCCATCCGCATGCGCTTTGCCGAAACCCTCCAACCCGACGGCTCGCTCTACATGGCAAACCTCAGAGGGGCTTTGGTAACCGATATCTACACTCCAGCCGAAGACGGTATGTTCTCGTGGGAACCCAAATTCACCTACCACGGCTTCCGGTTCGTAGAAATCACCGGACTCGATTACATCCCCGAACTCAAAGAGTTTAAAGGGAAAGTCAACTACGACGAGATGGAGACTACCGGTTCATTTGCCTGCTCCGACTCGACCCTAAACCAGATCTACCACAATGCCTTCTGGGGAATTCGCGGCAACTACCGGGGTATGCCTACCGACTGTCCCCAACGCGACGAAAGAATGGGGTGGCTCGGCGACCGTGCTATGGGAAGTTTCGGAGAAAGTTTTATGTTCCGTCCTGCCTTACTTTACGAAAAATGGATGCGAGACATTCAAGATTCACAACTCCCGAGCGGACAAATCCCCGATGTATCGCCGACCTATTGGCCTTTCTATTCGGAAAACGTCACCTGGCCTGCCGCCTATCCGTGCATCGTCGATATGCTTTATACCCAATACGGTGATGTAAATGCGGTTAAAGAACATTATGCCTCATTGAAAAA
>DWXH01000009.1 GCA_019119305.1 Candidatus Alistipes merdigallinarum | reverse complement strand
TCGAACTCAAAGCCCTATTCTGTAAACCTAACTGCAATATTGTCAATGAACTGAATGACTCAAGTGAACCTACTTTGTTTTAATTGTTAAACTTTATAATTACTGTCCTCAATTTTTAGTGGACACGAATGTTGCAAATTATAAAATTTACGAATTGTAAAAAAGAGGCCTCTGGAGGTTCTCAGAAGCTGTTTGACAGGGGGTTACGTGGAAATTATTGTTCTTCCGTCTGTTTGCGGTAGCGGTTTGGAGTCAGTCCACCGTGACTTTGTACGAAAGCGCGGTGGAAAACGGAAGGGGAGGAAAAGCCGCATAGTTCGCCTACTTGTCCTACGGGGATATCCTTGCGGTTGGCAAGCATCCTTTCCGCTTCGCGCATGCGGTAATCGCGCACCACGTTGCTGAAACTATCCCCGAAACCATCGTTGAAGACGCGTGAAAGATAAGTCCGGTTCAGGGGCAGGATATCCGATACGTCCATGAGCTTGAAGCTCGGATCCAGATACGGCTTTTTCCTTATCATCCAGTCGGCTATCTCGTTGTGGTAAGCAGGTAATTTCTTGAGGAATGTGCTTTCATTTTCCTGGAAGTAAACATTGTCGGTGGGCGATCGTTTTTCCATGAGTTCGGCTTCCCTGTATGCATCCGCTTCGTCCAGTGTTTGGCTGAAAAAATTCTCCGTGTATGGATTATCGTGAAAGAGCCCTTTGTAAAGGGTATAGCAGAAAAAACATTGTACCATGAGGTTATGTGCAATAAAGCAGTACGTGTTTCCGTCGAAAAGCAGCCAAAAATAGGCTGCCCCAATCAGTACCACACCGATACCGTATTGTCGTAACCATAAAATATCTATGTCTTTGTCATCAGAATAATTGTTACGGCACCACTGTTGGTAGAATTCTTTATAACGCCAAGTCAATCGGAACAGGAATGCAAGATACGCGATAATGGAAAGGATCATCAAAATACGGTACCCGACGTTGAACTCTCCGATATGTTCCATGAATTGATCCATATTGTGCAGCTTCAACGGTTTTTGGCCGAGCAAGAACAAGACGATGTAATAAAACAGTGTTACAGATATATATGGGAGCAACAGTATACTTGTCCGTTTCAGGTTAAGCCATCCCGGACGTACGACCTCCAAGGGATAGAGCAACAGGACGATCAGGTATAAGTTGCCGATTACCAATACGAGTGTATCCACTACGTCGGTTCTGGTGAAATTCAAATCCTGATTTCCCAGAACCACTCCCACGACGCGCGTCACATAAATAACCCCCCAGGTCATCATGATGAATGCCAGCATACGCCGGGAACGGCTGTTGCGTCCGCGCAAAAAGAGAAGGGACGCGCCGCCCATGCAGATGACGGATGCCATCGTGTGCAATATCGGTAATATGAAAGTAGAATGGGGCATAACTTTAAATATGTATACAAACCTATAAAATATGACACAAAATCAAAAAATATTTGAAATAAATTTCACTATATAGACGCCCCCGAAGCCGTATATGAGAAAAGATCAATAAAACATGAGATTCCTAAAAATTTAGAAGTTTTATATATGATACCAATATAGAATAAAATCAGAAATTTGTATAGTAGGCTTTACCTGTTGCTCGTACGTTTCGTGCGACGTGCCTCCTTTTTATTAACAGCTTGTTGGACCGATGGATAACTTCTTCGGAACTTGTCGAAAGTGTCGCGTGACAGATTGAATTCTTTGCATATATAAGTAATGGACTTGTTTTTGTTTAGCATCTGGATGATGGATTGTCGGTTTTCTACCAGGATGTTGAATTTTGTATAACTCCCCTTTTTACGACCCAGAACCATACCTTCGGCTTTACGTAATGCAAGTGCCTCTTTGGTACGCATAGAGATTAAGTTGCGCTCGATCTCGGCGACCAATCCGAATGCAAAACAGAGTACCTTGCTGTTGATCGAGTTGTCGAACGAATACCCTTCTTTGGTCGTGTACAGGTTGATCTCCTTCTTCAGGCATAGGCCCATGATAGCCATAATGTCGGTCAGGGTCCGACTCAAACGCGATATTTCCGTGACAATTAGTGTGTCGCCTCGTTTCATTCGGCGTAATAAACTCCCGAGTTTTCGATCGCATTCGCGTTTGCTTCCACTGACTACTTCTGTGACCCAACTGTCTACAGTCAGATTTCTGCTTTCAGCGAAACGTCTGATCTCATCTTGTTGATTGGCTGGATGTTGTTTTTCCGTGCTGACCCGTAAATAACCTATTGTCATGATTGTATGTTTTTATTGGGGGGCGACGTTGCCCTTTGCGTAAAGGTAGTCCATGATGTAGATTCGGCATATTGAAGACTTGTTCAACGGTCGATGAGACAGCCAGTGGATTTCCTGTACTCCAATAAAGAGCGACACATTTTTAATACCGCTTTCGAAATTGGATGACAATACGTTGAAGCGACCCGAAGAGAAGATTTGCAGGCTTTTTTTACTAATGACGAAAAAGTTTCGGAGATCATATCGGCCCGAATGAAATTTCGGTTAGAAAGTTCGATATTGGATGATGGATGGAAAGAAGAAAGGTCGTTCTGTCCTTGTTTTTTGGTGTTGTTAGCGGGGGAAAGGATAGATTTTATTTCGATTCTCTTTTTTTGAGAATAAGGGCTTCCGTACCACAAATCATTTCGTCCGAAATCGGTTGAATCGGTTGTGTCTGATAATAATGCATGAAGAAATTGCACAGAAGTCTTAAAAAATCTTCCGTAGTTTCGTTTTTCGGACGGAAAACGGATAAATTGATTACGGGACTGGATACGGATGCGACACTGCGGCCGCGTAGAGAACGATCTCCTTGAAGAGTTTGCTCAAGTACGGTCAGATCGGTTCGATAGAGTAGTGTACCGTGAAACAGCTGGCTGTCTCGGGTGATGTGGGCCGCTGTTCCCGATATTTTATATCCGTCTGTGGTCAATAACTCTTTGCGTGCTCCCACTGTCGTCGGAATACCTAAAGAGGCTAAAGCTGCCGTTAAGGGAGTTCCGAAGTCGCGATCGAGAACTGCAGATCCAGTTTTGTCGACGATAAAGGAGTAGTTGATGTTCCCGTAATCATGGTATACGGTTCCGCCTCCGGAGAGCCTTTTGATTACTTCGATTCCGTGTTGGCGGCAATATGCCGTGTTTACTTCCGCTTCGATCTTTTGGTTTCGTCCGACGATGACAGACGGGCGGTTGATATAGAATAACAGAACGTCCCGAAAAGGACGTTCTGTTAAAAGATACTCTTCCAAAGCACAATTAAACTCGGGAGAGTCGGATAAACTTCTTAAAAGATGCATGAATCCGGTTATTTTACGTGGAAGGCCACGCGCAGATCCTCTACCTCTTTATCGTTAATCGGTTTCAGTTCGCCGATCGGAGCAGCCATGATCAGCGATTTGGCACTGAATTCGGCAACTTCCAACCGGTCGAAAGTCTGGAGCAGTCCGTCGCCGGTAATCAACACGGAGTCATTAGCCAACAGAACAGCGGGTACGCTTTTTAATGCATCCGAAATCTTTTTGTCGTCTTCGTATTGTACGCCGAACGGAATGATAGGAGTATCTTTGAGGAAGATCCAACTTTCCGGAATGGTCCGTACGTTGAATTTGACACCGGAAGTACAGAAGCCCATCAAGTGTGGCGGCTGTGTGATGATGATCGAGTTGATCTCCGGATGACTCTGGTAAATTTCCTGGTGCAGAGCTACCGAGCGGCTGGGAATCTTGCCGGCTTCGACCATGCCGTTCTTTACCTGTACGATGTTGCTCGGTTCAATGTCCCAACGGGGTACGCCCGGAGGGGTGATCAGGAAGTCGTTGCCTCTCCAACGAACAGATACCGTACCGTAAGAGCTGATCATCAAACCTTGATCGCAGGCGCGGCGTACCATGTTGACGATCAACGTCCGAATTGCACGTTCGTCCGACGGATAGGTTACACCCATGAAATGGGGATAATCGGTCGGCAGCGATTTTTCATGTTGTTCGATTTGGGCATCGGTCAGGTAGGTCGGTTCACCGAGTGTCTTGGCGTTGATCACCGTACGTGCACAGAATTCGAGCGTTTCGAAACGTTGGTATGCATCCATCAGATCTTCTCCGCAGAGTACGACACCGTGATTCTCCATGATCACCGCTTTGTAATCGGGGTGATTTTTGAATTCGGTAGCAATCTTGGTACCGAGACCTTGGCTGCCCGGCACATCGTAAGGAGCGAAACCGATCGTTCCGCAGACCCGTTTTGCCTGAGGAATGATATTCGTGTTCGGAATCTGGTGGGTGATGCTGAACGATACCAATGCGGGTGGGTGAGCGTGAATTACAGCGGTCATTTTCGGACGCATCTCATAGATGGCCTTGTGGAAGGGAAATTCCGAAGAGGGCTTGTGCGGGCCGATGATGGTACCGTCGGCTTTCACACACATGATGTCTTTCGGAGTTAACGATCCTTTGTCGATACCGCCGGGTGTGATCCAGATGTCCCCGTTTTCGTCCTTGATCGAGATGTTTCCACCGGAAGTGGTCGTCAAACCGCTCCGATAGATTCGCCCGATGACGACCGTGATCTGATCGGCAGGGTGCATCAGTTTCGTGTCTAACTGTTTCATAACCTAATTAAAAAATTGTTTTGTTAAGCTTTATGCTAACCTTTTGTCTTCTATATAACTAACCTTTCCTAATGTTCTTTCAGTTTGATCCGGGACGCTCTCCTGTTGCGGAGAAACGTCCGGATCGTTTGTTCTTACAGTTTGACGCTGACGTTGCAAAGGAACGCTGGTAGGCAAGGCTACAACTTGTCGGCGTTGGCCAACAGATAAGCCTCGGCTTCGGTATTCCACAGCCCTTTGTTCTTCGCGCAGAGCTTGTGCAATTCGGCGTAAACCGGATTCTCTTTACCTTTTGCTTCGAATTCGGCAATCGGCGTCAACGGCATTTCGATGTGGGTATAGATCAATTTCTTGCCACCCGGGATGCTCGGCAGGTTCAGCGTCGTATCGATAACGGCATTGATTCCTCCGACGTGGGTAACCAGTCCGGCCGGGTCGAGACCCTTGCTCATCATGGCGATCGCCTCTTTCATATCGTCGGTGTTACCACCGCTGGTACCTACGACGTGTGTGTAGGCATAGTGTACGTTATAGAAGTTGAACTGTGCCTTGAAATCCGTTTTGGCCGGACCTGCAAAAAAGTTGAGGCATCCGTCGAACGCGAGGATCGCGTCGGCTTGTTCAACGACCGGAGCTACCGGTGCAAATACGAATACGTCGTTATAGCCTTTCCCGTCGGTCAGAGCTTTGAGCCCTTCCACCGGATTCTCCATTTTGCCCGTATTGATGTATTTCAGTTCGATTCCGTTTTTCGCAGCCTCCTCGGGTGAATAGAGCGAAGCAGCACGGTCCAGACGTGCCTGATCGATATCGGTAACCACGATCATCTTAGGCTTTCTGTCGGTACGGTGGATGGCGTAGTTGATTGCGGCCAGTCCCATAGGTCCGACGCCTGCGAGGATTGCCATATTACCGCCCTCCTTAATCTCCATCGTGTGTTTATACGATCCCGGAGTCGTATGGTAGTTGGCGTGCATGGCGCCGATAACGCATGAGAGCGGTTCCGAAAGCGATGCGGGGTAATATCCGTTTCCTTCATATTTCAGCAGACAGCCGTTAGCCATCACTTCGTTAGGAATGATGACGTAGGTTGCATCGCCACCGATGAATTGGTATGAGTAACCCGGGGCACTCAATACACCTACGGGACCTTGTTCGTAGTTCAGTGCGGGTTGGATTGAGAATTTGTCTCCTGCTTTGAACTGACTGCTCCATTTGGAACCTACCTCGACCAACTCACCTGCAAATTCGTGACCGATGATTACCGGTTTTTCGGCGATGTTTCTCGGTACGCGTTTGTGTATGTCGGCTTCGTGCGAGGCCTTGTACGACGACATGCAGATGCTGTCGCATACGACTTTGGCCAGAATTTCGTCCTCTTTGATCTTCGGCAGTTCGAACTCTTCCAACCGGAGGTCGTTTTTACCGTATAATCTAACTGCTTTTGTTTTCATGTGTTTTAGGTTTTAAAATTTCAATGCTGACATACAATTCACATGAAAGATCTAAAATTTTCGGCAAAGATATATATTAAATTCATTCCATGCGAATTTTTGTCACATTTCTATTGGTTAAATAGATGTTACAAGAAGATAACGAGCGGAATGTCAATCGATATGGTTTCGGATCGACGACTTTTTCCGCTCGCTGTCCGATGTTTATTAGCTGAGCATGACCTGACCTCCGGTAACCGGAACGGCCTGGCCGGTTTCGCAGGTCTGTTCGATCAGGTAGAGCACGGCCTTGGTGACATCTTCCGGACCGGTACCCTTACGCATCGGAACCTGTGCCATGTAGTAGGCTCTGACGTCCTCGACGGTTTTGGCTCCGGGAACTTTTCCTGCATGGAGGTATTGGAGGAAGAGTCCGTTTTCGGGGTTCGACCACAGCGGACCTTCGTAGAAGTTGCCCGGACATACCGAGTTGACCTTGATCCGGAACGGTGCGAGCTCCAGTGCGAACGATTGGGTCAATCCGATGCCGCCGAATTTTCCACCGGCGTATGCGAAGTTGGCCTTCGAGCCGCGCAAGCCCGATTTGGAGTTGATCTGGATAATATCGCCGTAGTTCTCTTCCGCATATTTGTTTTGCAGCTTCATGACGCGGGATACGGTCTTGGCGCAATAGAAGTAGGCGTTGTAGTTGATCTTCGTCACGAATTCGAAGTTTTCGGGAGTCATCTCTTCCAAGCCTCCGGCACGAAGTACGCCGGCGTTGCTTACGAAGACGTCGACACCTCCGAAGTTGCAGACCGTTTCGTGTAGCAGGTTGTGCAGGCTGTCCAGATCGGCAACGTTCGTTTTGACGAAAATGGCGCGGTTGCTCTTGCCTATTTTGCTCAGGTTTTCGGCGGTTGCTTTACCTACCGTTTCGTTCAGGTCGGCTACGACGATGTTGGCACCCTCTTTGATCAGGCAACGGGCGATTCCCTCTCCGAAACCTTGTGCAGCTCCCGTAACGATGATCGTTTTGTTCTCTACACGGCCCGAAGCTCCGCCTGCACTCACTTTGCGGCGGTAGTTTTCCACTTCCCAGTTGTCGATGAAGTCGATCTGTTTCGGGGTCATCGGGTGTTCGCCTCCGAAAGCTTGGGCGATTGTCGCGATCTTCATCATGTCTTCATAGACATCCAGAATGATATCGCAGCCGGCTGCGTTGTCGCCTACGGCAACAAGCCCGATTCCTTTTATTACCAATACTTTCGGTGTGTAGCCGTTCTTTTCTACATAGGCTTCGATCTGCTTTTGCGCTTCGTCGAGCAGACTCTCCTTATCGGCACAGTCGAGGTAGATGTATTTCGATTTGCAGTATACGATTGCATCCGGTGAGAACGGAGCGGCCACTTTGGCAAACTCCTTCTCCGATGAAGCGAATGTTTCGATCAGCTTGTTGTTACGGATCTTGAGGGTCTTCAGTCCCGATTTGCTGAGCATCATCCGGATAGCCGGAATCACCTCCTGTACGCAGTCGCATACGGGAAGTGCCTCTTCGGGAAGAGCTACGCCGGCAGCTTTTTCGATCGTACCGAGCACCCGTTCGTAGATTGCCTCCACTTCGGCGGTCGTGTCGGCTCCGACGAAGATTCCGTGGTTTTGAAGCAGCAGGATCGAGGGCTCTTTCCCGAAGGCTGCTTTGTAGGCGTTGATGCGGTCTAAAACCTCTTTGAACAGCACATATCCCGGATCGGTGTAGGGAACATACACGGCGTCGTTACCGAACAGCTCGGCCGTTTTCGCCTCTGCATTTTGCGCGCACATCAGACCGTTGACCATAGTCGGGTGCAGGTGAACGATGAAGCTTGCGCTCAATGCGTTGTGCATCGAGGTCTCCACCGACGGACGGCGGTCTTTGGTCAGACAGGCTGCGGCCAAATCATTCTTTACCTCCTCCTCGCGGGTGGCGGTGTCATTGCTGTAAGTTTTTTCCGAAATGACGTTCAATTTTTTGCGGTCCAAAACGGCAAACCCGTCCTCTGTGATCGTGGCTAAAGCGCATCCGCTGGCTTTGACCCACAGTTTTTCTGCATTTTTATAGGAAGTGTTTCCACCCCCGGCGATCACATAGCGGCTGTCCTTGCCGTATTTCTGTGATATTTCGATCAGTTGCTCTATCTCTTTCATTATGATTTTCTCTTTTTCGTGATGGCTTTCGAAGCCATCTAACTAAATTATAAAATGATGGATTTGATGACGTTGTCACCATGTTTGATATACTCGTCGCGCTTTTCGATGTCGGCTTTTCCCCGACTGTCGACATAGCCCTGCATGCCGCTCTGGACAATATCCTGATGGGCAGCAACGACGCATGCGCCGCAATAGTTGATGTATTTCAGCCGGTCGGTCAAAGGCACTCCGCCGCGGGCGAAGAGTTCGATCGGCTCCATGGCCGGCGTATTGTGCTCCGAACCGAACGTTACGACGAAACCGTTGTCGTGCAGATAGCCGGCATATTTTTCGAGAACCTCGACGCTGTTGCGGGTCGTGATAAACTCTACGGAAAAAATTCCCCGTTGTTTCAGCACTTCAGCGGTCTTGACTACATCCTGTTCGAAGTCGGTAAAGCCGCCTTTGGCGTCATCTGCCAAGAACGGGTAGGTCGGGATACCGCCGGCAGCCAAGATGATCTTCCGTACCGTATCCATCGGCAGGAAAGCTTTCGGGTCTTCCGGAACGAAAGCCGCTCCACCCGCTTTGAGCAGGTTGCCACGGATCTCGTTTTCCACGGCCGCGTGGTTGTTGACATCCGATTTCAGCGCTTTGCCTCCGAAAATCTTTTCAAAGAAGGCCCGGATGGCCGCTTCGTCGTTTTTCAAGTGATCGTATGCCGAGATGCGGAGCGCTTTGGCCAGATGGCGTTCGCGAATCGAACCTTTGGTCAACGTCTGTTCGATCAGGTCGAAATCGAGACGGAACCCGGCATCGTAGGAGGCGAGTACGTCATTCAGTTTGCCGCACATCGTTTTCACCTGTTCGTTCGACTCGTTGCGAACGTTGGCTAACTGTGTGGCGTAGGGTTCGGGCAAATCGACCGGATAGGCGAGACCCTTTCCACTGAGATAGGTTCTGCCCGGATTATTCGGGTCGTTGACCCGGATGCCGGCTGCCTGATCCTCCTCTTGGAGGCTGATGAACTCGATATTGAACAGCGGGAACAGTTTGCGTTCGATACAGCCGTCGTTCCACTCCTTGTACCCGTCCATCGAGTAGAAGTCGTTGATACCGACGACCTTTACGTTTTCGTTTACGGCACGGTCGAGTGCGTCGGTCAGCTTGTCGAATGCACTGAACGAGTAGGGGGTGTGCAGGTGTGCGTTGACATTAACGCAATCCAGTTTGTTTTTATTGATGCAACTCATTTTAATTAGCAGTTTTACGTTGGTAAGTGTAAGAAAGGCCACATCGATTGAGGATAATCTATGCGGCCTTTCTTAGAAGAAATGGGTTGTATGTGTATTTACAACGTATTAGATACCCTCTTTTGCACGACGCATCTGTTCAGCTTCGGTGAAGTTACGTGTAGGAACGTGTCCCGGCAGCGGAACGATCTTTTCGTGAATAATGTCGATGAAGCTGTCCACCTGTGGGAAGAACGCGTACTCCAGTTCGTATGCCGGAGTGATCCAGTCGCGCGAACCCAGAACTACGGCCGGTGCATCCAAGTAGTCGAAGGCCATCTCCGAGATGTTGCGAGCCAAATCGTTCAGGAACGATCCGCGGGCCGTTGCGTCGCCGGCGATAACGATCCGTCCGGTCTTCTTCACTGAAGCGATTACCTTCTCGTAGTTGAACGGTACCAAACTGCGGGCGTCGATTACCTCTGCGCTCATGCCGTATTTCTCTTCCAGAATCTTGGCTGCGTCCAAAGCGCGGTAGAGCGTAGCACCAATCGTCAGGATGGTGATATCTTTACCTTCGCGTTTGATATCGGGTTCACCCAGCGGAATTTCATAGTATCCTTCCGGTACACCGCCTTCGTGGAATTGTTCTCCTACGTCGTAGATTCTCTGGCTTTCGAAGAAGATAACCGGGTCGGTTCCTTGCAGAGCGGCGTTCATCAAACCTTTCGCGTCGTAAGGCGTTACAGGGAATACGACTTTCAAGCCGGGGATATGTGCTGCCAGTGAGGTCCAGTCTTGAGAGTGCTGTGCACCGTATTTCGAGCCGACAGATACACGGACAACAACCGGCATCTTGAGGATGTTACCACTCATAGCTTGCCATTTGGGCAGCTGGTTGAACACCTCGTCACCACAACATCCGAGGAAGTCGCAGTACATGATTTCCGGAATTACACGGCCACCGCACATGGCGTAACCGATAGCGGTTCCGATGATGGCAGCCTCTGCGATCGGAGCGTTGAACAGCCGATGGTAAGGCAGTGCTTCGGTCAATCCACGATATACGGCGAAAGCTCCGCCCCAGTCGCGGTTCTCTTCTCCATAAGCAACCAACGATGCATCTTTGTAGAAGCGGTCGATGATGGCTTCGAAGATACCGTCACGCAGCTGGAACTGTTTCATCTTCGAGAACGGTTTGCCGTCTTTGTCGAAAGCGAAACGCTCTTTCTTTGCGATTTGCTGTACACGCGGGTTTTCGCTCATCGGATGGTTGACTTCCGGTTTTGCGTCTGACAGAGAATCGATCGATTGGTTCGAGAACATCATCGTTCCGATCAGATCCGGTTGTTTGTGCAGGTCCATACGCGGAGAGAGCTCGTCGTCGATAGCGAGTTTGAACGTATCGAACATGATATCTTTGATCTCCTTGTCGATGGCATCCAAATCGGCTTGAGTAGCCACACCGGCTTCGATCAGCTCCTTGCCGTATAATTTGATGCAGTCGATAGCTTCCCATGCCTCGATCTCCTCCTTCGTCCGGTAGGAAGATGCATCGGAAGGTGAGTGACCGCTGTAACGATAGGTCAATACGTCGATCAACACCGGACCGTCCTTTTTCTCTTCGAGAATGGCTTTTTTACGACGGTAGCAGTCGATCACGGCCAACGGGTTGTAACCGTCTACACGCTCTGCGTGCATCTGTTCGGGATTGACACCGGCACCGATGCGGGCTGCAAAGTCGAAGCCCATCGTTTCACCGCGGGTCTGGCCACCCATACCGTACTGGTTGTCCATGATGTTGATGATTACCGGCAGTCCGCCTTTCATGTCGTCGGCCCACAGTTTCTTGAACTGATCCATAGCGGCGAACGTCATGCCTTCCCATACGGGACCACGTGCCATGGAGGCGTCACCCAAGTTGGCTACAACGATACCCGGTTTGCGGTTTACTTTTTTGTAGAGGGCAGCACCTACGGCGATACTTCCGCTACCGCCTACGATGGCGTTGTTCGGGTAGATACCGAACGGAGTGAAGAAGGTGTGCATACTTCCACCCAGACCTTTGTTGAAGCCGGTCGTACGGGCGAAAATCTCTGCGAGTGCTCCGTAGAGCAGGAAGCGGATACCCAACTCTTTAACGGTACCGCCTTTGAAGGCTTTCTTAGCGACGTTCAGGGTAGCTCCGTCCCAGAACTCGTTCATGATCTTTTCGAGTTCTTTGTCGTCGAGCAGCTGGATGGCACGAAGACCTTTGGCCAGAATTTCGCCGTGGCTACGGTGTGAACCGAAGATGAAGTCGTTAACATTCAGCATATAAGCCATACCAACGGCAGCGGCTTCCTGTCCTGCTGAAAGGTGGGCAGGACCCGGGTTGTTATATTCGACACCGTTGTATCCGCCGGTGGTCTTCACCAACTGGAGCATGGTCTCGAATTCGCGGATCACCACCATGTCGTGGTAGATACGTTTGAGGTCTTCTTTCGTGAAGTTTTTCTCTTTGAGTTCGTCCTTGATCGTCTTTTTGTACTGATTGACGGGAATCGGGGTGAAGGTAATCTCACCGGCCTTCCGCATCTCTTTCGGATCGATAAACTGCGACTTAGGCATGATATTAAAGTTTTAAATTAGTTTTCGGTTATTCGTTGAATGAAAAAATGGTTTCCTTGAAAATTTCTGAGACGGTCGGGTGCGGGAATACCACCTCTTCCATCTCCTTGAGGGTCATCTCCTGCTCAATGGCCATGCAAGCCCCGTAGATCATTTCGCTGCAAGGATTTCCGAGCATGTGTACGCCCAGAACCTCACCGTATTTTGCACCTACGATTACTTTGCAGAGACCATTGCCGCCTTCGTTTTCAGCCACGAAACGGCCTGCATAAGCCATAGGCAGTTTTGCAATGCGGTATTCGATGCCTTCGGCTTTAGCCTGCTCTTCGGTCAGTCCTACGCCGGCAACTTCAGGATTGGTGTAAACCACACCCGGGATCGCATTGTAACGCATTACGTCGGGACGTCCCGTCAGGTTGTTCACAACGACTTCGCCTTCACGGCTGGCCGTGTGGGCCAACATCGAGAATCCGGTGATATCACCTGCTGCGAATACGTTAGGAACGTTCGTGCGCATCTTTTCGTCAACTTTGACGGCTCCTCGGTTGAGCTCTACACCCAGATTTTCGAGACCCAGACCTGCGGTTACGGCACGACGTCCGACACTCATCAGAATCTTGTCACCTTTGGCCGAGGCAGTCTTGCCCTCTTTGTCCGTATAGATGACTTCATTGCCGCGAACTTCGGTCACTTTGCACGAAAGGTTGAATTTGATACCCCGTTTGGCGTAGATATCCTGCAACATCGAGCTGATCTCGCCGTCCAGGTTGCCGAGAATCTTCGGCAGCATTTCGACAACGGTCACCTCTGTCCCCAGACTGTTATAGAAACTTGCGAACTCCATACCGATCACACCACCGCCGATAATTACCAGCGATTTGGGTTGTTCTTTCAGATCGAGAATTTCGCGGTTGGTCAAAATGACGTCTCCGGCCTCTTTTACACCCGGAATCGGTGGAACGAAAGCTTCCGAACCGGTGCAAAGCAACAGGTTGACTGCATAGAACGTTTCGCCGTTGCATTCGATTTCGATTCCGTTGGTCGAGCGACCTTTGATTTTGGCTTCGCCTTTGACCACTTTGACTTTGTTGACTTTCATTTTGGTACCGACACCGCCCACCAGTTTCTTGACCACTTTGTTTTTGCGGTCCATGATTTTGCCGAAATCGAACGAAGCGCCGCTTACGTTGACTCCGTATTTGTCACCATGTTTCGCATAGTCATAAACTTTTGCGCTGTACAGCAAGGTCTTGGTCGGGATACAGCCTTCGTTGAGGCACACACCGCCCAGTTCCCGTTTTTCGAACAATACGACGTTCAATCCTTTCGATCCGGCGCGCTCTGCGGCTACATAACCTCCGGGACCTCCGCCGATAATTGCTAAATCTATCATCGTTTTTCGGTTTATAGTTTTGTTTAAGTTCAAGTTGAGCAAAGGGAAGGTAGTCCGCTACCCTCCCTTTGTGGTATTACAATTCGAAATCGAGGTTTTCGATCTCGGTTGCGATCTGTTTTACGAAACGGGTTGCTTCGCCGCCGTCCAATGCACGGTGGTCGTAAGTGAGGCTCAATCCGATGTGAGGAACGAAGCCGTATACTCCGCCGCCCAGATCTTTCGGACGGGGAACGATCGTGTTCACGCCGAGAATAGCCACCTGAGGCAGGTTGATGACCGGCGTAAAGATTTCGACACCGTAGTTACCGAGGTTCGATACGGTGAATGAAGCGGCTTCCGAAGAGAGCAGGTCGGGATCGATCGACCCTTTCTTGCAGGCGTCAGCCACCTCTTTAAGCTGATTGGACAAACCTTGTATCGAGAGGTCGTCGGCATTCTTTACGGTAGGAACCATCAGGCCGCGTTCCGTATCGACGGCCAGTCCCAGATGGACTTTCGAGAAGTTCCGGGTGCTGTCACCCAGGAAGTGAGCGTTGACCTGCGGGAATTTTTTGAGGGCTTTGATAACCGCCATACATACCATGTCGTTGAGGGTGATGTTGGTCGGGTATCCGTTTTCGACCGCTTTTTTGACCTTCTTGCGCAGAGCCATGATGCGGCGTGCATCGGCGCTGAGGTGGTGGGTAAGCTGTGCCGAGTTCTGCAACGATGCGTGCATGGCTTTTGCGATAATCTTCCGCATGTTGGAGATCGGTTTGATTTCGCTGTCGCTTGCGTATACGCTGTTTTTCAGAGCTCCGACATCGGCGCCTTTTACTTTTCCGGCCAATCCGCTTCCGCTTTCCGGAGCTGCGGCACCGGTCTCTTTCATAATGGCTTTAGCCAGCGGAGTGGTCTTGGGTGCTGCGTCGATAGCGGCCTGTACGTCACGTTCGATAACACGTCCGTGGGGGCCGGTTCCGCTGAGAGCGGATGCGTTGATCGCCTCTTTGGCGGCGAGCGTTTTCGCACGGGGCGAAACGGGGGATACGCTACCGGCAGGAGCTGCGGCAGGAGCGGCAACTTTGGCTTCGGGAGCGGGTGCTGCGGCAGGTGTAGCAGCAGGAGCTGCGCTTTCGGCAGCAGGTGCAGCGGCGGGCGCTTCAGCGGCTGCTCCGCCCGGACGGAACTCTTCGGTCGATTCACCTTCGTTACCGATGACCATCACGTTGGTCAATACCGGAATTTCGTCTCCATTATCGAAAAATACATCCAATACGGTACCGGCTACTTTAGCCTCTTCTTCGAACGATGCCTTGTCCGTCTCATAAGAGAAAAGGATGTCTCCTACGGCTACGGTATCGCCTTTTTTCTTTTTCATCTCGGTCAGGATACAACTCTCAACGGATTGACCCTGCTTCGGCATGATAACAACTGTTGCCATAATTAGGTTTAAGTATTTTTGGTTTTAAACAATAGTAGTCTATTCGTGCAATAAAGCGAAACACTGCAAAGATACTACATAAAGTCGGATATACAAGTTTTTTTGATAAAAAAATAGATGTATTGATAGTGAGTTAGTTGTTGGTAGTTGAAGATGTTTACAAGTTGATAACTTGTACATACAAATTTGTCGTCAGGAATTTGGAATAACGAAATGGTTTTGCTACTTTTGAACCTCCGTCGGATAGTGAAGTTGTGTGCATTCAGGGTTTTGCGGGGAGACGTTGTCGTGAGGGGTGTCGAGCCTGTTTGCGCACCGGAGTGAGTGTGCAAATAAATAAGAGGAGAAAGAGAATGAACTTACCGCAATATAAGCAGGTTTATGAGACCTTGAGGAAACAAATTTCCGCAGGGGAGTATGCTGCGGGCGATCTGTTGCCTTCCGAACACGAATTGAGTACACTCTATCGTGTGGCGCGGCCGACGGTGCGCAAGGCGCTCGATCAGTTGGTGGCCGATGGGTTTATCGTCAAACATCAGGGGAAAGGGAGTATTGTGAAGGGAGCTCCGAGAGGCATCGGGATTCTCTCTCTTACGGGGACGACTTCGGCTCTTGGAAGTCCCAATCTCTCGACCCACATCATTCTGAAACCCGAGCTGAGGGAGTGGACCGAGGCATTTTCGTTTCCGGTCGAACCGCAGGAGCAACGGGCAGGTTGCATCTATTTCGAGCGTTTGAGGCTGTTGAACGATGTTCCGGTCTTTTTCGATATCACGATGTTGCCGAATATCAATTTGCCCCGGTTTGTGGATTACGATCTCGAAAATTGCTCGCTGTTCGATTCGTTGCGGCGCCAGTACCAGATTGTGGTGACCGGTGGTACGCAACAGCTTTTTGCCATTCGGGCCGATAAGCGTTTGCAGGAGTATCTGAATGTGCGGGCCGGACATCCGATTTTGCAGTTGAACCGAAAGATCGAAACCAATCGTCCCGGTTTTCACATATACAGTCAGGTCTTCTGTGCTACACAACGTTACGGATTGATCGGAACTTTTTAAGGGTTTTACTTTAAAAACAAATAGGGTAGAAAAATCTAAATTTTGAAATCAAACAGAAAAAATAAGATATGGGAAACGACAAAAATCAGATAAAGCAATATGCGATCGAAACGTTCGAAGCGGAAGCGGCGGCGATTCGTAATTTGAGCAACCTGTTGACGGATGATTTCGCACAGGCAGTGGAGGCTATATTGGGATGTACGGGAAAGGTGATCGTGACGGGTATGGGCAAGTCGGGCATTATCGGAAAGAAAATCGCTGCGACGTTGGCCAGTACGGGTACGCCCTCATTCTTCCTGCATCCGGGGGAGGCTTATCATGGCGATTTGGGGATGATCTCTTCGAACGACATCGTATTGGCGATTGCCAATTCCGGTCAGACGGATGAGATTTTGCGGCTGATTCCGTTCATGCAGAACAATGGCAATACGATCATCGCGATGACTGGGAATCCGGAGTCGACATTGGCCAAAAATGCACATCTGCATTTGAATATAGCGGTTGAACGTGAGGCTTGTCCGCTGAATCTGGCCCCTACGTCGTCGACGACAGCCATGTTGGTCATGGGAGATGCGTTGGCGATTGCCCTGATGAAGGTGCGGGGATTCCGGGCAGAAGATTATGCCGTCTTCCATCCGGGCGGAAGCCTCGGCCGACGTCTGTTGACACGGGTCAAAGATGTGATGCGGAGGGATGCGCTTTGTGTGCCGAAGACGATGACGCTCGGCGAGGTGATCATTGCGATCAGCGATGCCCGGTTAGGAATCGCTGCGGTAGTCGAAGAGGGAAAACTGATCGGTGTGATTACCGATGGGGATGTCCGTCGTGCGATGGCGAAATACAAGGAGCGATTCTTCTCGATTCAGGCCGAAGAGATCATGTCGCGGACCCCGAAAACCATATCTCCTGAGGCGCGGATTACAGCGGCCGAGGAGATGATGCGCCTGCACAAAATCCACTCGATCATCGTGACGGACGACCATTCGGCTGTCGTGGGTGTGGTTGAGTTCTTTAACGTTTCGGTACTGGGATAGATCGGCGCGGAGCGGCCGGGTGGAGCCGGTTTCTGCGATGGCCCTGTTGGAAGATGGGCCTTTGGGACAAAAGGGGAAGAGATGGTGGCTTTGGGTTTCCGCTGAAAAGAGGTTGGCAGGAAGAGTTTTGGCTCGTCGGTTGTAAATGATCAAGGTGATGTGAGACGTTTATGGGAAAAAGGAAAATAGCAGTAGCGATTATACTTGCTGCGATAATTGTATTGGGTGGAGTCGGTATAAAGAAATATACGGATAGGAAGGCTGTCGCCCGACAGGCTTTGCAGTTCCAGGTTGAAGAGCCGACTTTCAATTTCGAACAGAATCTTCGGACGAATGATCGTCTGTTCTGGAATGGGGAGGAGTATCGTATCGACCACTCCCCGTTAAGCGTTTTCGGCGGTTATAAAGAAGTGTTTGGAGAGCATTCGGGAAAGATGGGCGATGCAAAAGGTGATTCTGTACTCCCTGATGACCGGCAAGGTGAAAATTGTCATGCGGAGTGGGTGATTGTTGGCGACTCGCTTTATTTGGCCGAGGTCGTCTTCGATGGGGCGACGGGGGAACCGGTGGATTATACGAAACTCGAGCAGATGACGGGTGTGTCGTTCCTGCCGGTTCCGGTCGGACGGCAGGAGATGTCGGAAACGGAGCGGATGATGCCGGCCCGCTGGGTCTCGGGATCGTTCTATGTGAAGGGATCAGTGCGATCTACGTCCGGAGTACATGCACAGGATCAGGAAGACCGATTGAAAGAAGATCAAGGTGTTTTGTATAAAATAACATTCGAAGCGGGAGGGATAAGTAAAATAGAGAAAACCCGGAAAATGTCGCCCCATTAATCCGCTAAAAATGTTTTCCGGAGGGGGTAGATCGTGTGTGAATCGTATAGAAACGGGTCTTACAGCGAGTTTTGTAGGGTCAACCCCGAGTATAGCGAGTATGAGTAGTAAATAAAACTATATGGCGATCATGAAAACGGATCGAAGTGAATTTAAATATCTCGTGGCGAACGACAGGGATCGTTTGTGGGGTATTGTGGCTACTTCGGTAGGTTTTCAGTGCGTTCGTGCCGGCGAAGCATATCCTCCTGCCGGACATCCCGAAGGGTATTGTTTCAATGTGTCGGTAGGCCGCGTGCTCGATGAGTATCAGTTGATCTATGTCGTGGACGGCGAAGGGGTTTTCGAGTCGGGAGGGCGGCGTTATCGTTTGACGCCGGGAATGATGTTTATTATTTTCCCCGGGCATTGGCATACTTTCCGTCCCTCGCCGGATATGGGTTGGACAGTCTATTGGATCGGATTCAAGGGACATGTCGTAGACAGCCGTTTGAATAACGGATTTTTCAACGAACGTATGCCGGTTTATGATGTCGGGATTAGTTCGTTTGCGATCGATATTTTTCGGAATGCGATGCAGACGGCATCTTTGGCGGGACCCAATTATCAGCAGGTGCTCGCTGGAGCCGTTTCGTTGCTGACCGGGATAGCTTTGAATGTGAGCCGGACTTATTCATCGAACGAAACCGAAGCAAGGGACCGGATTGCGAGGGCGAAAGTCATGATGCGGGAGGGACTTTCTGAAAATCTCAGTGCACAGAAGATCTCGGAACGGTTGCATGTGAGTTACTCGTGGTTCCGGTCGGCTTTCCGCCGGCAGACAGGGATGGCTCCGTCGCAGTATATTCTCGAGTTGAAATTGTTTCGGGCAATGGAACTGTTGTCCGATCCGGTGATGACGATCAAGGAGATCGCCTATGCCCTGGACTTCAGTTCGGCGCGTTATTTTTCCGGATTTTTCCGAAAACGTATGGGGTGCAGTCCGCAAGAGTACAGAAACCGGGTGTATAAAGGTGTAGTCGGGTAGCACGGCCGATTTTATCAGCGGATCAAAAATCAGAACATATATATCATTTTTGGAACACCATCTCTTTGCAGTTTCTTTTATTTTTGTAAAGAGGGGTGGGATGGTGCGCAACTATTAACCTGAACTTAAAGCTTATGAAAGGGACCTTGCTGGCTGTCTTATTCATGGGGACAGTTGTTGTGTTGTCGGGAAAGCATCGGGATGGTATGTATAAAACCATCTCCGAAAACGATTCGATCGTGCGTATCGAGGTTATCGGGTGCGAAGATACGGTTATCCGTCGCGGATCTCCCGATACGGAGGATATTAAATATGGATTCGAGGGAGGCCGTGTCGTGAAGATCGGGGATACCTACCACATGATTACTTCCGAGATGGTCGGCGATCCCTATTGTGTCTGGATGCGCACCGGTTACTGGACTTCGGAAGATGGTACGGATTGGCACCGTAAGGCTACGATCCGTGAATCCGATGCCGATTTTACCGGTACTTCGCAGCGGGCGGCCATTTGGGGCCCGATGATGGTCTATCATAAAAAAGACCGGCGGTGGCACCTCTTTTACGTCTGTTATAAGGCGTTGCCACAAGAGCCCGATGTCAACAATCTGAATTTCGATGGCGTGATCCAGCATGCGGTCTCCGACGTGAAGGGGATCGAGGGAATCGGTGGTCCCTATACGGATCGTGCCGTTTTGATGCGTTACGATGTCGACCCTGACCCTTGGGAGGGGCATCAGGGGGTCGATTCCTTCTTCCCCTATCAGATCGGTAAAAAGTGGTATGCGCTCTACGGAAGCGCGACGACGCAGCAGATGTCGACTTGCCAATGGATGGTGGGGATGGCCTGTGCCGACCGGATCGAGGGGCCGTGGAAGCGGATGAGCGAACTGAATCCGGTGGGGCTGGAGGGTTTTGCCGAGAACCCGATCGTCATGCAGTTGGAAAATGGAGTCTATATTGCGATCGTGGATGGGGGACCCTGGGTCAATAAACTGGGATATACGCTTTCGTGGGATGGGGTGCACTGGTCGAAATTGCGCCACATCGATCTGGAACCCACCGTTTCGAAGTGGTGGATTGCGTTGCGGACGCCGATCTCCCTGATTCCCGAAAAGGATGGCACCTACACGATGTTCTTCACAGCCTTTAAAGATTATGACGGACTTTCGTATGGCGTGGTGAGCAAACTGAAATTGAAACTGACCTTTTTAGACAGATAAAGGGAAAAGAATCGGCGTGCATAAAAGGTTAAGCCGGATACTTTGCCTGTCCGATAGAAACACGTATAAAACATAGTATGATGAGAAAAATTCAACTTACCGCATGGTTTGCAGCGTTGGCATTCGGTGGCCTGACGACCGCATGCAACAGCGAACGGCCTGTCGAATCGCCGCAGGCGCTTTTCGATCAATTCGCCGATCCGAGCAGCGAATTCCGTACGAAGCCGTTTATGGTTTGGAATACCGAAATCACACCGGAACGGATCGATCGTATTCTGAATGAATACAAGGAGCAGGGATGTGGTGGCGTGTTTATCCATCCGCGGCTCGGTCTGATTACCGAGTACCTTTCGCCTACATGGAACGAGATGGTGAAGTACACGGTCGATAAGGGACGCGAGTTGGATCTCGAGGTGTGGCTGTATGACGAAAACTCCTATCCGAGCGGCTTCGGAGGGGGGCATGTGCCGCGTGAGATGCCCGAAGCGTACAATCAGGGGCAGGGGCTCAATCCGACCGTTGTGGACCGGATGCCGGATGATGTGTCGCCCTATTTCGTGATCGTAGCCGAAAAGGATGGTAAACTGGAAAACGTTACAGATCGTGCGGTATCGATGAAAGGCGAATCGGGAAAGTTTTATCTCTATGCGAAGACACAATATCAACCGTCGCCGTGGTATGCCGGCGGACCATACGTCGACCTGCTGGCCCATGGGGTGACCGACAAGTTCATGGAGATTACGATGCAGGGATACGAGCAGACCTTCGGGGGTGACCTGAAAGGGAATGTGAAGGGGATTTTTACCGACGAGCCGGAGATCGTGTCGCCCGGAGGCGTACGTTGGACGCCCGACCTGTTCGAGGTTTTTCGCGAAAGGTACGGCTATGATTTGAGTGCATGTCTGCCGCAGCTACACGAACAGATCGGGGATTGGCAGAAGGTGCGGCACGACTATTTCCAGTTGCTCAACCGGCTTTTCGTTGAGCGTTGGGCACAGCCGTGGTACAACTACTGCGCCGAAAAGGGGATTTCATGGACCGGACACTATTGGGAGCACAACTGGCCGGTGGTTACCGGTGTGACGGACAACATGTCGATGGCGGCATGGCAGCAGGTTCCCGGTATCGATATGCTGTTCAATCAGTTCAACGAGAACAGTACCGGTGCGCAGTTCGGAAACATCCGTTCGGTCAAGGAGGTGAACAGTATTGCCAATCAGCTGAACCGTCCGCGTATTCTGAGCGAGACCTATGGCGGTGCAGGGTGGAACGTTACCTTCAAAGATATGAAACGGTTGTGTGACTGGCAGATGGTACTGGGTGTCAATCTGGTCAACCAGCATGTGGGGCACATGAGCATGGCCGGTGTGCGTAAGTTTGACTATCCGCCGATGTTCAATCAGAGTGCGGCATGGTGGGACAACTATCACGTCCTGAATGACTATATTGCCCGCATTTGTACGGCGATGAGTTTCGGAGAACAGTATAACGACGTGTTGGTGCTGGAACCGACCACCTCGGTTTGGATGTACAACCAGTATTGCGGATCGGGGACTCAGGGCCGGGCGATGGAGATCGGACAGGCTTTCCAGAATCTGGTGACCGAACTGGAACATGCTCAGGTCGAGTTCGATTTGGGCTGTGAGGATATTTTCCGGAGATACGGATCCGTACGGAACGATAAGTTCGTGGTCGGAGAACGTGCATACGGGACCTTTGTAATTGCCCCTCAGACCGAGAATCTCGAACGCGAAACGTTCGATTTGTTGCGAGAGTTCGTACAGAAGGGAGGCCGTCTGATCGCTCTGGGTAAACCGACACGTGTGGAAGGAGAACTCTCTCCCGAGGTTGAGGCCTTCTTCGCGTCGGAGCAGGTGATCGCTCCGGAAAGTTTGACGCAGGAGATGATTGACAGCTATTTGCAGTCGGAAAAGATTCGGTTTGTCCGCAAAGAGGGGGGTGACCTGCACCACAACCGTCGGGAGTTTAAGGATGGACAGACGCTACTGTTGGTGAATGCCTCACTCGACGAGGCTTCGGAGGTTGAGGTGGTTCTTGACGGGAAACATGTGGTGCGGATGGATGCCCTCGACGGGAAGATCTATGAGATACCGGCCGAAGTGTCGGATGACAAAGTGACCGTGAAACGTCGGATCGAGCCGGCCGAAAGTGTATTGCTGTACGTTTCCGAGAAACCCGTGGCTGCGGAGAAAGAGCGTGTCCTGACCGAAGGAACACCGTTGACGGCCAAGGATTCCGAGCAAATCGAACGGGTGCGGGATAATATCCTGCTGATCGATTTTATCGATTTACAGAGCGGAAATGAATTCAAAAAGGATATCTATTACAACAATGCAGGAACCGAGGTGTTCCGTAAGGCAGGGTTGAGTGGAAATCCATGGTTCTGGGCCATGCAGTACAAGCAGGATATCGTGAATATGGATCTGTCGGCTGCCCCGGGTTTTACGGCTTTCTATCGTTTTACGGTTTCGGGTTCGGAGGTGGACAAAGAGTCGATGAAGATTCTGGTAGAACGTCCGTGGTTGTATACGGTGAAGGTGAACGGTACGCCCGTACAGGCCGGACCCGATGCCGAGTGGCTTTTGGACGAGGAGTTCAAGTTGATTCCGATCGGAGAGTACGTCCATGCAGGCGAGAACACCATTGAGCTGATTGCCGACAAATTGACGGTGCATACGGAGTTGGGTGCCGTCTATGTATTGGGTAATTTCGACGTAAAGCAACAGAATGACCGGTGGACGATTATTCCGGCATCGCATTACGAAGGGTTGCAGGATTGGCAGTCGCTTGGGGCTCCGTTCTATCCGTGGGAGATGAAGTATGCGAAGCGGTTCGACGTGGAGTCGGCCTCAGGAAAGAGTTTTTATGTTGAGGCGGACGACTGGACCGGATCGCTTGCAGAGGTGTGGGTCAACGGGCAGAAAGCCGGTGTGATTATGGCCGAACCCTATACGCTCGACGTAACGTCGTTGATCCGTGACGGAGAGAACGAGGTAGAATTGCGCGTGGTCGGCAATATGCAGAACATGATTGGTCCGCACCATGTGGCCTATGACGGTATTGTCGATCCGAACCGGTGGAATGTACCGACGTGGCGGAAGGCTTCGGAGTATATTCTGACGCCGTTCGGGCTGAAACAGGATTTTGAACTGAAAGAGTTATAATTGAAAAACATAGCAAAATAAGTGAACGTATGAAAATCGGACTTTTTGGAATAGGACTCAATACGTATTGGGGGCAATTTAATGGATTGCTGGATCGGTTGGACGGCTATCGTCGGCAAATTGCGGCGAAAATGGGTGAAATGGATGCAGAGATCGTCGATGCCGGCATGGTGGATGATCCGACGAAGGCGGCAGCAGCAGCGGCTTGCCTGAAGGAGAACGACGTTGAATTGGTCTTCCTCTACATATCGACCTATGCACTCTCGTCGACCGTACTGCCTGTCGTACAGCGGTTAGGCGTTCCGGTAATTGTGTTGAACCTGCAACCCGTTGCGGCAATCGACTACGACTATCTGAACGGTATGGGCGATCGGGGAGCGATGACCGGTGAGTGGTTGGCCCATTGCCAGGCTTGTACGGTTCCCGAAGTGGCGTGCGTGTTCAATCGTCTGGGATTAAAATACGACATTATAACAGGTTATCTGGATGAAGAGGCGGTGTGGAAACAAATCCGAGCTTGGATTGATGCGGCCCGCGTGGCAGAAGGGATGCGCAACAACCGGATGGGGGTACTCGGCCACTATTATTGCGGCATGCTCGACGTCTATACCGATCTGACGAAGATGTCGGGAGCGTTCGGGACCCACTTCGAGTTGCTAGAGATGTGCGAACTGCATGAGTTGCGCAAGGGGGTTACCGACTCCGAAACGGAGGCGAAGATTCAGGAGTTCGAGACGGTTTTCAATGTGGATGCGGCGTGTGCCCGGACCGAACTGGAGCGTGCGGCCAGGACGTCGGTCGCTTTGGACCGGCTGGTGGAGCACCATCGGATCGGGTCGATGGCCTACTATTACGAAGGAGCATCGGGAAACGAGTATGAAAATATCGTGACCTCGGTCATTGCCGGTAATACGTTACTTACCGGACGGGGCGTTCCGGTAGCGGGTGAGTGTGAGGTGAAAAATGCCCATGCGATGAAGATACTCGCCGAAATGGGAGCAGGAGGTTCGTTCTCGGAGCCCTATGCGATGGACTTCGAGGATGATGTAGTGCTTTGGGGACACGACGGACCGGCCCATTTCGCAATGGCGGAGGGTCGTGTCGGACTGGTCCCGCTGCCCGTATATCACGGAAAACCCGGAAACGGTCTCTCGATACAGATGAGTGTTCGGCCCGGTCCGGTAACCCTGTTGTCGGTCGTCGAGGGGAAAGACGGCATCTTCCTGCTCGTGGCTGACGGGGAGTCGGTTGTTGGGAAAACGCTGCAAATCGGTAATACGAACAGCCGTTACCGTTTCTCGATAGGGGCCCGCGCCTTTATGGATGCTTGGGCCAAGGCAGGACCGGCCCACCACTGTGCGATCGGAATCGGGCACGTAGCCGATAAAATCGAAAAACTCGGATTCATTTTGGGCCTTCCGGTAGTTAAAGTCTGTTGAGCAATCTCGACAACAAGAAAATGTTCTTGAAACGGGAATAAAAAGAATTCGTATGAACGGGAAATTTGTTTTGTTGTTGGCGGCGGCCTTGTCGTGGTTCGGTATTTCACGGGCCGATGATATCGGGTCGCAGTTAATGTGGACAGATAAAAAAGTGGCTGAACCTGATGTACATGTAGGTTTCCGCGGAACCTTTTCGTTGGCGGAGGATACGACAGTCGACCTGCAGCTGAGCGGGGCATCGTGGTATGTCGTATGGATCGACGGAAATTTTTATACGGAAGGTCCGGATCGGTATACAGCCGCTTATCCCGAGTATCAATGCCGGAAGGTCGATCTGAATAAAGGAACGCACACCGTTGCCGTACAGGTGCAGTATGAAGGTGTGGCAACGCGGATTTTGAAAGAGATTCAGCCGTTCCTCTACTTCCGTGCATCGGTTGGAGAGACTGAGATCCCCGTTACGTGGCGTTGCCAACGGTTGAATGGGTACACTTCCCAGTTGCGGCGGATCAATCCCCAGTTGGGGTGGGTCGAGTGGGTGGATACCCGTCAGTTGCAGCCCGATTGGCAAATGCCCCAATACGATGACGCTTCGTGGGGGGCTCCGGTATTCGTTGAGCGTCCGTTGGGTGATTTTGCACCCTCTCGCATAGCGCCGGTGAGAAACCGGTTGATCGAACCGAAGGTGATCGGTTCCGGAGAGTTGACCGAGACGTTCGGTTATCCGGGGGATAATCCGGGTGCAAGTTTTTACCTGCGCGATCTCGAGGCCGATAAACACCCGGCGCAGGGTGTGTGGAAACGGTATGATTTGGGCAGGATTCGGCTGTCCCGGCCTGCGATGGTCATGGATCTGCCTGCCGGTGCGGTTGTCGAAATTGCTTACAGCGAGTCGTTGATCGGAGGGCGGGTCTCTCCGTGGGTTACCCTTTCAGCCGGAGATTCCTACAATCTCTATCGGTTTGTCGCTCGTGGTGGACAGCAGACATTTTTCCCGTTGGTGCCGCGCGGCGGACGTTTCGTTGAGGTGCATGTGCTTGCTCCGAAAGACAGCGTACGTTTCGTTGAGGAGCGTTTTATGGAACGGGGGTATTACGACCGGGCAGATGCGGCGTTCTCGTGCGGCGATCCGCTGCTCGACCGGATCTGGCAGACGGGAATCGACACCTACATGGCGTGTAGCGAGGATGCACTGATCGATAACCCGACACGGGAACGGGGACAATGGCTCGGTGATGTGGGAATTGTCGGAATGGAGATCGGTGCGGCCGGATTCTCCGACATCGCGATCGTCCGCAGAGGGTTGGTTCAGTCGGCACAGTGTGCCAATGCTGAAGGTCTGGTGGCCGGACTGTGCCCGGGCGGAGAGTCCTATATGGCTTCGTATGCCTTGCAATGGGTGCCGGCTTGCCTCAACTACATGCGCTTGACGGGTGACAGAACCTTATTGAATGAGTTGTACGATGCTGCAGAACGTAATATTGCGGCTTTCGATCCCTATATGACGGAAGAGGGGATCACCTCTTGTCCTTACTGGAATTTTATAGATTGGGGGTATGTACCCAATGAAGGGAACAGCGATATGGCACTCAATCTGCACTACATGATTGCGGTACAGAACATGGCGCGTTGGGCGGCACTGATGGAACGGCCCGATCGGGCGGAATTTTATAGAGATCGGGCGGAACAATTCGGACGGATACTTGAGGCGTACTATGCCCAAAACGATTACGATTGGTCGCGCATCGGCTATCACCGGACAGTATTGGGGTTGAAGGCTGATCTGATTCCGGAGCGATATCATGCCGAGGCGATTCAGTTCATCAAGACGCACATGTTGAATTGTTTCCCGAATAATCCGCAGGCTCCGCGTCTGAGCGACCCGTCAGCCAATAGTTCACAGCTGATCACGCCCTATTTTTCGCATTACGCCTTCCCGTTCTTATATGAAAACGGTGAAGCCGACTTTGTATTCGATCAGTACCGTACCTGTTGGGGCTGGGCGTTGGAGAAGGGTCTTACGACGTGGGTCGAGGTGTTCGATACACGGTGGTCGCACTGTCATCAATGGTCCGGTGCTCCGACGTGGCAACTCTCCCGGTACGTTCTGGGGCTCGATCCGCGTTTCGATCGGGAAATCAATTCGTTCGATCTGATTCTTCGTCCCGGATCGCTCCAGCAGGCGAACGGACGTATCCCTTTGCCTTCGGGGGAAAGTGTGTCGATATCATGGACCCGCGAGGGCGATGAAATCCTCTATACCGTAACGGCTCCGAATGAAGCGGTGGAGGTAGTCCTCTCATCGGGGAAAGCGGTCCGGATCAAACCGAATGCAGTACGGACGATTCGTGTGAAGTAGCGTTCCGGTTATAAAATTTCTTAGGGAAACAAGAGGACCTATATGTTCTTTTGTTCAAAAAAGAAGCAAATGTAGCAAAAAGGAAGTATTTGTCGCATCGATCGGAAAAATATTCAGATTTCATAATATTTTTATGATATATTTGTCCTGTTTCAACGAATATATTATGCTTATGAAAACGATATTTTCCCGATCGATAGCGACTTTTTTGTTGATGGTCCTGTCGGCGGGTCTCATGGCACAAACTCAAACAGCTGCCATAGGAACAAAAGTGAAGCAGACCAAAGTATGTGATCCAAGTAATAATCCGGTCGAATTGCCCTATTTTGGCCAAAAGAACCTGATGATCTTTTATGTCGATCCGGATCATGCGAACCAGAATAGTGAATTCGTTGCAGAATTGGAAGAGAATCAGGTTAAAAGCGACAAAATATATGGTTTTGGAATAGTCAATTTGAAAGACGCGCCGCTGCTGCCGAACTCCATTGTCCGGATGATGGTGCGGAAAAAGGTCAAAAAGACCGGCGCCGCGATTTATACCGATCCTGATCACATGTTGCGGGATGCTTGGGGGCTTGGAGATGTGAACGACCAGTTTGTGTTGCTGCTGATCGCAAAGGACGGAACGATTGAATTTATGTCTAAAGGCGAGTTGTCGAAATCGCAAATCGAAGAGTTCTATCGTGTGGTCGATAAACTCAAAAAATAGCCTGCATTTGTGAGTCTTTCAATAATTTGTTACATTTGTCGGTTTGACAAACTATTGTAGAATTGCACGGGACAGTTTGTATATACCGATGATGAAAAAAATTTTTACCGCTGTTTTATATTGTCTGATTACGGGGACGCTCTTGTTGTGGGGAGGGCGTGCGACAGGAAGCACCGGAGGTGAGTTGTGGGAGCACGTTACCGATTCTATATTAGGGTTCTCAAACGATACGATTTTTAGGGATAACGGAGATACGGTCGTAAAACATTATTACATGACCCGTATGCGTAAGAACGGCGATACAGTGGTTAAGAAGAACAACTTTTTCCGTCAGTTTTACACCTATTTCCGGACGGCCAACGAGGATAAAACCCAGGTAAAAGATTTCGATTTCAGTATTATCGGAGGCCCGCATTACTCGAGTACAGTCAAGTTGGGTTTGGGTATTGTCGCGGCGGGACTTTACCGGGTGGACAAGAATGATCTGAGTATTCCTCCATCGAATGTTTCGTTTTTCGGAGATGTGACAACGACCGGATTCTACCTGCTCGGGGTGCGGGGCAATACCCTGTTCAAAAGCGGAAAATATCGACTCGATTTCAATACCTATTTCTTCTCTTTCCCGAGTGCGTTCTGGGGGATCGGATACGACAGTGCCACTTATGGAAAGGCTGGGTCATACAAACGGCTCCAGAATCAGGTGAAAGTGGATTTTATGATTCGGGTTGCTCCAGACTTCTACGTGGGGACCAACGCCAGTTTCAATTACATAGAAGGAAAAAACTTTACGAATATCGAGCAGTTGCGGGGAGAAGATCCGCTCAATATCAATACGGGGGTAGGGGTCTTTTTGATGTATGATTCGAGGGACTTTATTACCAATGCCTATCGGGGAATTTACTTTAAGGCGGAGCAACGGTTCTTCCCTTCGTTTTTCGGGAATAGAGAGGCATTCTACCGAACGGAGATACAATGGAATGCCTACCATCCTTTGTGGAAAGGTGCTGTGATGGCGTACGATGTGCACGGTATGTTCAATTACGGAAATCCGCCGTGGACCATGTTGGCCCTGATGGGCGGTTCGTCTCGGATGCGGGGGTATTATGAAGGCCGTTACCGGGATAATAATCTGGTTGAGGCCCAGGTTGAGCTGCGCCAAAAGGTATATGGACGGAACGGTATCGTGATTTGGGGCGGTGCGGGAAATGTCTTTCCGTCGTTCTCAAAATTTAATGGGGCACACACGCTGCCCAACTACGGTATCGGATACCGGTGGGAGTTCAAAAAACGGGTGAATGTCCGGCTCGATTACGGATTCGGATTGAGGGGGCAGAAGTCGTTCATGTTCGGAATTAACGAAGCCTTTTAAGGGGATTTAATTTGTATTTTGTGCGGGAACTATACTTGTTGAGCTGTGTTAAAAATGGGGAAACCGTATTATAAAAACGGAAAATGATGTTGAAAAAAACAGGTCGGTTCTTTCGAAAACAGGAGGCAACAGTTTATGCTTATGTATTTGCCATGTTGCTTCCGAATCTGATTTTGGCTTGTACGGAACCCTATTCATGGAGTACGATCCTTGCCTCTTTAATGCTTCCTGCTGCCTTTTATATGGCTGTTTCGGTCGCCCGGCCGAGACCGGGTATCGTGATGCTGTGTACATTGCCGCTGATGGTATTGAACGCTTTTCAGATCGTGATTCTTTACCTCTTCGGAGGATCAATCATCGCTGTGGACATGTTCACCAATCTGTTCACGACAAATGTGTCCGAAGCCGGTGAATTGTTGAGTAATCTTTGGCCCGCAATCGTTTTTGTCTGCATTATCTATTTGCCGATCCTTGCACTCAGTATCCGCTCATCTTTGATTAAAGATCGGTTAAGTTCCATGTTCCGGCGCAAGATGATTTATGGAGCTTTATGTGCCTTGGTTGTCGGAGGTGTGGCAACGGTTATTTCGGCGGTGGTTCGACCCGATTTCGGAATCAGACAACAGATTTTCCCTGTAAATGTGATATACAACATCAGGTTGTCGCTCGATCGATGGAAACAGAGCGAGGCTTATCCCGAGACGTCGAAGAATTTCACTTTTAATGCGGTGCGTACCGCCCGGGCCGAAGGACGGGAAATCTATGTTATGGTGATCGGTGAGGCTTCTCGGGCTACTTCATGGAGCTTGTTCGGGTATGAAAGGGAGACAACTCCTCGCCTTAGCCAGCGCGTGGGGTCAGGGTTGGTGCCGTTCGACGATGTGTTGACCCAGAGCAATGCGACGCATAAGAGCGTTCCGGTGCTGCTCAGTCCTGTGTCTGCACTCAATTTCGATGAGATATACGGGGAGAAAAGTATCATTACGGCCTTTAAAGAGGCAGGATTCCGGACTTTGTTCATCTCCAATCAGGTGCCGAACCGGTCGCTGATCGATTATTTTTCAGCGGAGGCCGATCGGCGGATCGATATCAGTCCGCGGGAAGGGCAACTTTACACGGATAACCGTCCTGACGGGGAGATGTTACCCTATTTGCGGGATGCCATTTTGTCGACGGAAGAAAATCTTTTCATCGTCTTGCATACTTACGGCTCGCATTTCGATTATACGAAACGTTATCCGCATGATTTTGCGAAGTTTACTCCCGATCATCTTATGTCCGTGAGCAAAGAAAACCGCGAGATGCTGCGGAACTCTTACGATAACAGCGTCTACTACACCGATTATGTTTTGGATCAGATCATCCAACTGCTCGACAGTACGAAGGCTTGTACGGCGTTGTACTACTGTGCCGACCATGGGGAAGATCTGATGGATGACCGTCGGGAGCGGTTCCTTCATGCATCACCTACTCCGACCTATTACCAGCTTCATGTGGCCGCTTTGGCATGGTTTTCGGAGCAATACCGGAGTCAATTTCCCGATAAATACGAAGCGGTATTGGGGAATTGTTCCCGTCCGGCAACGACGGCGTGTATGTTCCATAGTGTGGCAGACATGGCATCGATCGAAAGCCCGTACGTTGATTCGACTCGCTCGTTTAGTTGTCCCGGTTTTCAACAGTCGCTTCGGCGGATGTATCTGACCGATCACAATACGCCGGTAGAGTTCTATAATTCAGGACTCCAACCCGAAGATTTCGAGGCGCTGGACCGTTACCACATCGAGTACGATAAAAACCATGTCCACGACATTCGCTATTAGAGAATAGCGCCTGTTCTTAATATGACGGAGATGCCTTTCGCCGAGGAGGCGTTTGTCGCGGTGTAAATAGCCGAGGAACTTATTGTTTCCCGAATCAGAAGTAAATCAGAAAAGATCTGGGTGGACCGGAATGCAGTGTCCCCGGCCGGAGAGTTGATCGGGTCGTGCGGCGTGGCCGTGCGGGGGAGGTGCCGAAAAAGGGAAATCGGTTATTGGTTATTCCGGGATACGGCATTTTCGGCGAATTGCCATAGATTGTCGCCCTCCGGAACGGGAGCCGTGATAACCATCCGTTCTTTGCGTACGGGGTGGATAAACTCGATGCTCCGGGCGTGCAACGAGATGCTCCCATCGCGATTCGAGCGTCGGGCTCCGTATTTCAGATCGCCGCGAATGGGACATCCGATCTTTGAGAGCTGGGCACGGATCTGGTGGTGGCGTCCGGTCTCCAGATCGACCTCTAAAAGGTAGTAATGGGCACTTTGTGCGAGGACCCGATATCGCAGCCGAGCCTCTTTGCTTGCCTCTGTCGGCCGGTCGAACACGCGTGAACGGTTCGTTTTCCCATCCCGGACAAGGTGGTGGACCAACTCTCCGGACTCTTGTTGCGGCCGGTTCTCCGTCAAGGCCCAGTAGATTTTTTTGATCTCCCGATTTTTCACCTCTTCATTCATGCGCACCAAGGCCTTTCCTGTTTTGGCGAATAGTACGGCTCCGCTTATCGGTCGGTCGATCCGGTGGACCACTCCGAGAAAGACATTGCCCGGCTTCTGGTCGCGGATTTTCAGGTAAGCCTTGATCTCCTCTTCGAGGGCCGTGTCGCCCGACGGATCGGGTTGGACGAGTTGTCGGGCCCGTTTGTTGACGACGAGCAGGTGGTTGTCTTCGTATAGAATGGTTTCGGGATCAAACATCGGAGAAATTTTTGAAAAACCGGGGAATAAGGATTTTGAAGTTTTATTCTTTGGCCGAGGTCAGCGTGAAACGGAAAGGAAGCAACGTCTGGGCCGATTTGACTATGATGGTACTGCGTTCTCCTCCCATAAGGATCCGTATCGGAGCTTTCTGGCGTTGTTCCGTATCGGCAATGACCTGGCGGCAGGCTCCGCACGGAGTGCACTCTGTCGGGGCCGGGGAGGAGACGATGGCCAGCGACTGGATTTTTTTCTGTGGGCGGTTGGCTTGTACGAAGTAAAGCAGACCACGTTCCGCACAAATCCCCGAAGGAAAGGCTTCGCTCTCCTGATTGCTTGATGAGAGTACCTCCCCGTCGTCGAAACGTACGGCAGCACCGACCCGAAAACCGGAATAGGGTGCATAGGCTGTCGTACAGGCTTTTTCTGCGGCGGCAAGAAGGATTCGGTCTTCCTCGGGAAGCTCGCACCGGTCGGAATAGTAGCTGTAATCAAGATCGATGTGTCGTGTTTCCATAAATGTATGATTTAGGGGAAAGAATCGTCGCTTTTTATTGGTGAAGGTGGGTCAGATGAGTCGGAACGTCTGTCGTTAATTCCAGAACCAGGCTGATGATCAGAATTACGGCGATACCGATACTCAGAGACGCGAGTAGCAGATTGACGTATTTCCGTTTTGGTTTGGAGTTCTCATCGGTGATGTGGCGAAGGTAGTAATCTCTGAAAAACAGGTACAGGGCCGGAATCGTAGTGGCGACCAATAAAAAATCTTCGGGGATATTGAAGAAGTAGGTCTTAGAGAGTCCGATCATGGCCCAGTGGCTCAGCAGGAGAATGATGAACAGATTGACTTTCCGGGACATCATCAGCAGCAGGCCGAAGGTGAAGACAACTACCGAACAGGGCATGATCGGTGAGGTGATTTCGGGGAAAGACAATCCTCTCAACCACGATAGAAGCGGATAGAGGAACGGCATCAGGAGCAAAAGCGTGGCCAAACCGGCATATTTGCGGTTGTATTCGAATTGGGTGTATCCGCGTGCCAGATCCCAGATCCACGCAGCAGCGAGAAATCCCCAGTAGATCGACATGATGATGTTGTAGCTTCTGGCCGCACAATAGATGTGGTAATAAACGATAGCGATCCACAGATAGACCAAAATCAGGAAGACCTTCATCGCTATTTTGACCCATCTGTCCGGACGTCGCAACAGCAGCAACGTCAGCACGATACCGATAAGCGTGATGATTAGTTGGTAAATCCATGTGGCGGAGTTGTACAGGCTTATGGTCGACCAGAAAATATCCATTTATTTGATCCTTTTGTTCCGTGTGAGGGAGAATGCGTATTTGGGGAAGATAAATATCGGCAGGGTCGCGCCAACGGCCAACATGAAGACAACCGTGCAGGTGACCATGCTGTTGGAGAAAAACATATCCATGTAGATGGCTCTTTGGGCAGGCGAGTCGATGTTCTGCAGAAACATGATTTGTGAAAAGACGACGTTATAGGCATACTTTCCGGGAATCATGGGCAACAGCGCCGGGATGTAGAGCACCGTCATCGGGCACCGTACCTTTCTCCCCAGCCACAGGCTGCCGAATCCGATCAGCAGCGCTCCGATCAACGATCCGGTCGAAATGTCGACTCCGGCATAGGTGATCAGACAGAAACGGCAGGCGTGTCCGATGGCTGCCAACAGCGCGATGTAGCGGAAGGCTTTCAACGGGGGGTCCGATATGGCACCGAATCCGACTCCGGCCAGAGCCGCGAAAAAACCGTCGGAAAGAATATCCCAAATATTCATATCAAACTATCTTTTACCAAAAACAGCGTGAACGAGAGTCCGATCGCGATGCAGATGATCAACAGTACGGCCTGTGCCAGACGCGAGAATCCGGTGAGTACGTACCCTTCGACAATGTCGATCACTCCGTTGATCAGCGGAACACCGGGGACCAGAAAGAGTACGCTGGTTGCGATGGCTATCTCGGAGGTGGTGTCGAAGATGAGCGAGGTGGACGCACTGAGCGAGGCGATGAATGAGGAGACGATAAAGATGATATAGTGGTTGATTCCGGCGGCAGTCATCCGTTGTCTGAGGAACATGCCGATCAGCGTGGCGGAGAAGACGATTCCCATGGAGTGCCAGTCGCCTCCGAACAGTCGGCAAAACGAGGCATTGGCGATTCCGACACAGATCAGTACGAAAAGAGGATTGATCTGCGGGGCATCGATGATCCGGTCGTATTTGCTGCGCAGATCGTGTAGCGACAAACGGCTGTCGAAAGTCTCCCAACTCAGTGCGCTCAGTCTCGCGTTATGTTCGAAGCTGATCGGCAGCGAGGGAATGTCGAAGACTTCGTTGTATAGCTCTTTTGTCCCTTTGTCGGCAAGGGATAGGATGATGTTTTTCTGGAATACGCTGATCTTTACGGTGTAGCCGAAAGCCTCTCCGATCCGCTTCGCACTGCGAATTACCCGCGACGTATGTACGCCGCATCCCATCATGTGTGCCGAATATTCGGCAATGAAGCTCCCGATGTCCTCTATCTTTTCACGCTCTTCATTCATTCGTCGGTCTGCTGTTTTTTGTTGCTCGTACCATATGGTGTTTTCCCAAAGCGCCCGGACGCCGCTTGACCGTAAACCCGGCGCTTCGCAGATGCTCTTTGACACTCCCTTTGGCCGAGTAGGTAACCAATACACCGTTGTCTGATAGAGCGTCGTAAAGCCGTCTGAAGATCGTTTCGGTCCACAATTCCGGTTGCGTGTCCGGAGCGAATGCATCGAAATAAATCAGGTCAAAGGTAGTGTCAAATCGACAATCTTCCAATGACAACTCTCTTTTTTTTAAGACAAACCGGTCGCCGATCGCAACGGGGCGGTTCCATGAGGCTTGATGTAACTCGATAAACAGCGGATCCTGAGCATATTCGAGTTGAGTGACGGTTTGCAGGTCGATCGGGTAGCGTTCGATGGTTTCGTAGTAGACCGTACGATTCTGCTCTGCGGCAGCATGTGCTGTCAACCAAGCGTTCAGGCCGCTGCCGAAGCCTACTTCCAAAATGCGGATATGCGACAACGGGAGGAATGAAAATCCCTCCCGTATGTATATGTGCAGCGACTCGCCGACAGCTCCGCGCAAGGAGTGGTAGGTGTCTCCCGATATGGGCGACTCTAAGGTTTGGGAACCGTCATCGGTCGTGAGGATTCGGGGGCGAATCATCTATTTCTCTTTCCCTGACCCGTTTGAAAACACACTTGTACCCAGTATGAATCGGGCCATAACGGAGTGCTCGATCTTGATCTTTTGAAATTCCAACTGCGGCATCGGGGCGGCACCTTCAACGGCTTCATCCATTGTGGCTCGTGTGCTTTTTGCCAACATGACGTTTGAATAGGGACGCATGTTGAATCCGTAATCTTGAATGTATATGGCCCAACGGGCTTTCTGTCCGATAGCTTCGGCCAGCACTTCGGCATTCTTTTTCGCAGCTTGAATGGCTTTGACACGCACCTCCTGGCGAAGTTCGTCGATATTCGATATGTCGGTCCGCTCTATCCGTACATCCGAGATGCCGGCTGCTTGCAGGGCCTGGAATGCCTTGCCGAGCTGTGCGGCACTGTTGACCTTCAACTGATACGATTTTGAAGTGAGGATGGCATCCTTACGTAGAAAGAATGATTGCAGATCACTGGACATATCCTGTACGACAAGGTCTTTTTCGACATCTATTCCGATCTCTTTGAGTTGTTTGAACATCTCCTGCTCCTGCTGGTCGACCGAGACTTTGCCTTTGTTGTCTTTTTCATTAATTGTAATTCCTACGTATATTTCGTCAGGAACCACCTCCATTTCGGCTTTGCCAGTCACTTCGATATAGGGTGTGTCGATGAAGTTTTTTTCTTGAGCCGAAACGATGTTCGCTGAAAACAGCAGCAGTGCCGCTGCCGTACATACCATTAAGTTTTTCATGACCGTAGGTTTTAAGTTTTTAGATTATAGCCTCACATATCAGAGACTTTCTTCTTTATAGACGGTTGTTTCGTGTGAATTGTTGCATCGGCGGACCAGTTGTACGACGTTTTCCACATGGTGGGTGTGGGGGAACATATCGACCGGTTGGATCTGTGTGACCCGATAGGCTGTGTCGAACAGGGCGATGTCGCGTGCCTGGGTAGCCGGATTACAGCTCACATAGACGATGCGTTGCGGGGCGGCTCGCATTACTGTGTTGACCACATCTTCATGAAGTCCTGCCCGCGGAGGGTCGAGAATTACCACATCCGGAACTCCGTTTTGCTCGATGAACCGGTCGTTGAGGACATCTTTCATGTCACCCGCAAAAAACGAGGTGTTGTCGATGCCGTTCAGCCGCGAATTGTTCTTTGCATCCTCGATGGCTTCGGGAACATACTCCACGCCGACCACTTTCTTACACCGTCGTGCGATGAAATTGGCGATGGTCCCGGTTCCGGTGTAGAGGTCGTAGACGGTCTCCGATCCGGTCAGTCCGGCAAACTCACGGGCCGTTTTGTATAGCTCGTAGGCTTGGGTCGAGTTGGTCTGGTAGAACGACTTGGGCCCGATCTTGAACCGAAGTCCCTCCATCTCCTCGAAGATGTGGTCGCGGCCTTTGAAGCAGAGAATCGGAAGGTCGCCGATCGTGTCGTTCAGCTTGGTGTTGACGACATACATCAGCGAGGTGATTTGCGGGAAATTCGATGCGATGTGGTTGAGCAGAGCCTCGATTTTCTCCTGACTCGTTTCACCGAATGCGACGATCACCATGATCTCTCCGGTCGATGCCGTGCGGATGATCAGGTTGCGCACTTCGCCCCGGTGCTCCCGGACGTTGTAGAACAGATAGCCGTTGTCGATACAGAAGGCCCGGACCGAGTTCCGGATTGCATTGGAGGGTTCCTCTTGGAGCCAGCATTTGCGGATGTCGAGTACCTTGTCGAACATGTTCGGAATGTGGAATCCGAGTGCGGGCTCGGGGGTGATCTCCTGTTGCGTGGCAACCTCTTCGGCGGTCAGCCACCGTTTGTCGCAAAAGGTAAACTCCAATTTGTTGCGGTAGAAAAAGGTCTTTTCGGAGCCGAGTATCGGGCGGATCTCGGGCAATTCGACCTTCCCGATGCGGGAGAGCTGGTCGACGACCTGCCGCTGCTTGAATTTCAGCTGTTCGGCATAGGGCAGGTGTTGCCATTTGCATCCGCCGCAAACGCCGTAGTGTTCGCAGCGCGGAGTTTCTCGTAAGGGCGATTTGCGGAGGTACTCGGTAATGTATCCCTCCATGAACCGCCGCCTTTTGACCCGTATCTGGACGTTGACCACATCACCCGGGACGGCCATCGGGACAAATACCACCATGTCGTTCCATCGTCCGAGGGCTTTCCCTTCGGCGGCGATGTCGACAATCTCGAGCCCCTCGATCAACGGATAATTCGCTTTCTTTCTTGACACGTCGGTTGGTTTTGTTTCGTGCAAAAGTAGTGATTTATTTTTTAGTGGAACGGAGAACACGGCGATTTCGGTTTTATTCCGTATATTTGACCAAATTTTGGAGTTGAAAATCATGATGACAGTAAAGATTATCGTTTCGAATCCGTTTCAGGAGAACACGATCGTGTTGTCCGACGAATCGGGCGAATGTATCATCGTCGATGCCGGCGGATATGCTCCCCAGGAGAACCGTGCCCTTTCCGACTACATTGCTGCTAACGGTCTGAAACCCGTGTTGGCGGTCAATACGCACGGGCATGTCGACCATATGCTGGGGGTGAACTACGTGAAAGAGACCTACGGGATTCCGTTCGCCATCGATGGACGGGACGCCTTTCTGATCGAATCGGCACCGACCCACGGGGCGATATACGGATTCAAGGTGGATTCCGTTCCCCATATCGACATCGACCTGCAGGGACAGAAAGAGGTTCGCTTCGGGAATACCTCCCTGTCGATCATCGAGACGCCGGGGCATACGCCCGGACACATCTGTTTGTACAATCCGAATGAGAAGATCCTCATCACCGGAGATACGCTTTTTAAAGAGAGTATCGGGCGGACCGATCTTCCCGGAGGGGATTACAGCTGGATCATGCGGAGCATTCTCGACAAGCTGATCCCGCTGGGAGACGATGTCCATTTCTTTCCGGGACACGGGCAGGACAGTACGATCGGACATGAAACGCTCTACAATCCGTTCGTCACCGAAGTACTCGGCGGAGAGGTGAACTGTTGATGGGAGACGGATATGGGACAGATCGGAACGTGTATTCGTCGGGTGCTTTATCGGAGCCTCTCGCTGGAGAACTATTTGAAAGTGCTGAGCAGCGCCTATTTGTGGGGATACCGTATGGGGCTTTCTCCGCATGCTGAGGCGTATGAGTATCCGCGGTTTCTGAAATATTTGATCGCTCCGGGCGATACTGTGATCGATATCGGGGCCAATTTGGGCTATTATTCCTATGCGATGGCCCGGTTGACCGCTCCGTCGGGCAAGGTGTATGCCGTAGAGCCGGTCGCTCCGATTCGCCGGGTTTTGGAGCATAATCTGCGGCGGTTCCGGAACGTGGAGGTTTTGGCGTGCGCGTTGGGGGCAGAGGATAAACGGATACGGATGGGAAACGGGACGGTGGACCGCAACGGTTACTTCGGTACAGGACAGAATTTCGTGGTAGACCGTCCGACCGAAGGGCTTCAACTGATGGAGTTCGAGGCCGAAATGCGTCGAGGAAGTCAGCTGTTTGCAGATCTGACGCGTTTGGACCTGATCAAATGCGATATAGAAGGATACGAAGGGGTGGTACTGCCCGAAATGAAACCCCTGATCGAACGCTTTCGTCCGACGGCGCTGGTCGAAACGGGTGGAGAGACCCGTATGGCGATGCTCGCGTTTTTCAGGGAGCTGGGGTATGTGGACTTTACGTTACAGAACGGGCGTTTGGTACCGGATGCCGGGCACTCCGAAAAAGATATCATTTTTATACACGGTTCGAAGGTGAAACCGTATGAAAAGTGGATTGAACCATGCGCATAGATATTCTTACGGTTGTGCCGGAGCTGTTGGTCAGTCCGCTGAACGAGTCGATACTGAAACGGGCCCAGAAGAAGGGGTTGGTCGAGATCCATGTGCACAATATCCGGGATTACACCTACGACAAACACCATCAGGTGGATGACTATCCGTTTGGCGGTGAGGCCGGAATGGTGATGAAGCCCGAACCGATTTTCCGTTGTGTGGAAGCTTTGCAGGCCGAACGTACCTACGACGAGATTCTCTATACGTCGCCCGATGGGGTGCGTTACGACCAGCACGAAGCCAACCGGCTGTCGACCCTCGAGAACATCATTATCCTGTGCGGACACTACAAGGGAGTCGATTACCGGGTACGCGAACATCTGATTACGCGGGAGATCTCGATCGGAGATTATGTATTGACCGGTGGTGAACTTGCTGCGGCTATTATTGCCGACAGTGTGGTTCGTATCATACCGGGTGCGATCGGAGATGAGGCGTCGGCGCTGACCGACTGTTTCCAGGACAATCTGCTGGCTCCGCCCGTATATACGCGTCCGGCCGAGTTCCGGGGGTGGCGTGTGCCCGATGTGCTGCTGTCGGGAAATTTCGCGGAGATCGAAAAGTGGCAGGAACGCCAATCTTGGGAACGGACCGAACGTCTGCGTCCCGACCTGCTGCAGGATCAGCCGGAAGGTTCTTCCGAAGCGCAACCAAAAGAGAAACAGAGATAAAAACGAATGTTATGAGATACTATCTGATTGCAGGCGAGGCGTCGGGCGATCTGCACGGGTCGAACCTGATGAAGGGGATTTTGGAGGCCGATCCGCAGGCCGAATTCCGTTTCTGGGGCGGTGACAGGATGGCTGCCGTCGGCGGGGTGGAAAACTTGGCCATGCACTACAAGAAGGCTTCGTTCATGGGCTTTGTCGAGATCGCACGGAATGCCCGGACGATTTTGAAGCAGATCGATATGTGCAAAAAGGATGTAGCCGATTATCGTCCCGATGTGCTGATCCTGATCGATTATGCCGGATTCAATTTGCGGATGGCCCGATTTGCCAAGGAGTCGGGTATTCCGACCTACTACTATATTGCGCCGAAAGTGTGGGCATGGAAAGAGAGGCGTGTGAAAAAGATCCGCCGGTATGTCGATCGGCTGTTTGTGATCTTCCCGTTCGAACCCGACTATTTCCGTAAACACGGTGTCGAGGCGATCTATATGGGTAATCCGTTGATGGACTCGATCGAGGAGCGGAAAGCGTCGTTGCCGACGCGCGAAGCGTTCGTACGGGAACATGCGTTGGACGAGCGGCCGATCATCGCCCTGTTGGCGGGCAGCCGTCGGTCGGAGATCAAGTATAACCTGCCGTTTATGGTGGATCTTTCGCGCGAGTTCCCGCAGTATCAGTTCGTCGTGGCCGGCGTATCGTGGCTCGACAAGGAGGTTTACAAACCCTATTTGGAGGGAAGCGATGTGCGGTATGTTTGTGACAAGACCTATGAGCTGTTGTCGGTCAGTGAGGCGGCGGTGGTGACCTCCGGAACCGCAACGCTCGAGACGGCTCTGCTGGGAGTGCCCGAAATGGTGTGTTACCGGCGTGATCTGCCTACGATGCTGATCGGAAAGATGTTTTTGAAGATTCCGTATGTGTCGTTGGTCAACTTGGTATTGCGGCGTGAATGTGTGCGGGAACTGTTGCAGTTTCAGATGAATATGCCCAATGCCACCCAGGAGCTTCGGGATATTTTACCGGGGGGTAAAAAGCACGATCGGATGCAGGCCGACTATGCGGAACTGCGCCGATTGATCGGTGATGCCGGGGCGTCGCATCGCTTCGGGAAACGGATGGTCGAACTTTTACGGGAGGAGAAAGGACGATGAAAATCATTTGTATCGGACGAAACTATGCGGCGCATGTCGTCGAGCTGGATCATACACGGGAGTTGCCTTTGGAGCCCCAGTTCTTCATGAAACCCGATACGGCGCTGTTGCGGAATAACGATCCGTTTTATGTCCCCTCGTTCAGTAATGAGGTGCATTACGAGACGGAACTCGTCGTGCGGATCAATCGGGTGGGACGTGCGATCGAGGAGCGTTTCGCTTCACGCTATTACGATGAAGTGGGGTTAGGAATTGACTTTACGGCGCGCGACCTCCAACGGGAGTGTATCGCAAAGGGATTGCCGTGGGAACGGGCGAAAGCGTTCGACTATTCGGCGGCTCTCTCTCCGGAGTTCATTCCGTTGTCGGAGTTGGGTGGCGATGTGCAGCGGTTGCACTTCAGCATGTCGCTGAACGACGAGTTGAGGCAACAGGGCGACACCTCACAAATGATTTTCGGCGTGAACCGTTTGATTGCATACGTCTCTCGTTTTGTTACGTTGAAAATCGGTGACCTACTCTACACGGGTACACCCGTTGGGGTAGGGCCCGTACGGCCCGGAGACCGGATCTGTGCCTCGCTCGAAGGGCGGCTGTTGCTCGATTTCGATATTAAATAGGAGTGGCACTTTCCTCGCAATTCGTATTAATTCCGTACCCTATTCAAATTGTTTCTCTTGTTGAAGGATGAGCAGTTTCAACCGATATGCCGACGCTGCGGAGCTCCTCGTGTTGAAAAAACTCTTCGAGGAGGAGGGCGAACCGTGCCGGTGGAAACGGGGCGAGGTTTTTCAGTATGGCGGAGAGACGGTGCGTTGGGTCGTGTATGTCGAAAAAGGGATTTTCCGCCATACGTGTTCCGATGATCGGGGCGAATCGCACGTGGTGGGCTATACGTTTGCTGGTGAGTATGCCTGCGACTACCGCTCCTATCTGGTCGGAACTTTGGCGGTAGTCGAAATTTGTGCGGCTACGGAGGTATCCGGCTTGCGGCTGCCGATTGACCGGATTATGCGCTATTGGGACGAAAACGCTGAAAACCAACGTATCGGACGTCGTGCGGCCGAAGAGCTGTTTGTCGTTGTGTACGATCGCCTGCTCGATTGCTATACCAAAACTCCGGAAGAGCATTATCTGAGCCTTTTGCGTCGTTATCCCGATCTGAAAGAGGCGATTTCGCTCAAAGAACTGGCTTCGTTTATAGGTGTGACGCCCGAAACGATCAGCCACATCCGGCGTCGTTTATCCTCCAAAAAATCTTGAACCGGTTCAAGAATCTTCTCTCTTTTTGACTGTACTTTTGTCCCGAATCAAATAGCGTATTGTTATGGAACAAAATGTAATGCGTGCGGCCATCGTCATTGGCGCAACTTCAGGGATCGGGCGGGCTGTTGCTGTGCAGTTGGCGGCGGCGGGATATCGGGTCGGTATTGCCGGACGCCGGGAGGAATTGCTCCAGGAGCTGGCACGGACCATGCCGGATCGTTATGAAACGGAGGTACTCGATGTGGAGGATGCCGGGGCGTGCGAGCGGCTCGAGAAATTGGCGGAGCGGCTCGGATCGCCCGAACTGATCCTGTTTTGTGCCGGGACCGGCGAGCTGAACGATGCGTTGGATTACCGGCTCGAAGAGGCGACCAATTGGGTCAATGTGTCTGGATTTACACGGGTGATGGATTGGGCGTATCGCTATTTCGAACAGCGCGGCGGTGGTTGCTTGGCTGCCATTACTTCCGTGATGGGATTGCGCGGTAGCCGAACGGCTCCCTCCTATGCCGCCTCAAAAGCCTATCAGATCAACTATTTGGAGGGATTGCGCCAAAAGGCCTTTCATCAAAAGTTGCCGATTCGGATTGTCGATCTGCGTCCGGGCTCGGTCCGTACGGCGATGATGAAAGGGGAGGGGCACTTCTGGATCGCTTCGGCAGAACAGGCCGCACGGTGTATTTGCAAGGCGATTGAGGCTCGCCGCACGGTCCAATATGTTACACCCCGATGGCGTATCGTAGGGCTGTTACTTCGGTGGATGCCGAAATGGCTTTATCAACGCATGTAACTGCTAAGAGGCATTTGCCGCCAGCTTTTCTTCTCAATCTTCTTTCAGAAAGAGAGAATGTCGATCCCCCATCGAACGATTCGGGGATTTTCATATCTTTGTAATGAAGTTGCCCTTGAAGTCATGCATGGTTTGACCGGGACGACCTTTATAAAAATTGGGAGGAAGAGACGATGTTGTTTTTGGATCGATTGAATCGTTGCCGGTTGATTCTGGCCAGTCACTCTCCGCGCAGAAGGGAACTGTTGGCCGGTTGTGGCCTGAAATTTACTTTGGCCGATAATTACGAGGTCGACGAACGCTATCCCGACGATTTGCCGGCCGATGAGGTTGCTGCCTATCTCTCCCGTCTGAAATCGGAGGCTTTTCCCCGAGAGTTGTCCGATGGCGAAATATTGATCACGGCCGATACGGTCGTTTTGCTTCAAGATCGCATATTGGGCAAACCCTCCGGTCGTGAAGGGGCGATCGGTATGTTGCGGGACCTGTCTGGTCGGAACCATCGGGTCATTACGGGGGTCACCCTGCGGCGTCGCGACAGGATCGAGACATTCGACTCCCGGACAGAGGTCTGGTTCAAACCGTTGACCGATGAGGAAATCCATTACTATGTAGATACTTTTCAACCCTATGACAAGGCTGGTGCATACGGCATTCAGGAGTGGATCGGGTATGTCGGTATCGAGCGGATCGAGGGCTCTTTTTATAACGTCATGGGCCTTCCCGTCCAAAAACTGATTGCGCGTTTGGAAAAATTCCTCTGATTGTCTGATTCGTGTCTTTGTCCGGATTGATGAGCTTGTCTTGAGCAATCTGTCGGCTTGCCGTTTTTATGGACAATCCCCCTTTTGGACTTCGGCTCACCGTGATCTGTTTCCTGCTTTCACTTCTTCGCCTCATTCGGGTTGTTTTTGTTCTGCATAGATCTTGGCTGGTTACGTCTGGTTTCCGGTATGTAGATCTTTTGCCCGGTGTTTCTATTGGTGAGTTTTTGCCTTTGTCTTGTTTGTTATGTCCATTACCATCCTGTCGGGTTTAGTTCGAAGTGTCGACACCGTACTCTTCGATCAGACGGTCGACTAATTCGGGAACACCTTCCGATGCCCGCATCGGGATGTATTCTAACGGGTTGCGGATGCCGGAAAGTTGCGGACGGTTCGGATCGACCAGAAACACGGGAATTTCCGGCCGGATGTAGCGGACCAATGCAGCCGCCGGGTAAACGGCCAGCGAGGTGCCTATGACGACGAACAGGTCAGCCGTTGCAGCTATTTGGGTAGCTTGATCGAACATCGGGACCCCTTCCCCGAAAAAGACGACAAAGGGTCTCAACAGCGAGCCGTCCGGAGCACGGTCATCGAGTTTTTGTTCCCAGCCGTCGATCGGAACGGTCAGCGATTCGTTCTTGCTGCTGCGGAGTTTGCGCAGTTCTCCGTGCAGGTGGGTGACGTGGCGGCTTCCGGCCCGCTCGTGCAGGTCGTCAATGTTCTGTGTGATAATCTCCGTATCGAAATACTTCTCCAGACGTGTCAGTGCACGGTGTCCTGCATTTGGTTCTACCGACAGCAACTCTTTGCGCCGTATGTTGTAAAAACGGATGACCGTTTCCCGATTTCGGATCAGGGCCTCCGGTGTACATACATCCTCGATACGGTATTTGTCCCACAATCCGTCCGAGTCCCGAAAGGTTGACAGACCGCTGTCGGCGCTCATCCCGGCTCCGGTGAAGACTACGAGTTTTTTCTGCTTATTCATTACGATCGTTTTTTGAATTTTAACTAATAAAGAAGGGTCGGTCAGACCGATTATTTGTTTCCGGCCGAGGCGACCGGACGGCATTCGATGGAGTTTAACTGAATGATCCTCCCTTTTTCCAAGGTGACGTATCCGCCGTCGGTGAAGAGTTCGATCGTGTCGAACGGTTGTCCCGGAAAAAATACGTTTGTGAAGACGAGTACGCCGTCGTCGACAAAGAACTCCATTGAGGCGGCATCGATCAGAATCTTCCACGTCGACCGACCCTCTATCGGTCGGTACGGTACGCGTTGGATCGAGGAGAAGGGTTCGGAAAACTGAACGTAGGTTGCATGGGAACGATCGACCACCATCATGTCGTGGCTCTTGTCGTATTCCATCGAGACGTATTCGCCCGAAGGACTTTTGAGCCGGATGCCGAAACGTTCGGCTGCATTCGGGGCGTCCGTATCTCCGAATTGGAGGTTCATCTCGATCGGTGCTTTGTCGAACGGAATCCGATCGGAGAGCGTCAGGGTTTTGTCGGTCTGAACTTTCTTGAGCTTGATCTGTTTGCCGTATAGCTCCGCGATCTCTTTTACGGGCAGAGAGGTCAGTCTGTATGCGCCGTTGCGGTGGACAATGCTCATTTCGCGCGGGAAGGTGGCGGCTCCCGACCACGATCGGGTGGTGTATGACTGGGCCGCGGTAGCGTATTGGTGTGAGTGCATCCACCCGACGAAGATTCTCCGGCCGTTCGGGGCGTTGTCGAAGGTGATCCCCGCATAATTATCCTTGCCGTAGTCGATCCATAGCGTATCCCGTTGGTCGCTGGTAAATTTCGTGCCGTCGAAATCGCCGATGAAGTATTGCGTGGCGGTAGCGAGTTTGTCGGGCGACTCGGTGAAATTCACTACGCTCGCCAACAGGACCCATTTTGTCTCTCCGCTCCCTTGTACCTGCAACGGGAACAGATCGGGGCACTCCCACGGTCCGATATGTGAGCCTCTGTCGCTTCCGAAGGCACTGAGGTAGCTCCATTGCAGGCAGTTGTTTGAAGCATATAGGTGTACCTCTTTCCCTGCGGTTACGATCATGATCCACCGTTGGGTCGGTTCGTGCCAGAATACATGCGGGTCCCGGAAGTCGGCAAGACCCGGGTTCGGAAGGATCGGATTTTTGTCGTACTTGGTCCAGCTCCGACCCTTGTCGAGGCTGTATGCCAGGCCCTGCGATTGGGTCTCGATGCGCCCTTCGGCAGCGGCTACCGGATCATAATAGGTGAAGATGGCCAGCAGGGGCGTCACTTCTCCGGAACCTAAACCTGAAGTGTTGTACAGGTCGGCGACACAGCATCCCGAAAAGATATATCCCAAACTGTCCGGGGCGAGGGCGATGGGCATGTGTTGCCAGTTCAGCAGATCGCGGCTGACGGCGTGGCCCCAATACATCTCTCCCCAAGGCAGGTTGCCGTTTTCGTCGAACGGAATGTGTTGGTAGCAAAGGTGGTATTCGCCGTCGAGGTAGACCAGTCCGTTGGGGTCGCTCATCCATCCCGACTCGGGATGAAAGTGTACGCGGGGCCTGAATTGTTCGGGCGAGGGTGATTGCGTGTTTGCCTGTTGTGCATGCAGGGTCGTGGAACAGAGCAGCAATAGCGGCAAAAGGATCGATCGTGTTTTTATAAGCTGAGTTTTACTCCTGTAAATTTACATAAAAATATCCCGGAAAGAAAGGACTTTCCGGGATGTTTTTGTCTTGCTGGAATATTTAGAATTGTCGTTTTGTCACTCTTTCGTTTCGACTTTCAGAGAGAGTTCTTCGAGCTGGGCTTCGGAAATGGGCGAGGGCGATTCGATCATCACATCGCGGCCCGAGTTGTTTTTCGGGAAGGCAATGTAGTCGCGGATTGAATCGGCACCGCCGAACAGGGCGCACCAGCGGTCGAACCCGAATGCGATACCGCCGTGTGGAGGTGCTCCATACTTGAAAGCATTGATCAGGAATCCGAACTGCTTTTCGGCCTCCTCTTTGGTGAATCCGAGTACTTTGAACATCTTCTCCTGCAGGTCGGCATCAAAAATACGGATCGATCCACCGCCCACTTCGACTCCGTTCACCACAAAATCGTATGCATTGGCGCGGATCTTTCCGGGATCGGTATCGAACAAGTTAATGTCTTCGCTGTTGGGTGAGGTGAACGGGTGGTGCATGGCGTAGAAACGTTGTGTCTCGTCGTCCCATTCGAGCAGCGGGAAGTCGATGACCCACAGCGGCGCGAACTGATCGTGCGGACGCAGTCCTAACCGGTTTCCCATTTCGAGCCGCAGCTCGCACAGCGCGCTCAACGTATTTTTGCGTACCCCCGAAAGGATCAGCAGCAGGTCGCCGGCCTTGGCTCCGCAGGCTGCAGCCCATTGTGCCAAGTCCTCTTGCGAGTAGAATTTGTCCACGCTCGATTTATAGCTGCCGTCGGTTTCGCAACGGACATATACCATCCCTTTGGCACCGATTTGGGGCCTTTTGACGAATTCGGTCAGTGCATCCAACTGCTTGCGCGTGTAGCTCGCACAACCTTCCGCACAAATGGCTCCGATGTATTCGGCCGAATCGAATACGCCGAATCCCTTGCCCTGGGCCAGTTTGGTAATGTCGTTGAAGGTCATCCCGAACCGGATGTCGGGCTTGTCCGATCCGTATTTCTCCATCGCTTCATGCCATGTGATGCGTGGGAAATTACCTTCGAATGTTTTCCCCAGAATCGAGCGGAAGAGGTGTTTTGCCAATCCCTCGAAGGTGTTCAGAATGTCTTCCCGGTCAACGAACGACATCTCGCAGTCGATCTGCGTGAACTCGGGTTGCCGGTCGGCTCTCAAGTCCTCGTCGCGGAAACAGCGGACGATCTGGAAGTAGCGGTCGTATCCGGCAACCATCAGCAACTGTTTGAAGGTCTGCGGAGATTGCGGCAGCGCATAAAATTCGCCGGCATTCATTCGCGACGGGACGACGAAGTCGCGTGCACCCTCCGGCGTAGACTTGATTAGATAAGGGGTCTCTATCTCCAAAAAACCTTTGCTGTCGAGAAAATTGCGGACTTCGTGGGCCATTTGGTGACGTAGGATCAGCGCCTTTTTCAGCGGGTTGCGTCTCAGATCGAGAAAACGGTATTTCATCCGCAGTTCGTCTCCGCCGTCGCTGTTGTCCTCGATCGTGAAGGGGGGCGTCAGCGAGGCGTTCAGAATCCGCAGGGTGTCGACGGCCACTTCGATCTCTCCGGTCGGGATTTTCGAGTTCTTTGATGCCCGTTGGATCACCTTGCCGCTGGCTTGGATGACATACTCACGCCCCAGTTTGGTGGCATTTTCGCGTACTGCTGCATCCGAGTGTTCCTCTACGACGAGCTGTGTGATGCCGTACCGGTCACGTATGTCGATAAATGTCATGGCGCCCAGATTCCTTACTTTTTGAACCCAGCCGGCCAAAGTTACGTTTTGATTCAGGTTGTCGATGCGGAGTTCGCCGCATGTGTGCGTTCTGTACATTCCTGTTTTTTTATAGTTTTGCAGTATGGGGCAGGTTTCTCATTGTGATTACTTCCTGCTAAACAGGCTTCAAAGATAGTGATTTCTGATGAAAGGTATGCAAGCGATAGATGAATTTTTCATGCGTCAGGCATTGTGCGAGGCACGTAAGGCTTACGAACGGGATGAGGTCCCCATTGGGGCAGTGGTCGTGTATGGCGATCGGATTGTCGGACGGGGGCATAATTTGACCGAGGCGCTTTCGGACGTTACGGCGCATGCCGAGATGCAGGCCCTGACGGCTGCCGCAGGAGCGGTCGGGGGAAAATACCTGAACGAATGCCGGTTGTATGTGACGGTCGAACCTTGTGCTATGTGTGCAGGGGCTTGTTTTTGGAGTCAGATCGGAGCGGTTGTCTATGGAGCGGCGGATCCGAAACGCGGTTCGTCGAAGTATTACCCCTCGTTATTCCATCCTCGCACGGTGGTGCGCAGCGGAGTGCTCGAGGCGGAGTGCCGTGCGTTGGTGGAACAGTTTTTCAGAGAAAAAAGAAGATAAATTCAGTAAGTTTATTATGGTGTAAATCAGTTATTTGTGTATAAACTAAAAAAAATAGTTATTTTTAATGTGTAAAATAGTTGTTAATTTGAATTTTGTAGTTATCTTTGCGATATAGAACATGTAATAAACAAAATCAAAACAATAAGAGGTATGAAACATTTAACCAAACGAGAAGAAGAGGTAATGGAACGGTTTTGGACCGACGGGCCGCAATTCGTTCATGATGTTATTCGGGGACTGCAAGGTCGGAAACCCCATTACAATACGATTTCCACCATTGTACGCGGATTGGAGGAGAAAGGTTTTGTCGGGCATGAGCAGTTCGGAACGACCTACCGTTATCATGCGATTGTTTCGCGCGAGGATTATAGCCGTATGTCGATGCAGTTCGTTGTAGACAAATATTTTAAGCATTCGTATGCTTCGGTGCTTTCGATGTTTGTCGAGGAGGAGAAACTTTCATTGGATGAGATCCGTGAGCTGGTCGCTATGGCAGAAGCCCGTCGGAAAAGCGATAAAGAAGAAAAGGAATAAAGTAATAACCTTAATGAAGAATAGAGATGAAAGAGTGGCTAATCTATCTGTTGTTTGCTAATATCTGCTTTGCGATATTGTATTTGTGCTACCGATTGCTGATGCGAAAACAAGAGAATTTTGCACTCAATCGATGGACGATGATCTCTATTCTGTGTGTGTCGATGTTGATCCCGCTCATTCCGATGCCGAAATGGGGGGAGACCGGGGAGCAGAGCCGCTGGTTTCTGGCGTTACGAGAGCGACCGATCGAGGCAAGGGGGGCGGTTTCTGAGGTAAAAAGTGTTTCGGGAGAGGAGTCAACAGCGGAACAGACCTTTGTGGCTCAGATGTCCGAAAAGCAGACGGGAATCAAACCATTGACTGAGAGCGTGCAAAACACCGGACAGCCAGCAAATTCGATGCAACGTCTGGAGAACCGAATCTCTGTGTTGCAAGTTCTGTTTTGGCTTTATATCGTCGGAGTTGTTTTATGTTTGGGACGTTTCCTTTTCGGCCTTTATGAGATAGGGTATTTGTTGCGGTTGTCGCCGAAAAAACGAGTCGATGGCATGCGTATAATCGTTTTGCGGGGACAATTCTCTCCCTATTCACTGGGTCGTTATGTTGTACTTTCCGAGGAGGATTATAGGGATGACTTACACGAAATTGTCCTGCATGAAAAGGCTCATTGCAGACAAGGGCACATTTACGATCTGGTTTTGGTTTCCATTGCTGAGATTCTGTTTTGGTTCAATCCGTTGTTAAAACCATTCCGACGGGAACTTAGCGAGTTGCACGAATATCAGGCCGACCAGCAGGTGCTGGCTCAAGGAGTCGATGCGGCCGACTATCAAATGTTGATTATCAAAAAAAGCGTCGGAATGCAAAAGTTCCGATGGGCAACCCATTTAAGAAACACCTATTGTCAAACTAGAAAACGTATTGTCATGATGAATCGAGAAAAAACAAGGAGCCGAAAACGGTGGTATGCACTGTTTTTGGTGCCCGTGGTGGCAGTATTGCTGATGTCCTTCGGAAACAGAAGTGAGGCACCTTCTCAAGCTGCTGCAAACGAAGTTCCCGAAGGTTGGGTTGTGGCTGGAACAGCTCCCCAAGATTATCAGGTATCGGTATTGCCCGAAAAACGGGAGGGTAATAACGTGGTGCTGCTGGAGTCTGTGGCCAATCCGGATCCCTCAAAATTCGGAACGTTGTCTCAATACTGTTCGGCGGATCAGTATCTGGGCAAGCGGGTGCGCATGACGGGTTATCTGAAATCCGAAAATGTGAAAAATTGGGCCGGAATGTGGTTCCGCGTGGATGACAGCAAGCAAAAGGATCTATCGCTGTCGTTCGATAATATGTCTGATCGTCCGATTAAAAATACGACCGATTGGAAAAAGTACGAAATCGTGCTCGATGTGCCACAAGAGGCGGGGGCGATGGTCTTCGGAGTATTGCTTGAAGGTTCAGGGAAAGTGTGGATCAGCGACATCTCTTTTGAGGTGGTCGACCAGTCTGTTCCTACGACCAATATGGTGAAGGAGAGAGCTCCGCTGCCACAAGGTCCGGTGAATCTCGATTTTGCCGAATAGAGTTTTGGATCAGTCAGTGTTTTATATAAAACATTGAAAATAAAAGAGTCTGACGAAGAGGTTGCCTTCGTCAGACTTGGTGCGTTTTCTGTTTGACGTATGTTTATTCGATAGGTGTGAGTGTTTTGCGGGCTTTTTCGGTAGGCATGATGTTGAAGTGCCACCACTCTTCGGTGATGGTGGTGAAGCCCGCCTCGGTCATGACTTTCCGCAGCAGCAGCCGGTTTTCGAGTTCTCTGGGGGTGATACGGCCTTCGTCGACAAGTGTCTGTTCGTCGGTTGTACGGGATTCGTCTCCGAAATAGTCGAATCCGGACCCCATCGGCAAGGGTTGTCCGGTGCAATCCATCAAGGTCAAGTCAATGGCAGCTCCGAAGTTGTGCATGCCCGGTCCGTTGTTCGGATTGGCCACGAAATCACGCATTTCGGTCCCTTTGACCATATCCCACATCTGTCGCTGAACCGATAACGGACGGGCTGCATCGTAAACCAATAGGTTGAGGTCGGGCCGTTGGGCTTTGAGCCGTCGTTTCGCATCGAGGAGCATCTGGGCCGTCTGAGGAAGCATGAATGCCTTGTTGAGGCCGGTGTAGAGGCGTTTGCCCACAAAATTGTAGGGTGTTGCATAGACCAGATGAACCGCAATCGAAGAGTCCATTTGGATGATGTCGACCAACCCTTGTTCTCTCATTTTCTTCTCTATTGGCGTGTCGGTCGACGTGTGGTTGCTGAAGACCGATTTGATGGTGTCGGCAGTCGTCGTTTCCAAAGATGCGGTGGATGGGTTGGATGAGGTCAGGTTGCATCCGCCGATAATGAGTACTAATGCGGCGAGCCCTGTTTTGCAGAAGAGACGAAGCGATTTCATGTTGAGAGATTTTTCTCTGATTAAAAAAACAAAGATAACCGGATTTTCCGGTTATCTTCAATGTCGTATGTTTCTTTCTGCTAATTATAGAAGTGAAATTCGAAAGGGAGAGTCTTGAGACAGTCCACCGGTTTGTTGTCTTTCATTGCAGGTTCCAATTTTGGTATGTGTTTCATCGCGTTTAAAACGACCTCACTGAGGTATGGGTCGGGACTCGATTTGATGGTTATCTCATCCACTGTGCCATCGGCTCGAACGATAAATTGGCATATAACCGTCCCTGTTATTTTTTCCTGAGTAGCTCTTTCAGGAGATATGAGATTTTCGTTCATCCATTTCATGTAGGCTTCTTGTCCTCGAATATGAAGCTGTACGGTTCAGTGGCTGGAATAAAAGCGACAGAACGATCGACGGAGCAGAAAATACCGATTGAGCGCAAACGTTTTTCTCCGGGCAAGCACACTCCTGTAAAGAATCCCAAACAGAGCGAAACAGATTTGTGTTATCAGAATATAGTCTATTCCGGTATGTATGACGGTATTTAATTAATTTTTTCGATCATGACCGATGTTTGTCTTGGGTTTCACTTTTACATGATTGTAAGGAATGGAACTTTCTTGAGAAAATCGACAAGGAAATACGAAAGTGCAGTCGACTGGTTGGTTGTTTTTCATAGCGGGTTTCCATTTGGGCATATTTTGCATGGTCTCCAAGACGACTTTGCTGAGTATCGCATCGGGACTCTCCACAATGGTTATGTCATCAACGGAACCGTCGGTTTTAATGACGAATCGACATAGTACGGTTCCTGATAATTTTTTCTTTTGTGCTTCTTTCGGGTATTTGAAGGTATCTGTCATCCATTTTATTAGAGCTTCTTGTCCTCCCGGGAATTGAGGGGGTACGTCGAAATCTTGATGTTGTGGTGATTGTGTGTTGGAGAGGGCGTCGGTTTCCTTTTGTTCGGTAATTTCAGTCGCTTCCGATGTATTTGGCTGTTCCGTGAACGAAAAGCAGAGCATCAGTGTACCGATCAGGGGCAAAGACCACAGGACCCTGTATCTTGCCCATTTCGATCTGTTCTGTGTAATCATGGTTAAACGTTTTTTGGTGAGTGAATTGCAGAACCCATTGGCAAACTCCGGATATTTGACTTTGAGTCCGTTTAGATTTAGCATAAGCGTTATGTATTGTTGCGCATCGCTGCCGTTGTTCAGGACGAAGTCGTCCGCTTGAAATTCGTGCACTTCGCGCAGCGAACGTCTCCACAGCCATACGAACGGATTCCACCAGAAAAGAGTTTGCAGTACACAGATCAGCGCGATGTCCCGGCTATGGTGAAAATGGATGTGTGCGGTTTCGTGTGCAACGATCTGTTGAAGGGTTGTTTCGTCGCGGTTGGCCGTCGAGAGGTATATGCGGTTGGAGATCGAAAAGGCAAGGTCTGGTGCTTGTAGGGAGTAGATGCGGATTTTGCCGTTTTGGATCGGTGTGGCATGATGGGTAACCTGCCGTAACCGGAGGATTCCTGCAACCAGAAACGAAAGGACTCCCGTGCTGCCGATCAGTTGGATAATGAGCAGGGCTTTCCCCCAGTCGAAGGAGGAAGGTGATGAAACTTCCTCTTGAGGGATGACGGTCTCGATCGGTTGGCCTGCTGCCTCGAACATGATGCCGTAGGGTTCTGTAACCGGAATGGAGAGGGCTGGAATCAGAAACGACAAGGCGACCGACGTGAGCAGAAAATATCGGTTGAGCGCTAATGTTTTTTTGGGGGCAAGCACGCTCCGGTAAAAAATCCAGAACAGAGCAAGGCAGATTTGTGTTGCCAAGATATAATAGAGGGGTTCGGTATACATGATGTCGTAGAATTAGGTTGTTCGGTCATTATGATTGTTATGGGAAAGGGAAATGTCACTTTTCCCGTTGCTTTATTTGAGCGATGGCTTTTTGGGCGATGGCTAATATCTCTTCCGATTCGGCAACCGAAAGATGTTCCTTTTCGCAAAAAAACGAAACCATCTGTGCATACGAGTTGTTGAAAAAGTTTTGCACGACCCCGTGCATTACCCCGCGTGCGTAGGCTTCGCGTCCGAAAGTCGGGTAGTACCGGTGGCTTTTCCCGCAAACCTCGTGGGTTACGGCTCCCTTCTTTTCGAGAATCCGCACGAATGTCGATATCGTGTTGTAGGCTGGTTTCGGATCCGGCATGCACTCCTGTATCTCGTGGACGAAGGCACTCCCTTTGTCCCATAAAATCTGCATGATTTCAAGTTCGGCTTTGGTAAGCTCTCGCACCTCTGTGTTGGTCTCTCTCTTCATAATTTTAGTCTGTCTTATCGTTTAGGACAAATTTAAAACTAAAAATTTAGTTGTGCAAGATTTTGAACTAAAAAATTAGTTGATAACTGAAAAATCGTAAATTTTCTGTTAAAAGCAGGGTAGGTGTGTAGCGTTGACCGGTGTTTTTTCGAGTTTTCCGTATTTTTGTCACTTGTCGGGCGGATGAACGGTTCGCTTGTGTAAATGAAAAGATTAAAAATATTTGTTATGGAAAACGATAAGTATAAGGTGTTGTTCGTGTGTTTGGGTAATATTTGCCGGTCACCGAGTGCGGAGGCAGTGTTCAAGGCGTGTGTGACGCGTGCTGGCATGGAGGAGCAGGTTGAGATCGATTCGGCCGGTATTATCGGGTACCACGCCGGGGAGGGTGCCGATCCCCGTATGAAGCGTCATGCCTCACGACGGGGGTATCGGTTGACCTCGATATCTCGGCCCGTTGTTGCAGCGGATTTTGATCGGTTCGATCTGATTATCGGAATGGATGACCAAAACATTCGTGACCTGAGGCGTAAAGCTCCGCAGGGAAAACATCGGGCCGAAATTCGTCGGATGACCGATTTTTCGGTTCGCTTTGATGAGACAGAAGTCCCCGATCCTTATTACGGCGGTGCTGACGGATTCGAATATGTGCTCGATTTGCTTGAGGATGCTTGTGAAGGAGTTCTACGTTATGTAGAAAAGCAAATAGAGATAAGAAAATAATGTCGAAAATAAATTGAATCTGTATCTTGTATTTTGTTGTTGTTTGGAGTGTAGAATGGTGGGATTTTTAAAGTTGTGAGGATATTTAAATAAAAAATGATATATTTGTATAAAATAAATTATATATAAAATGCCGATCTTATCAGCGGTTGTGAAATATTGTGTTGCGAACTTTGTATTGTTGATGATTTGTATCCCTTGTGTGATATTAGGACAAGGCAAAAAACAAGACTCATTTTTTTTTCATACAGTTGACCGATCCTCAATTAGGTTTTTATTCCCAAGGCAGCGATTTTAGTCGAGAGCAGGAACAGATGCATGTTTTGATAGAGACGATTAATCTGTTGAAACCAGCATTTGTCGTAATTTCCGGTGATTTTGTGCATGATAAAGAGAACAAGGCTCAATTAGATGGTTTCGAAGCTTTGTGTAAAGAGATCGATTCGCGCATTCCCCTGTATTTGATTCCGGGAAATCACGATGTCGGAAATGATATGACAGCGGAAGGAACGAAACAATTTGTTCGGCGTTACGGATCGGATCGTTTTGTATGGAAAAACAAAAACGGTTGTGTGATCGGATTCAATTCGTCGGAAATCCGTTCAGGAGATCCAAAGCGAGAGATGGATGAATTTCAATGGATTGAAAAGCAGTTGATTAAATGTAGAAAATGCAACCATATTATTTTGATCGGCCATCATCCGTTTTATGTACGCTCGGCCGATGAAGCGGATTCATACGATAATATACCGCTGGATGTACGGAGCAAGTACCTCGATATGTTTTGTCAATATGGGGTAGATGTGGTTTTGTCAGGACACCTGCATCATTGTGCTCAATCGTATTATGAGCGAATTAATTTTGTGACTTCAGGTGCTGCAGGTCGTGCGTTTGGTAAATCTAAACCGGGTATGACGGTCGTTACGGTATTGCCCGAGATTGTTCATACAAACTTCTATGAAATCAATCATTTGCCTCGTACCATAAATATGTTGGAAGGTAAAATATACCGGAAAATAGTAAAGAATAGTCTTTTTTTTGTAAAAGGTATCTCGATTCGGAAATTTGTGTAAATTTATTGCAGAATTAAGGTTTCCTTATCCATAGAGAAAACCGTACTATCGATGGGAAAGAAACCGTGTGTGTTATTGTGTCGTTTTTAAGGATGGAATCTTTGGTTAAAAATCAAGGTGTTTTTTAACTGACTTGGAATATCGTGAAATTTTCATTGAGTTAAAACTAAAATGGGGACAGTATGATGAATAAGAAGACATTAGGGTTTGTATTGTCGGTTCTGTTGTTGAGCGGGTGTGGGGAAACATCATTGGAGATTCCCTCCGTAGAACCGGGTTGGGATATTTATACGGGAGGCGTATATCGTTATGGGCCTTCGATTATTGTCGGAAAGGATGGATCTATTGATGCGTGGTTTGCGGCACCTGGAGGGTATCACGACGGGAAGAATCTGAAATACAACGATCAGGCTTCGGTGAAGTCCGTCGAGTTGAACAAAGGAACCGTTGCTGCACAGCGTTTCACGGAGGCACAGCCGTTTTATGCGTTACGTGTAGTTTGTCCGAATAATGGAGGAAAAAATGCTTCGCTAACATTGAGCCTGTATCGGTGGGATACCGATTACAAAAGTACGTTGCGCCATCGCCCGGTTGCAACCCAAAGATATGAACGGTATAGCGATAACCAAAGTCTGGAGTTGGTCAATCCCGATAAATTTCCTTTGGGAGAATATTTGTGGACGTTAAGTGAAGGAACGAACAACGATTGTATGGTGTGGTTGTCGGAAGCAAATGTCGATGGGGTGACGAATTATCTCAATGGTGAAGAAATCGAAGGTAGCTTTAAAGCTCGTGTGTCGCAAGAGGTGTCGGATGGGACATTTTTCTGGGATCAGGCTTCGTATCAACATTCGGAAGATGGCGGACATACATGGACTCCTGAAAAAATGGTGCTGTTACCGACGGAATTTTCGTCTGATCATTTTTCGGTGTGCGATCCGGCCGTGGCTCGTTGGGGCGGATACTATTATGTCGGATATACATCGACAGAGAATGAAGGTATGGTAGAGAATCATGTCTATGTTGCACGGTCCCAATCGCCCGAAGGACCTTGGGAAAAGTGGAACGGAACGGGATGGAGTACAGGGACTGATGTTCAGCCGATGATTCGGTATACGGATAATCCTGAAAAATTCGGTGCGGGAGAGCCTTCGATCGTAATTTGGCAGGACAGTGTCTATTTTTATTATACGTGGAATGCCGATGGAGATCAGGCGACGACGACACGTTTGGTGACCGCTTCGGTGGATGATCCGAATTGGCCGGCACATTTGACTGATCATGGTACGGTAATCAACAAGAGCGACATAAAGGGCGCGGATCATTGTGATGTGAAGTATCGAGACGACATTAAGAAATTTCAAGCCATTCACAGTGCGGAACGTATGGGGCCAAATAGCTATATTGTGTTGTGGGAATCGGAAGACGGGATTCATTTTACTCGTAAAGGCGAAATCCGGGAGAATCTGAAACCCTATTTGCATAATTGCGGCTGGAGCGGTGATGAACAAGGACATATGCGTAAAGGGGTACAACAATATATTTCCTATGCCTATGGATGGCCTACGGCCCGGTGGGGACAATGGAATACCTGGTGGAGTCCGTTGAAATTTACGGAATAGTATGGTGTTTATTGAATGAAAATAAACATGATAGTTAAAAATATAGTGTGTGGCGTATTGATGGTGGTATTGTGCGCCTGCTCTGACGTTGAGCATTTGGAGATAGGAGAAGGAACGCTTCGTGTTCATGTGCAGGTTGATCCTCAAGTGTTTATCGCAGTAAAAAGTACTGATATAGCAAGCTATTCGCTTGAAGTGTCACAAGAGGGAACTGTTGTCAAAAAAGTATCTCCAATAGGAGATAATATGGATCCGATATCATTGAAAGCAGGAAGCTATGTAGTTCGGGCATATTCTCAAGATTTTACGGCTCCTGCGTTTGATACGCCGGTTTATGAGGGTAGTGTGCCGGTTACGATTGCTACGGGAAATGAAACGGCGGTAGCAATAACTTGTGCGCAATCCAATGCGGGTGTTCAGATTCAATTTACCGATACGTTTTTGGCCAATCATGAGAGCTATTTTGTAACGGTGAGTCAGATTGAGGGTACGTTGACTTTTACGGTCGATGATGTTGTGTCGGGACGAATCGGATATTTCTTACCCGGAGAGGCGGTAATTACCGTAACGGCTGATGGTGTTGAGTATGAGGAGGAAGTTGAACTTGAGGCTTGCAGGGTTTATAATGTGTCGGTTGATGATGCGCCGCCTGTGGTTTCCGGAGATTTGAAGGCCGATATTACGATCGATACGGATGTCTTGACTGAAGAGGTTGCCGTTATTTTCCCCTCCGGAGTAGTCGATTACAGTGAAACGATGGGCGGAATCATGGTATCGTCGCAAACAGTGGTTGCTGGATACACCGGTTGGGCTAATAAACAGGTCGTTTATAGTGGATTGAATTCGTATATAGCGGCAGAATCGAATTTTTCAGATACCTATTCAGGAGCGTCCGGCGGAAATTATCTGTTGTTCAGACAGGCGGAATCTTGGTTTTCGGTGTCCGGAATCAATACTTCGACAGCAGCAACCGATATGATTTTGACCTTCGGATGCTGTGCCGAGAGTGTCTGTGATTTGAATACGAGTTTGATGGTTTCGGTGAGTCAGAACGGAACGGATTTTACACAACTCCTGACAACAGATCAACAAATCAATTCGAGATGGAAATCCGTCTCTTTTAGCGAAGGAATTCCCCGTGCCGAAAATTTGACGATCCGAATCGAGAATCGGACATCGATCCGTTGTATGATCGACGATCTTTCGTTGAAAACTTTATAATAGTAAAAGCTAAAAGAGAATTTTCCGGGGTAATAATGTTTTGAAAATTTATTTCCAACCTTGAGCTCGGAGTGCGATCTCCTGTCCGTCTGGGGTTATAAGTTTGGCTCCTGTATCGGGAGCAGTGATATGCCCGATGATGTCGATACCCATGGCGGATATTTCAGCCTGTTTCGATAACGGGACGGTAAACAACAGTTCGTAATCGTCTCCACCGTTGAGAGCGGCGACCACGGGATCGCTGTGCAGTTCTTCGGCCATGGCGTAGGTCTGTTTTGCGATCGGTAACCGGTTGAGGTAGATCCGCATCCCTTTGTCGGAGGCTTTGCACAAGTGAAGTGCTTCGGATGCTAAGCCGTCCGAAATATCGATCATCGAGGTGGGAACAATACCGTTTTGTGCAAGGTGTTCAATGATGTCCATCCGTGCTTCGGGCTTGAGTTGTCGGCGAAGAATATATTCGTACCCTTCGAATTTGGGGTGCGGATTGGGTTGTCCGTTACAGGCTCTTTTTTCCCGCTCGAGCAGATGGATTCCCATGTAGGCAGCCCCCAGATCGCCCGAGAGGCAAACCAGATCGTTTGTGTTCGCCCCACTGCGGTAGACGATTTTATCCTTTTCGACATCGCCCGTAGCCGTGATGCTGAGGGTAAGTCCGTTGACCGAGGCCGAGGTGTCTCCCCCGACCAGATCGACATGATAGTCTTGACATGCGGCCCGGACACCCTCATAGAAAAGGTCGATCATTTCGACTGAAAAACGGGATGAAATGCCCAATGCGATCAATATCTGCCGCGGGGTGCCGTTCATGGCCAGGATGTCCGAAATCCCCACGACAACAGCTTTATAACCCAAATGTTGGAGCGGGAAATAGGTGAGGTCGAAGTTTACGCCTTCGAGCATCAGGTCGTTCGACAGCAGTATGTATCTGTCCCCTGCATCGATGACGGCCGCATCGTCACCGGCTTCTTTGACGGTGCTTTTTTGCTCGGATTGAAAGGGTGCGCATATCCGGTCGATCAGTTTGAACTCGCCGAGAGATGAGATTTCGGTACGTTTATTTTTGTCCATGGCCTTTTTATTTGTATGCAAAGGTACTTTATCTTTGTTACCTAAAAAAATAATGTTATATTTGTTTAGCTATTTATATCGAGCAATAAAATTATAAAAGCATGTTGAATATTGTATTATTCGGGCCTCCGGGTGCGGGAAAGGGCACACAGGCTGCGAAATTGGTTGAAAAATACGGATTCCATCATCTTTCTACGGGAGAGGTGATTCGGGAGGAGATTCGTCAGGGTACTCCTTTGGGAAAGAGCGTGAAAAGTTATATTGATCAGGGGCATCTGGCTCCGGACAATTTGGTGATCGATATCATTGCGGATTATGTAGCTCGTCATAAGGATTGTAAAGGGAATATTTTCGACGGATTTCCCCGTACGACCCTCCAGGCAGAGGCTTTCGATCGGATTATGGAGCAGCACGGAACGCCTGTAAACCTGATGTTGTCGCTCGAGGTACACGATGACGAGTTGATTCGCCGTATTTTGATCCGCAGCAAAGACAGCGGGCGGGCCGACGATTGCGATGAAGCCGTGATCCGTAACCGGATCGACGTGTATAAGGCCCAGACGGCGATCGTCGCTGATTATTACAAGAAACAGGGAAAATACCATGCCGTAAACGGAATCGGTACGGTAGATGAAATCTTTGCGGCTTTGTGTTCGTATATCGATCCCTTGTTGTAGCGTTTTTTAGAGAAACAAAATACGAGCGGACGTTTCCATATTGTGGGAGTGTCCGCTCGCTTTTTGTATTATAGAATCTTTGCGGAATTTTCATTTGTCTGAAATCCGCAAGAATGTTTATTCCGGTAGGGCCGTTTGGACTGCAACCGAATCGGAGAAGTTCGGTGCACTTGCTTGGGTGACCGACTGATCCAATGTTTCGAGTGCCATGTCGATTACCGGATCGATCTTTTGGATGTTGTGGTAAAAGGCGTTGTCTTCCAATGCCGAGTTACGTCCGATATATGCTTTTAATTGGGAAAGAATCAATGCTTTCGATTTTGCGATGTCCGCTGCGTCAGGAGAGACTCCGGAGCGTGCAGCAAATGCAATGAAATCGTTGAGCAGATTCGGCTGTTCGGCAAAAAAGCGATCAAGCTCTTCTAATGAGGTGATCTCGTTCAACCGGGAACGGTTTCGATCCGAGAATTCCAGTGTAAAACGGTAAAGGATATTTTTGTCCCAATCGGTTACGGCGCGGAAGTAGGTGGTGATGTCCGACGTGTCGATCGGAACGAAAATGTCGGGCATGATTCCTCCACCACCATACACGATTTTGCCTCCGGGAGTGGTGAATTTCAGGCTGTCGTTAAAATGGATGCTGTCGGCCGAGAACATTTCGTTGTGTTCGTAACGGTCATAGACTTCGTTGTAATAGTTCTCACGTCCTTTGTCGTAAGGTTTTTGGATGGAGCGTCCGACAGGTGTGTAGTAACGTGCGATGGTAAGACGTAACGCAGAACCGTCAGGGAAGGGGAACTGTCCCTGTACCAAACCTTTACCGAAGGATCTTCGTCCGATAATCGTTCCCCGATCGTTGTCTTGAAGGGCTCCGGCAAGGATTTCGCTGGCCGAAGCGCTATTTTCGTCGATCAGTACGACCAGCTCCTCTTCGGTGAACGAACCTTGTCCGTCACTATATTTGATGTCCTTTTGGCCCTCTCTGTTTTGGGTGTAAACAATCATCTTATCCTTGGGGAGGAATTCATTGGCAATGATGATAGCCTGGTCGAGCAAACCCCCGCCGTTCCCCCGAATATCGAGGATCAGTTTTTTCATTCCCTGATCTTTCAGACCGGAGATTGCCGAGATCAGTTCCTGATATGAGGTCCCTGAGAATTGCTCGAAACGAATGTATCCAATCTCGGGACGGATCATATAGGCAGCAACGATACTTTTGATCGGAATTGCTCCTCGTGTAACCGTAATGGGGATCAGATCTTTGTGTCCGTAGCGTTGGATGCCGAGTTTGACCTGGCTGCCTCGCGGTCCCCTGAGCCGTTTGACGACATTGTTTTGTGGCATCTTCACACCGGCAATGATCGAATCGTTGACCGTAATGATGCGGTCGCCGGACTGTATTCCGGCTTCGGCGCTGGGGCCTCCGGAAATGACGTTCAAAACGATAACCGTGTCGGTCAGCATATTGAATGTTACTCCAATCCCGTCGAACTGGGCATCATATATCTCGTTGGCTTCCAAAACCTCCGCTTTGGTCAAATAGGAGGAGTGCGGATCGAGTTCGTCGACGATTAAGGGTATGGCATTTTCGATCAATGAGTCGGTCGATACGGAATCGACATACGTATTGTTGATAAGCGACAGCAGCATGTCGATTTTGTTGTTGTTCCGTGACATCAGGCTTTGTCCCTGCATGTTCCGGGTCCGGTCATTACGGAATACCTTTCCTCCGAGCAAAATGCCCAAAGCGATGGAGCAAGCGATTATGGTAGGGAGTATGACGGTAAATTTGCTGTTTTTATACATTTGCTGTTTTTTACATTTTTAGGATTTATACATAAACCGTTCCTATTTATTTCTGAATACGTATGTGAGTCCTAATCCGAATGAATAGTTCCACTGCAGGGGTTTGTTATACGGAGTTGCTTGAACTTCATTGTATATCATACGGTTGAAAACTGTCGCTGCAATAATCTTGGTGATTTGGATGGATAGAGTTCCCTGCCATTCCACATAGTTGTTCTGTTCGTAGTTGGTCGAATAGTACAGGTAAAGTACGTATCTGAGTTTCCCTTTGGCGATCGGTTGGTTCAAGTCGGCCCGGATGGAGGAACCGAATGTCGTTTTTTGGTGTTTGCCGGGTTCGACACCGAAAGCTCCGATTTTAGAAAGCGTGTCGCTTAAGACTAATGTCGTACTGGTACTGAGTACGTTTAATGTCAATCTAATAGGTACCTTTTTCAGGGCTTGATAGGTGAGTCCGATACCGACCGGAACGTAAGCCGGCGAGAAGATGTTGCTGACCATAGTCGCATGGTCGGCGGTCCAGCCCTTCGACCATTGGCTGTTCAATGCGATATTGGCACTGTAGGACCAGTTTTTGGAGATGGCCCACGCTGCAGTGAAGTTCGAATTGAAGTAGTCGTATCCTTTGGTCGTTTTACCGGCTATGGTGGTCATTCCGTATTTGGAGTCGAAATTGGTGGTCAGGGTAACTTTGTTACGGGCATATACGTGTTTGATGGTCAGCGCTGCGTAACCGGTAAACGTATTGGTACCGCCCGGCGCCCAGTTGTCGAATTTCGTTTGGGTGAGGTTCAATCCCGTTGTAATGGTGAGCGTATTGCGTTCCTTGCGCAGTCTCTTTTTTTCGGCTTTGTTACGGGCTTCGCTTTCGTAGATGGTCGTCAGCGGCTTGGCCAGAGGGCCGGGGGCTCTCGGGGTGATTTTTGTTCCAGCACTATCGGGTGTAACCCTCGATATGGAAAACTGTGCGACACCCGGTATGGAAATCAGCATGAACAGCGTAAACATACAGAGTAAAGATATCCGTTTCATGATCGAGCCGAAAGAGTTGGTCCTGGGCAAAGATATATAATATTTGGTCAGGGTTTTGTTTTTTTACGGAATTTCTGTTAAAAAGTTGTATCTTTACACATCGCGTAGATGCGGGTGGAACGATAAGGAATTCCGGCAAAATTTTTTGTAAAAAAACGAGGAATAAGAGTGATGAGAGGAACGGTGTGCGGAAGATACGTATACAGCGGATATTGGGTGATAGAATCGTTTGGCATCATGGTGAATAGCATTAATGAGTGGAATGTCTTTTAGTATATAACGGATGAGGAATAAGATTTATTGGATTGTCGTCTTGTTGTTTTGTATGACGAAGGTTGTAATGGCACAACCGGTCCGTATGATGTATGCGGATACGTCCCGTATGGGAGTACCTTATGCGAAAGACCCGCATGTGGTCTATTTTGACGGGCGTTATCTGATGTACTATTCGGTTCCGCCGAAACAAGGGGACGAAAACTCGGGTTGGAACATCGGTATAGCGGCGAGCGATGATTTGATTGATTGGGTGAAGGTCGGTGAAATTGTTCCCGATCCGGATGCCGAATATGAAAGGAACGGTCTGTGTGCTCCCGGTGCACTGGTGAAGGAGGGTAGAGTGCACCTGTTTTATCAGACTTATGGGAACGGGATGCACGATGCGATATGTCATGCCGAATCGGAAGACGGCATTACTTTCCGTCGCGATCCGTCGAATCCGATTTTCAGTCCGACCGGCGATTGGAATTGCGGGCGGGCCATAGATGCCGAAGTGTGTATGTTCAAAGGGCAGTATTTCCTCTATTTTGCGACGCGAGATAAAGCGTTTCAAAAACAGATGTTAGGCGTAGCTGCCGCGCCGGCAGATACGGATTTCGGCCGAGATGACTGGCAGTTGGCCATCGATTCAACGATTCTTTCTCCCGAATTGCCGTGGGAGGGAATGTGTATTGAAGGGGCCTCCGTCGTGGAAAAGAAAGGGGTTTTGTATATGTTTTATGCGGGAGCCTACAATAATTCACCACAACAGATCGGGGTGGCGAGGAGTAATGATGGGGTACATTGGGAGCGTCTGTTTACCGAGCCTTTTGTCCCCAACGGGAAAGAGGGTGAATGGAACTCCAGCGAGTCGGGACATCCGCACCTGTTCAGAGATCGGAACGGACGAACTTATCTGTTTTATCAGGGAAACAACGATCGGGGAAAAACTTGGTACATTACTCAAGAGGAGATTTTTTGGAAGAAAGGAATACCCTGCCGCAAGACAAAGAAGAGATAGTCAGTTGAATGAAATTAGAGGGGGGATGAGGTGATCTGCAGCATGGGAAATAGGAATAATATAGTTGGAAACATCGTTAATATTAAAGATATGAAATATTTCGGAGCACATGTGAGTGCATCGGGGGGTGTTGAGAATGCCCCGCTGCATGCGGCGGCGATCGGAGCGACAGCCTTCGCTCTCTTTACCAAAAACCAGCGGCAGTGGAAAGCAGCTCCGTTGTCGGCTGCGAGTATCGAAGCTTTTCGGAAAAACTGCGAGGATAATGGTTATACCCCGGCTCAGATTTTGCCGCACGACAGCTACCTGATCAATTTGGGGCATCCCGAAGAGGAGGGTTTGGCCAAATCAAGGGAAGCGTTCCTTGATGAAATGACGCGTTGCCAACAACTTGGACTCGACCGGTTGAATTTCCATCCCGGAAGCCATCTCGGGAAGATTTCGCTTGACGAGTGTCTGCGCCGGGTGGCCGATTCGATCAACATGGCGTTGGAGGCTACCTCTGGTGTAACGGCCGTGATCGAAAATACGGCGGGTCAGGGATCCAACGTAGGTTTTGCGTTCGAACATCTGGCTGCGATTATCGATCGCGTGGAGGATAAGAGTCGGGTAGGGATATGTATTGACACGTGCCACGCCTTTGCTGCCGGATATGATCTCTCGGATGAGGCGGCTTGTGAGCGCACGTTTGCCGAATTGGATCGGATCGTCGGGTTTTCCTACCTGCGGGGGATGCACCTCAACGATGCGATGAAGCCGTTGGGCAGTCGGGTAGACCGCCATAATAGTCTGGGTGAAGGTATGCTCGGAATGAATGTATTCCGGTATATTGCCCGGGATGCCCGCTTCGATGGAATCCCGTTGGTTCTCGAAACTCCTGATGAGGCACGTTGGCCAGAGGAGATCGCCTTGTTGAAAGGGTTGTCACAGGAGTAGTGTCCGTTTGCCGGGAGGCCGAATTTTGTTACCTTTGCGGAGAAATAGGGCTGTTTGGTACGGCCGTAAATAAGAAAAACAGACGGGGATTGTTTTCCCTATTTGAAAGAGTGTGTGCATGAAATCTATTGCTGTCAGAAATCCTGAGGCAAAGGTCTGGATGTGGCTCGGCGTATGGTGGATCATCAATGTGATCCAGGCCGGATGTACCGAACTCGCAAACGACGAGGCCTACTACTATATGTTTTCCCAAGATCTGGCGTGGGGCTATTTCGACCATCCGCCGATGACGGCACTGTTGGTATGGCTCGGGCACTTCTTGGGGGGAGAATTGGGCGTTCGTCTCTTTTTTACGGTTTTGCAGCCGATCTATCTGTGGGTGCTGTGGCGGATCATCCGCCCGGAAAGCCCGACCATAAGGGATGCGAATCTGTTTGCATTGGTCGCATCTGCGATGCCCATCCTGCAACTGTACGGGTTTATTGCGGTCCCGGACGGCCCGTTGATGCTCTTTACCGCATTGTATCTGCTCTTTTTCAAACGTTTTACGGAGAGGGGCCGGTGGAGCGATGCCTTGTGGATGGGGGTGACGATCGCCGCATTGGCATACAGCAAATATCACGGGGCATTGGTCGTCCTGTTTACGGTGCTGTCGCAGATCAAGGTATTTAAGAGTCCGAAGTTTTATGCGGCCTGTCTGCTGGCTTTGCTGTTGATTCTGCCCCATTTGTGGTGGCAATACAGCCACGATTGGGTTTCGTTCCGATACCATCTGGATGGCCGGACCCGCGATTTCGAATTTTCGTTCGTGACGGAGTATTTGTTGAATCTGTTCGCCATCTTCAATCCGTTCCTGTTCCCGCTCTTTCTGGCCGGTTGGTGGAGGACGCGCGGAGAGACTCCGGTGCTTCGGGCGATGAACTGCATGTCGGCCGGATTCATCCTCTTTTTTCTGGCTTCGACGACGCGGGGTTACGTGCAGCCGCAGTGGGAGATTCCTGCAACGTTCGGCGTGATCGCCGTACTGTTTGCCTATGTACGGGGTCGTGAAAAGCTGCGCCGTTATGTGGTGCGGGTCGGTGTGGTTACGTTGGTGCTGGTCGGCTTGGTGCGTGTGGAGATGGTGGCCAATCCGCTCGGTCTGAAGTTCGAGGTATTCGATAATAGGGATTCTTATCAGGCGATTGCTGCCGTTGCCGACGGAGCTCCCGTGATTTTCGACGGGACCTATACCGGGGCGGCGAAGTACCTTTTCTATACAGGCGAACGCTCTTATGCCCAACCGTCGATCTATTACCGGACCAGCCAGTATGAGCTGAAAGACGATGACGACCGGATGGCCGAAGGGCGTGTGTTGATGCAGGTGTGGGACAGTGTTCCCGGAGTACACCGTCTGGAGCTGGCGAACGGCAGCCGGTTCGATTATATCGTTTGCGATCGGTTTATTCCGGTTCGCCGGATCGATATAACCTACGATTCATTACCGCGTGAGGTACAGGTCGGAGATACATTGCACCTGAAATTAGTGCTGTACAATCCCTATCCATACGACTATCGGATCGACGGGGATTCGGTGGCGGTCAGTATGGTATGGCGGCATCGGAGCGAGCCGACACACAAATATGTGCTTCCGTTGACCGGCGATCTTCCGGCGGGAGGCGTGTTGTCCCGAGAGCTCGATTTCGTGGTGCCGGAGTTGACGCCACGTACCTTTCAGGTCGGATTTACGATAGCTAATATGCCCGTGTCGACGTGGTTTAACGGCAAGACGGTCAAGATAAAAACTAAAAAGTAGTCAGAGCGTATGTTCAGTCAGTTTATAAAATTCTGTGTCGTAGGTTTTACGGGAATGGTTGTCGATTTCGGCGTCACCTTTTTGTGTAAAGAGAAACTGAAACTGAATAAGTACATTTCCAATTCTCTCGGATTTGTGACTGCGGCTTCATCGAACTATTTTTTGAACCGGTTGTGGACCTTTGAAAGTCATGATCCGAAAATTGCGGCACAATACATCCAGTTTGTCGGAATTTCGGCCATCGGACTGATCCTGAATAACTTTATTATCTACCTGTTGAACGACAAATGTCGGGTCAATTTCTACCTGTCGAAGCTGGTGGCCATTGGCGGGGTGACGCTCTGGAACTTTTTTATGAATTACTTCTTTACGTTTAATGCTTAAACGATAGCGATGACCCAGAAAGAAAGAATGTTGTCCGGAGCGTGGTTCGAGTCGTGCGATCCGCAGTTGAGCGAGGAGCGACAAAATGCTGAGCGACTGTTGTTGCGGCTCAATGCATCTGCCCTGAAAAGCGAACCATATTGGACTGCGTTTCGAGACCTCTTTCCCCATGTGGCGGAGGGAACATTGATCCGTCCCCCATTTTTCTGCGATTACGGTTATAACCTGTATATGGGTGAAGGCGGTTTTGTCAATTTTAATTGTGTCATGTTGGACGGAGCGCCGATCCGAATCGGGAAACACGTTCTGATCGGACCTTCGGTACAGATTTATACTTTTATCCATCCGATGGATTATCGTCAGCGGCGCGAACCGGTCGAGGCTTGTCGTCCGGTAACGATCGGGGATGATTGTTGGATCGGAGGCGGTGCCGTGATCTGCCCCGGTGTGACCATCGGCGATCGGACGGTCATCGGAGCGGGTAGCGTCGTCACGAAGGATGTGCCTTCGGATGTGGTTGCTGTGGGGAATCCGGCACGGATTCTGCGTCGGCTTTAAGCGTTTACCTTCTGCATATTTTTTTGAAGTCGCAGTAGGTACAATATTTTGCGTCTTTGCATTGTTCGAACGGAACGGAGAGGTCGAATAGTTTACGCAGTGTTTCTCGCAGTTTTTTTTCGAACTCTTTTTGAACCATACTGAAACGGGATATTTCCGTTTTCCCTGGTTTCCGTTTTCCGCCTCCCATCTGCAATAAGGGAGAATACACTTTGTTCTGCATATCCCGCACATAATAGAGTGCCGGTTGAATCTCATTGTATTCGTTCTTAGAGAACATCAATGAGTAGAGCAGGGTTTGGAAGGCGGCGGAGTTGTGCTCTTGTTGGGTTCCGTTAAACAGTGAATCGATGCCGCTGAACTCGATATGTGACGCTCCGGTCTTGTAATCGACAATGCGGCGTGTGTCGTCGTCTAAACGGTCTATGCGGTCCGATTTTCCGGCAAAGGTAACTGTGTGGGATTGGCCGTCAGCTCCCTCGAACGAAAACGGACATTGAACAGGGATCTCTGTCCCCTCTATGGTGAAATTCGGCCGAGACATGGAGGAATCGAACGGTAAAATACAGTGGGTGATGTAATAGGTCACGACATCCCGGACGAGAATCATGTTCCCGTTATACTCTTCTTCGGCGACCTGCTGTTCTTGGAGGTACATCTCGTTAATTGCCTGCACGGTCTTTGCTTTGACCGCTTGTGGCTTAATCTGTGAAATTGCGGTCTGAGGATCGGGGTTTTCTTTCAACGGTTTGTAGAGAAGCTCCATGGTCCGGTGCAGGATGGTTCCGAACATGGGCAGGTCGATCTCTTCGGCGATTTCTTCCTCTTGCGACAGCTTGGCGATACTCCGGAAGTAGAATCTCAATGGACATTCGAGGTATTGATACAAAGAGGTCGGAGAGAGTTGTTTCTTGCTCGAAGTGTCCAGGAATTCTTTCAATGCATCGGCTACGGCTCCCTTTTTGTCCACTTTGATCGGTTTCGTTTGTGATAGATTGACCTGCAACTGCAACGGTTTGAAATTCAGGTTGTGCTTCGATTCATAGAGCAGTTGGTAAATATATCGGCTCGGTTCCCCGCTGCGTTTGTCGTCGCTGTTTGAGCAATAGGCAATGTCTACCCGTTCGGCGCGTTGCAGCAGCCGGTAGAAGTAGTAGGCAAAGACACCTTCGTGGTGCTGGGCGGTGGGGAGTCCGTAGCCATACCGCAGATTGTACGGAATAAAGGACGATCCCTCCATGCGGTTTCCCGGGAACGTGTCGTCGTTGGCCGAAAGAATCAGAACATTTTTGAAATCGAGGACTCGGGTCTCCAGAATACCCATGATTTGAATGCCCTGCAACGGTTCGCCTTGAAACGGTATGCGCAGCGGTTGGAGGGTTCTTCGCAGCAACGAAGCGAAAATTTCGGGAGTCAGGTCGACGTCCGATCCGATAAGTGAATTTTTGATCCGGACAAGGTGATCGACAATGAGGTGAAAGTAGCTCTTTCGTTCGTTGTCGGAGTCGGGCTGGTTAGCGACACGCGACAGGATTTCCTGGAGATAGGTTGCCAGCTCAGTCCACGATCCAGTAGGGGTGAAGATCTGCCCGATGATACCTTCTTTGGGGAATAATTCGGAGTTGGCGTAGACGATCTGTTTCCGACGAATCTCTTGAATCAGCCGATTGGCCGTTTCGGCTTGGCTCTCTTGGATATAAGGATGGTTCAACAGGCCGATGACGTCGCTGTGATAGAATCGGGTGCAATCTTTCGATTTGGATTGGCGTTTGCGGCTTTGGAGCTCGATCAAACGCTCGACAAACGAATAGGCCGTAGTTTGTTGCAGCGGATACCCCATCGTGACGTTCAGACTTTTGATCTCGGCGGGAATCGAGTGCAAAACCGGAATCAGCAGCGACTCATCGGTCAGAACGATAGCGGTCTCTTTGTCCGGCTGTTCACCCCGGTCGATCAGCTCCTTAAGGAACGTATGGACGTATTTGCATTGTAAACTGTCCGACGGTGCGGCAATGCAGGTCATTTTTTTCGGATGGGAAAAATGGGCGTGGCTGATTCGTGCCATATCGGGAGGCGGGTAGTCGCGCAGGTTGTCGCGCAGGAACATACCGGCTTCAAAGTCTTTGTTATCCACATAGTAGGAATCGTAGTCCCAGAAAAAATCGGCCCGGCCACTCTTTTTCAGTGCGAGGAACAGTTGCTTTTCGCAGACGGATAGGGCATTGAATCCTACGACGACGAATCGGCTGTCGTTATCGCCCGGCAGGCTTAAGGGGGCATCCGAGCGAAGCGTTTCGGCTGCCGTACGGTAGACCATACCTTCGTAGGCCAACCCTTGTCGGGTCAGGACCTCTCGGAATTCATGGTAAATTTTTGACAGCGATTCCCATATATCCCAAAAATGTTTTTTCTCCTCGGAATCGGACTGCGAATCATTCAGATTGAAATTGGTCCAGAATTGGGCGATGACCTCCCGCTGTTCCGGAGTCAGATACGACAGATCGCTTTCGATGGTTTTCAGGTCATGGATGTTGCTGAACAACACATCGGCCGGAATCATATATTTGTCGATCTGGTCGAAGTCGGAGAGCAGCATGTCGCCCCAAAAATAGAACGAATCGAAGGTTTCCTGATGATATTTTGAGTAGACTTTATATAATTCGACGATCAGTTTGATCCGGTCGCTCGTATGGAGACCGGAGATATGTTCCATCAACTCCTGTATGCTTACGAACGTGGGTTGCCATATCGGGCGACTGATCTTTTTCATGAGCGCATCACAGAAAAAGAGCTGGGCCCGACGGTTCGGAAAGACTATCTTTAACGACGAAATATCATCGCCGTATTGATTATAGAGGTATGAAGCTACTTCGGATAGGAAACTGTTCATCGCACCCTCGTTTGGTGTATCTGGGCGTTGGGTTCGGGTTAACGAGGAATTATTCTCCGATGCTGTTGATCGAGCCCATCATCTTAGAGGTCGACCGGATAATCTCTGGTACACCTTTGTAGAATACGGCAGCTCCGGTCCCTGAGGATATTTGTAGACGTTCTGAGACATAAACGTAGGTTTCGGCGGCGGAGGCAGCCTCGACACGGACATCGGTGGCGAGCAGATTCCGGCAGTCCGCTTTGGATTTGGCTCCTGCAACCAGCGTCAGATATTTCGCCGTACCCGATACATCGGCTGTCGAATTCCCGCCTACTTTTAGATAGAGGTCTTTCGTGTCGACTGCAGTCGTGACGGTTGCTCCCGACTGCAGTTCGATATCCATCATTTTGGCGGTTAAGGTATCGGTACCGGTAATTTTTGCTTCGGAAGCCTTGAGTACGTCGATGTTGTTATAATATACGGTTACGTTTCCGTTGCCCTTGTTTTGGGTTCCGGGTTTTAGCCGTACCGTAAGGCAGCTGTCTTTGATTGTCCAGTTGAGTTGGTTGATTTGTGCGTCATTCAGTTCGATCTCGATACGGGCGGTGTCGGAGTGGACCAGGCGGACGTTCAGGTTGCCGTTGAATTCGGTTTTGGAGAAGTACAACGGCTCCTCGCTTTTGATCTGTTTCTGAGCGGAAGCCAACTGGATGCAACTTCCTAAAATAAGGCTGAGTATCAACAATCGTTTCATGACATCGAAAGTTTATTTATTATACAAATATAACTCTTTTTGCTCGGATTTTCTAATTTATATTGTACTAACGTATATTTTGGCGGTTTTGTTACAAGATGCTGTGGTTTGAAAGGTGTGTCGAACGGTCGAAGACCGATGGCCAGGAGATACTCTTGATTGGGTATAAAAAAGTTCTGATCTTTTCCGTATCTTTAAAGCGTGTAACGGGATTTGATTTATGGCGAATGTGAAAATTTTACGGGCGTCGGCCGGTTCGGGAAAAACCTACCAGTTGGCCTATGCCTATGTGCGTGAGGTTGTGCGGGATCCAGGGTGCTATCGGAATATTCTGGCGGTTACCTTTACCAATAAGGCCACCGAGGAGATGAAACGGCGCATTGTCGAGGAGATCAACCGTCTGGCTTCTAACCTAAAGAGCAATTATTTGAACGATCTATGTTCTGATCTTGGGTTGTCGGTAACAGACGTTTGCAATCGTGCAGTCAGAGCGCAGACCTATATCTTGCACGATTACAGCCGTTTTTCGGTGTTGACGATCGATAAGTTCTTTCAGCGGATCATTCGTGCCTTTCTTCGCGAACTGGGAATCGATATCAATTTCAATCTCGAGTTGGAGACGGATACGCTGTTGGAGGAGGCTGCCGATCGGTTGATTGATCGGATCGCGACGGATGAGAAGTTGCGACAGAGGGTCATCCCGTTGGTGGAGGAGAAAATGGAGCGTGACGGGAAGTGGGATATCCGCAGGGAACTTGTTGTACTCGGTGGCGAGCTTTTTCAGGAGCGCTATAAAATGCTCCAATCACAAACCAAAGTGCCAGATTTTCTCAAAACTGTGGACGAAATCAAGAAACAGAGTGCATGTATAAAAAATAAAATGCGTAAAATCGCATCTGATGCCTTAAAGATTATTGCCGATGCAGGGTTTCGTCCAGAAGATTTTTCCTATGGGAATCAGGGATGTACGAGCTATTTTGTCAAGGTTGAAAGAGGAAAAATTGCTTCTTATTCGACGCGGGTTACCGATGCGTGCATAGATCGTAAAAAATGGGTTTCAGCTAGTTCTCCGAACAAAGCAGCTTTACAGGCCCTTGTCCCGCAGCTCCAACCGCTGCTCAAAGGTTTGCGTGATGCTTACGATCAACATAATCGCTTTTTGACCTCTGCCGATCTGGTCCTTTCCAATTATCGGGGGTTTGTCCTGTTGCAGGATCTTGCCCAGTGCGTGTCGGAATTGAGTAAGGAGCAGCGGATCGTTCCGATCTCCGAGACGGGAACCATAATCGGAAAATTGATCGGGGGGAATGCTACACCCTTTATATATGAAAAGGTGGGAAACAGATTCGATCACTTTATGATCGATGAGTTTCAGGATACCTCAGTGCAGCAATGGAACAACTTCAAACCTTTGTTGGAGAATGCGGTTGCGGCACAACAGGATATGCCGGCCCTGTTGGTGGGCGATATCAAACAGTCGATCTATCGGTGGCGTGGGGGAGATTGGCGAATTTTGGGACATGAAGTGAGTAATGTGTTCGAAAATGTTGACATCCAGTCGCTCGATACGAATTACCGCAGCGCCAAGCGGGTAGTCGAGTTCAATAACTTTATGATTGAGAGTTGTGTGCAGGAGGATAACCAGCGGTTGAATGCCCTTTTGGATGAGGCTGAGGAGAAAGGATTCCTTTCATCAGACAGACATCAGGATTTGAAGGATATGCTTCAGCATGCCTATGAAGGGCATCATCAACAAGCACATGCAGCAGCGGATTCTGGATATGTGCGGGTGGTGACTTACGATAAAGAGCAGCATCAGGAGAAGCCTTATGTCATCGAAGTGATCGAGGAGTTGCAGCAACGAGGGTATAAGCCGGGCGATATCGCCATTTTGGTGCGGAAGAAAGCGCAAGGAGTCTCTGTGGCCCAACAACTGCTCGATTACAAGTCAGCGCATCCGGATGCTACATACTGTTATGATGTGGTGACTCAGGAGGCTTTGCAGATCGGAAGCTCTTCTGTAGTCGGCTTTATCGTTGCCGTCTTCAGATTGGTTCTCGACCTCAATGAGTCGATAAGCCGGGCCATACATAACCAGTTTCTCGATCGGCCGTTTGGGCAGGATCTCGATCCGAAAGAAACGGAATTTCTTCATAAATTGCGTTTGGCTTCGATTGAAGAGGTTTTTGATGAGGTGGTTATGTATTATAAGCTTTCAGAACGGGAAGGGGAAATTGCCTATTTACAGGCGTTTGAGAATCAGATTCACCGGTTTGCCACCTCTCGTATCGCTGACCTGCCGCTGTTTGTCTCTTGGTGGGAAGAGTCCGGTGCGACACAATCAATCGCCCTGCCTCAAACGCAAAATGCGATCAATGTATTAACGATCCATAAGTCGAAAGGGTTGCAATACCGGGTCGTGATTGTTCCGTATTGTAACTGGAGCCTTGAACCGCTTAGCGGAAGTTTGACGTGGGCAAAAAGTGCAGAAAACACTTTTAGTCCGTTGGGTGTTTTTCCTCTCGGGTGGAAGAAAGTGTTGTTAGATTCGTACTTTGCGGATGATAGCTATCAGGAGCTTGTCATGTCTCATATCGATAACATTAATCTGCTGTATGTTGCTGTTACACGGGCTGTCGACGAGTTGTATCTTTTGCGACCGAATACGAGTAGTAATACGGCTGGTTCCGATGTCGGAAATTTGCTTGTTCAGGCGATTGATGGGAATCAGTCGGAAAAGGGTTGTAAGGCTACATGTGGGATCAAGGGCAGGACGGAACAGAAAGATAATGATTCGATATTCGATTTCGGCAAGCCGGCCTCTTTGAACGTTACGCAATCTACATCTGTTGACTACATAACGGAGTATCCGGTCATTCCCTATGATAAAAAGCTGAGTTTCCGTTTTGATACGGATCGTTATTTTGAGGATGTGAACGATACGGAGAATTTGGCAACCGGAGAGCAATTACATACCGTCGATAATGTTTCTTCTCAGAAACAGGACCAAATATACAAGGAGAAGCCAACGGATAATCGGGAATCCGATCTCCGTAATTACGGGATTCTTATGCATAAGCTTTTTGAGTATGTCTCGAATCAGAAAGAGGCGGGGCAGAGGTTGGAACAAATGTATCGCGAAGGTGCGATTTCGAAGAAAGAGGTTGATCTTCTTCGTGAAAAGATCGAGAAGGCTTGGCAGAACCCAGTTGTTGCTTCATGGTTCAATCCGCAATGGACCGAGGTGCGCAATGAACATGCAATTTTACTGCCCGGAGGGTCGAATACCCGACGTCCGGACCGTGTACTGATCAAAGGAAGCGAGGCAATCATTGTAGATTATAAGTTTGGCCAGTATGAGAGGTCTGCATATAAAGAACAGATCAAGGAGTATATTTGGCTGTTACGACAGATGGGATATCGGCAAGTACATGGTTATTTGTGGTATGTAGCATTGGAACAGGTCGTACCGGTTTCTGTGTAATTTATTACTATATAAAGGAGCAGGTGTATTTTGCTAATTGACAGGATATTTAATGTGTTTTATTCCGGAGTAGGAGGGTAGTAGGGTGAAATTTTATTTTGGTTTTATTTTCCCGGATAATATTATTTCGTGAGAAATAAGGGTTATAATAAAAAAAGTGCTGCATTTTTGCAGCACTTTTTTTGGTATTTCGCAGTCCAATCGCTATCGTTTATTCATAGCTGGCTTGAACGAACCGGATGTTCCGATAGATAATAGGAGCATTTAAAGTTCCGATTGCTTCAGGATCCCAACGAATCGAGTTATTTCCTGCTCCTGCATCACCATGTGCTTCAAAGATCGTTTCAAGTGCATAGGTTGCATCGAAATGTACACAAGTCCAAATGTCAGTAGGTTCGTATGTGTAGCGTAATTCGGGTTTTTGTGTAGTCTTATCGTAATTTACTGTTTCCTCTTCGTCTGCAAAACGGAATGACCATGTATCATCGACAGCTCGCATAAAGATTTGTTGTTGGAACGAAGTTTCACTCTTATAGTAGAAATAGATTTGATTCATCTCTTTGGTGATATCTTCACTATGAGATATTGGTGCATAATATGGGTCATTAGCAGCTTCACAAACAAATTGAACGGTTGGGAATTCTTCATTTGTCGTCATATCTGTTACCTTACAGGTATTTCCGGATCCAGAATTGAACAACGGCCAATATCCTAATTCGATTCCCATCTCTTCGTTGAAGTTGCGTTCACGAACGGTGAAATTCCGAATAGAAATATTAGTGCCTTCAGGAATTTCCTCGCCCAATGCCATGTGAACGGTGTAGCTCTTACCTAAAATTTTAGCTGCATCAAAATAGAGTGTACTGATATCTATTGCCATAGTTTTCCAATCGGAAGTAGCATCGAGTTCATAACCTCTGATTTGCAAATCTTTATTGTTCAAATCAAGGCTGAATACCGGACGACCCAAGTCAACATCTGACTTGTATTCGAATTCCATAACCATACCATATGATACAGGATAGCGGTTTGTGAGGATAGCCGGATTTTCTCCCGTAGTTTTGATTTGGAATTCACCTTCTGCGCCTGCGGTAACTTGGACATCAGAATATTCTTTAACATCCATAACTCCACCTGTCGGATAGTTCCAGCAAATTACTTTATATTCCACTTCGCCTTTAAACTCATTGTACACTTTGACAATGGAGGTATCTGCAGAAAGGTCAACCGTAGCAGTCGGGGTCGAAGGCGATACCATGTTTGAAACAGGAGAAAGTTCGAATTCAAGATTGATAGCACTCAAATCCACTTCATTATCTTCAAAACAGATGTCGATCAATCTATTGGCTTGGTCAACATTTGTGATAGCTTCTATTCCGCCTGCTGTTGCTTTCAAACTTCTCAAGGCTTGGTCCTCTTCAGCGACAAGCTTGTAACAAACGATATTGTCGCCTGTTGCAATGTTTACACCGGTCTCTTCTGAAAGGTCCATCAATACGGGGTTGGTTACGTATGGAGAATACAGGTAAGCTCCATTGACTAAATCGAAAGTGACGGGAACAGCAGACAGATCAGTTACTGTTTTACTTAATGAAATAGTAATAAGTTTGTTCGCTTGATCGATATCTACGAGAGCGATAGCAGTAGAGTCTATTTCGGATAAGTCGACTTGTACTCCCAACAGAGGATTGGGTGACCCGCTGCCTTCGTTTTCATCCTTGCATGAGCCCAAAGAAAGACCCATACCCAAGACGAGCAAACCCATTAAACAGAATTGTAGGTACTTTTTCATAGACAAGGTTTTTAATTTTAGTATAATGAATTATTATTGGTTTCAATCCAGAACCAAAGTTATATTATTTTTTCAATTCAGACAAGATATTTGCAAATTATTTTGCTGTTTCTTATATAAAAATGATTAACAACGATAGTTTTTTCTGACCACAATAAAGACAAAAAGGGACAATAACAGATGTTATGTCCCTTTTTGTTCTATCATGTTTTTTTATTTCAAGACACCGACACAACCGATAAGTTTATGGGCCTCAAGTCCGTTTTTAGGCGTAATTGTAGGTTGTCCTGCTACATGCATTGACGACCCTGATCCACCTTGTAGGTTGATGGCATTATAGCAACCCCAATCAGCCATGATATCGCCTACCTGTTTTACAGATACTCCAGGTGAACCTGCATATTTTTCAGATACGAAGAATACGATAAATCCTGGGTCTTCTTTCGTAACATTACTTATTCCAATAGCGGAGCGAGCATCCAAATCGACATTATTCAAACCTCCCGCTTTTGTTCCGTCTGTAATTAAAGCGTTGGTACCATACATGGCATAGTATGCCAGAGAGTCATTCTGTTTTGCCTCTTGCCATGTTACATTCCATCCTGTGCCACCAATAAGTTTATATCCATACTGGGTAACACCGAATGCGGTCGGGGATCCACTGGTCCCTTCATTGACAACTTGGCCTTGTACGACAATCAAGTCATCCGTTGCACTACCGTTGATCATTACAGTAGCCGTAGGATCTTCTGCATAGAATTGAGGTATGGTCTTCAATTCATTGATACCTTGGCTCATTACAGAGAAACTTGCCCGTGCGTCAGCCAATAAGGCGTATGCATTGTTGCCATAAAAGTCATCCGTGGTGTATAATGCCATATATGAAGGCAAATTACGATCGGTAACCTGTTCCCATCCTGCTGGAACGTTGTCTTTCGATATAGGAGAGGATGCCGGTTTGATCGAATAGGTTATCGTACCACCGCGGGTCGAAGAGCAAGTGACCGTATTTTCTTTAGTCATATCCAATTTGCACGTTGTGGTTTGGGGCGAAACCATCTGGCCACCATTTTTGCTGACAACATATTCACAATCTACATTACTGAAATCAGTGATATGGGTAAATTTCACCGTGATGTTCTTTAAGTTTTGATCGATTGTGGCCACACCGACAACTTCTCCGTTTTCGGCAGAAACATTCATCCCCATGAGCGGATAGTCGATAGCTCCGAATATATCGTAATAGATCAATTCGTCACCGGTTTGGACAACGACGGAAGCTCCCCATTTGGTGTCTGAAAGGTCGAGTGTTGCAGGGTTTTTGCCCAGAGGGGTGTAGAGCGAAGCTCCGTCTACCAATTCAAATGTGGCTTCGACAGAGGATAAAGAACGATATTCATAGAATAAAACGTCGATCCTTTTGTTCTCCTGGTCCAAAATAACATCCGCATCTTCTACGGTTACAGAGATTATCGGATTGGGATTTCCTTTTTTTGCGTCGTCCTTGCAAGAGCTGAACAGAACACCCGCAAACAAAAGGGGTAAAATGCTAAGTCTTAGGCACTTTTTCATAAACAAGGTTTTTTGAATTTAGTATGTAAATTAATCTGGTTTCAAACTACGAACCAAAGTTAAATCTTTTTTTTTTATTTGGCAATATTAGTGAGAATTATTTTTATCGATTGTTAACAAAAAAAATAGACTTTTTTGTGACTGTTTTATTTATTTGAATGTGCGGCAAGTTTCGACAAAAGCGAAAAAACTTAGTTGTTGAACGATGTTGAATTGTAGTTGTTTTGATGATTGCGAAACAAAAAAGGCACCTTACAAGGTGCCTTTTTTGTTCTATATAGAAAGGACTAGTCGTTCAACGAGAAACGTTTGTAAGCGACTACAGTTGCTTCCGGATTATCCTGTTTGATGTAGGCTGCAACCGACATCTTGTTGTTCTTAACCAAAGGTTGGCTTAACAAGGTGTTTTCCGTCAGGAATTTGTTGACTTTTCCTTCAGCAATCTTATCCAACATGGCTTCAGGTTTCCCATCCAGACGAGCCTGTTCCCGTCCGATTTCGCGTTCGTGTTCGATAACAGCCGGATCGCAATCTTCGCGGCTGATCGAGATGGGGGCCATTGCCGTAGCCTGCATAGCTACGTCTTTAGCTACTTCCATGCTGACTTCTTTGTTGAATCCGATCAACGTTCCGAGTTTGTGGTTCGTATGGATATACGTTACACACATGGGAGCCTGGATTTTCGCATAGTACACTAGCTCGACTTTTTCTCCGGTCTGACCCGATTTTTCGGTGACCTTGTCTGCTACAGTACGTCCGTCTACTTCGGTTGCTTTCAAGGTTTCAAGATCAGAAGCATCGACTTTGACTGCGATGTCCAACATTTCGTTAGCCGATGCTGCAAATTCAGCATTTTTAGCAACGAAATCGGTCTCACAAGCGAGACAGAGCATGTATCCTTTGTCTCCTACGATCTTAGACACGACTACACCTTCGCTCGCGGTGCGGTCTGCACGTTTGGCAGCGACCAATTTACCTTTTTCGCGGATGATATCCTGAGCTTTGGTATAATCTCCTTCTGCTTCGATCAGGGCTTTTTTACAGTCCATCATGCCGGCTCCGGTCATTTTGCGGAGCTTGGCCACATCGGCAGCTTTGATTTCCATAATATTTCTCTTTTTTAGTTAATTACTCGGCATCAGCCGGCTCTTTTACCTCGTTTGTCTCCTGAACTTCAGTCGCTGGGGCAGGAGCGGCCTCCTCTTCGGCAGCAGGAGCCTCTTTTTCTTCGTTAACCTTTACGGCTTCGGTTTTAGCTGCCTTTTTGATACGGGGTTTAGCTTCTTTTTCCTTGGTGTCCTTTTGGGCAGCCTCTTTCTCTTTCTCCAATTTCCGTTCGGCGAGACCTTCTGCAATGGCGGCCGTTACGGCATCCAGTACGACGGCGATGGATTTCGTTGCATCGTCGTTCGCAGGAATCACATAATCGATGTCTGTCGGATCACAACAAGTATCAACCATTGCGAATACGGGAATATTCAACCGTTTGGCTTCTTTGACGGCATTGGCCTCTTTCTGAATGTCCACGACGAAAATCGCAGCCGGAAGACGGGTCAGATCGGCGATGGAACCGAGGTTCTTTTCGAGTTTGGCACGTTGACGGCTGATCTGCAACTTTTCTCTTTTGGAGAAGTTGTCATAGGTTCCGTCAGCGGTGAATTTGTCGATGGTAGCCATCTTTTTGACGGCTTTACGTATTGTGGGGAAGTTTGTAAGCATTCCGCCCGGCCAACGTTCGGTAACGTACGGCATACCGATGGCCGAAATTTTTTCAGCTACGACCTCTTTAGCCTGTTTTTTCGTCGCTACGAACAATACGCGGCGTCCGCTTTTGACGATCTGTTTGAGAGCGGCAGCGGCTTCATCGATCTTCACGATACTTTTGTGGAGGTCGATGATATGAATCCCGTTTTTCTCCATGAAAATATAGGGAGCCATTTTGGGATTCCATTTTCTTTTCAGGTGACCGAAGTGTACTCCAGCCTCCAATAATTGATTAAAATCAGTTCTTGGCATTGTTTCTGATTGTTAAATCTAATTTTAATAAATCTCTTTACATCAATCGCATCGGTAGTGTCTCGGACAGTCCGGGCGATTTTCCGCAGAAGGGCAATCTCAGAGTAGTGCACGGCATGCAGTCTCTGGAATTTGTACCTGTTCTGTGCTCGGCGAACGCATTAACGTTTGCTGAACTGGAATTTACGACGTGCTCCGGGTTGACCGGGTTTCTTACGTTCAACTTCGCGCGGGTCACGGGTCATGAAACCGTTCTTTTTGAGGATCGGGCGCATTTCTGCATCGATTTCGCAGAGTGCGCGGGCGATACCCAGACGGGCGGCTTCTGCCTGACCTTTGATTCCTCCTCCGACGAGGTTGATGGTGATGTCGTAATTTTCAACCGTGTTGGTAGCCAACAGGGGTTGTTTTACGACATACTGGAAAATCTCCAGAGGAAAGTAAGCGGCCAGCGGTTTTTGGTTGATCGTAATGTTTCCCTTTCCGGGTTTTACGTAAACGCGAGCTACAGCAGCTTTTCTACGTCCGACGCTGTTTACAACTTCCATACTCATTACTTAATCTCGTTTAAATTGATGGTTCTCGGAGTTTGAGCGGTGTGGGGGTGTTCGTTGCCTGCATACACTTTCAGGTTACGCAGTTGTGCGGCTCCCAGACGGGTGCGGGGAAGCATCCCTTTCACGGCTTTTTCAATGAGAAATTCGGGTCTTTTTTTGAGGTACTCGGCGGGTGTAGTGGTCCGCACGCCTCCCGGGTAGCCCGAATGACGAACATACTCCTTATTCGTCAACTTTTTACCGGTGAGTCTCACTTTGTCGGCGTTGATAATGATGACATTGTCTCCGCAGTCGACATGAGGAGTGAAACTCGGCTTGTCTTTACCGCGCAGGATTTTGGCTACCTGTACAGCAAGACGTCCCAATACCGCATTAGTTGCATCGATCAGCACCCACTCTTTGGTGACGGTCGAGGCATTAGCGGAGATTGTTTTGTAGCTTAGTGACTCCACAGTGTTTAGTTGTTTAAATTAATACTTAATGTTGTGATCCATTACCCGATTTTACGGGCTTGCAAAGATAGTGATTTTCTGCAAAACAAAAAAATAGAGCGAATTCTTTTCGTAAATAATGTTTTTTCACGGGTTTTGTTTGTGGAGATATGAGTGTAAATGGGTACGGATCATAAACAGAGAAGGCCCCGCTGCAGGGCCTTCTCATCGTCTCAAGTATTTATAAATTATTTAGTAGGGAATGTGTACAGACCTTGTGTGCCTTCAGTGATTGCATAAATCATGTTGGCACCGCTCGGAACAACTCCGTTACCTTCGCTTACAGCATAGCTGATTCCTTTTGCTCCTGCCCACATATAGTAAGTTTCCAGCGGGGTGAGTGATTCTCCGAGTGAGAATTTTGTTCCATCATTTGAGGTCAACGTTCCAATCGAGCGAACAGCGTCTACATAAGTTGCAACGAATCCTCCGTCTGCATGAACTTTAACGTCGATTTCGTTAGGATAGTTCCAAATTTCTTCTTCAGAATCTTCGCTATCCTTCGTATCATTAGCGACTGTGAACTCGAATGCTGTTGAGAAAGCCGACAAGTTTGCAGGCCAATTGTCATTGCTGCTGGCGGTTGCCACTTTGAGGGCGGGTCCATCCATATAATAAACGTATACAGTTCCGTTGTTTATTACTACCGATACTGGAGTTTCGCTTTGCAGGATAGGCTCTATTGTAGTGGTTTCATACCATGCTGCCCATGAAGAGCCGTTCCACAATTTCCATTCACCGTCGACTGCATCTGCCTTTGCGATGTAGACATTGTTGTCGCCCATATCGAATGTTGCATAGTAATCGCGAACATTGTGGATCTTGATGTTTTTCGGAGATGCTTTATAGGTAAGTAATATTCCGTTTATAGATGAAGCAGCGGACATTTGACCGGACCAAGTTTCTCCGTTATCTTCTGATACACGGTATGCGGATTGCAGGGTACCGTTGACTTCTGTGTCGTATACGAAATAGAGTTCGGGAATACGATCGCTGATCTCTTTATCTCCGCTCCAAATACCTTTAACAATGTCTTTATTGACAGCATTCCAAGACCAATAACCGAAAGTGCCGTCAACACTGCCTTGCAAAACTACAAGCAGGTCGACTCCGCCTGGTACAAATTGATCTTTTTCGAGGAATTCTTTATGTACGGAAGCTTCGTGCTCAATTATGTTGCTGATTATGGGTGTACCTGTCAAAGATGTTTTGACATCAGTATTCCATGGGTACACTTGGAATTTCATATTATTACCATTCCAACTGTTGGATGAAATAGACAATTTGACGCTATTGGCCGGCGCGGGCAGATTCATGTGTATGTAAACAGGCTCTTCTTGAGTCCATCCTGCATCCGAGTATACCGTGCCGCTATATACATTGGCTTGTCCCGATACCGACAATGGATAGGTGTAGAATGCATACATTTGGTTACCTGCTTGTACCAATGTCGGCGTACAATTTTCGTCAATACTGCCTTCAAATACATAACTTCCGTTTTCAACGCCCAATTCGGTTTGCTCGATTACGATTTCACGGACCATCGTATCTGCTTCTGCGATAAAGATGGCTTTACGGGCTTGGGTAACGGCTTCTTCGCATTCGAATGTGAGCAGTTGCTCGCCTCTTTCGCCGGAGGTAATGTCGAGTGTACACCAATCGTAAGTCTCTTTAGGTGTGATAGTCCAATCCATGCTGCACAGCAAAGTCGCTTCAACGGTTTGAGCTTTACCGTCGATGGGGCTAACCAATGGATCGATTGTCAACGTCGGGCCGGGTTCTTGCGAAACGAAAATAACTTGTTCGTAGCCTAATGAGGTATTAGACAAAATGATGTTGGCTTCACGAGGAAGCAGGCCGCTTTGATAAGTCGCGATTTGGAAGTAAAGCGTATCCTGAACAGGGGCGGCTTTAGATTCCACCTGTGTGATCCAATCAGCAGCTTCGGCGGGATCAATGTTGATTGTGTATTCGATATTGCTTTCAACCGGAATGGCTATGATATTTTCCTGGAACGGTAGTTCCGTAAATGATAGAGTGTCGGCTTCCAAAACGTATTTGTAGTTTTGTGTAAATGTGTACGTTTTGGTAGCACCTCCGGCATTGATAATCACCTCGGCAATTTGGCTTTCATATGATTCGGTCGGGGCGATTGTCACCGTAACTGATCCTTCACCCGCAGGACCGCTGGTCGGAGTGATGGTACACCACGATTGGGTGCCGTCTCCATTAACATAATTGACAGAGGCAGTCCATGCTACTGTCGTGTTGAACGTAATATTTTTTGTGCCGCCGCTGGCAGGCATAGAATATTCAGTATCGCCAACACTTCCGATAGCCGGTTCATCCCATACCTTGTCGTCGTTACATTGCCATGAAACTGCACCTGCGAGCAGTATTGCGGCTGAGTAAAAAATTTTAGGTAATAACTTGTTCATAATGGTTTGTTAGTTTAATGGTTTTAGTGTATTAAGTAGACTGAATTCATTTCAATATAGCGTAAAGGTATATTTTGTTTTGAGTAAATGTAGGTTTTTCCCTTGCAATAACCAAATCTGTATACCGAAAAAAACAATTTTTGTTATAAAATAATCAAAAATAATAATTTTTGTATCTTGGTTAACAAATGATATCGGACTTATAATAATTGTAAATAGATGGTTTTGGTTCATGAATGGATGAAACAGGCGGTAATTGCCCCAATATATAGTTTATGGTCTCCGCCATGGGTTTCCCCGTACCATTGTTCGTATATGGATGGTTCGGAGAAATGATCTTTTTGCAGCATTGAGCCATATATTTTCTTGCATTCCACAGTCAGTCGTGCTTCTTTGAACGTAACAAGACCGGAAGGGGTGGTTAATGGGTGAAGGTTTGCTTCTTGAATCTTATTCGTATCGCGGCCGGAGCGTGATCCACATATTTTGTAGGCATCGCGGTGATCCTTTCCGAGGAAAGAGAGGGAAAAGTTTTCGTTTTGTTCCATAAATTCAAATGTATAACGCTCGGGACGGACGAAAACAAAAGCAACGGGACGGTTCCACAAATATCCGGCAGCCCCCCATGAAGCGGTCATGGTATTGTACAAGGTAGCGCTACCTGCTGTGATGAGCATCCACTCCTTACCGATAAGCGATATGAAATTGTCAGTGATTTGGGTGGGATCGATTTGTTGCATGGTTATTTCGTTTTGAGTTTTTTCATTTTTCCGGATAGATGTTCGATGTCCATTCTCAGGACGAACGTTCGTGCGAAAGAGCCTGCAATATATCGTGCGGCCCGCTCTTCGAAACCGGGATTGTATTTGGCGCTCAATAGTTCGAGAGCATGTCGTTTCTCTTCGTCGGACAGGTTTATGTCGATTTTGCCGAAAACCATGACGCTTTCGTATTCGGTGGTAAACCCTCCGGAGATGACATGCGTGCGGCCTACTACGGTGAAACAAACCCGATTATTGGCCTGCAAACACATCAGTTTATAACCTTCCGGTGCGCAGTGGAAATAGATCGAACCGTTTTCGGTGACGTAACTGATCGGGATACCGTATCCGTATCCGTTCGTACCGCACATGGAGAGTGTGCCGAACTCTCCGGTGTCCAAAAGTTTCCGGGCAGATGTTTCGGACCATAGTCTGTCTTGTCGGCGGACAGGATAGAAGATAGATCGATTGTTATCCATTCAATGTATTCCCGTAATGAATGTTTTCCAATGCAATGTTAATAAAAAAACGGTTAAAATATAACGGTCGAGTTGTAAAGTGTTTAATTTATTAATTAAAGTAGAAAAAAAAGACGTGCTGTTTGTGCTTCCGCTGAAATGGGTTATATTTGTGAATATATTATATTTTAAGGTAACCTAAACTTAACGAAAATGAAGAAAAGAGGTATTTATTTCGTGGCGGCAGGGTTGTGTGCTGCCGTATCGGTTTTCGGAAGTTCGTGTACTCAAGGCTCCAAAACGGCAGCGGAGGATTCGTGCGAGTATCGCGATATTTATCCGGATACATGGGTGGCAACCGATGCGCTCGGACGTACAATGCCCTCTTACGAAGAGGTCGGTCCGGTTAAAAACGACCAACGGCGAGTGGTCGGTATTTTCTACATCACGTGGCATACGCAGGGGTTGGCAAACTTGAAGAGCCCTTATACGGCCGATGTAACCAAAATCTTGGAACAGGATCCGAGTGCCCGTCTTGATGCAAACCATCCGTTGTGGACTGAAGGTTCCTACCATTACGCAGAACCCGAAATGGGCTATTTTTTGAGTCAGGATGAATGGGTGATCCGTAAGGATATCTCGATGTTGGCCGATGCAGGGGTCGATGTGTTGATTATGGACGTTACCAATGCCGTGCGCTATTGGGATGAATGGGATGTGATTTTCCGGACCATGCAACAGATGAAAGCCGAGGGGAACAAAGTGCCCAAATTCTGTTTCTGGGCTTTCAACGGACCGGTGATTACGGTTGTTCAGGATCTTTATGAGCGGATCTACGAGAAAAACCAATATCCCGACTTGTGGTTCTATTGGGACGGCAAGCCGTTGTTGCTGTACAATGGACGTCCGAAGTATGACGCCAACGGACAGGATACCCCGAATCCCAATTTACATTACGACGCGGATGCTGTGACCAATAAGGACAATCCTCATTATGGCGATCCTTATTATACGGAGCAATTCTATAAGGACTATTCGGATGACGTAAAGAATTTCTTCACGCTTCGGACCATGTGGTGGGGTTATTACGAATGGGCCGGAGAGCGATTCATCGGAACAGAAGATAACTGGAGTTTCGGATACAATTTGGCAGATCCTAAAGTCAAATCGATGAAACCCGAAGAGCTGCTGTCAACCCATAATGGGAAACGGGAACAGGCGGCAGTAACTCCGGCTCAACATCCTGTAACGATGGTTGCCGGCAATCCTACGGGTGTCGGAAAATCATGGTCGCGGGAGTTCGGTGAACCGGAACTTGACGAGTACGATATGCCGAAAGAGGCTTATGTGCCTTGGCTCGGAAAGACGGTGAAGAATCCGACCCACTATGGAATCTATTTCCAGGAGCGTTGGGACGAGGCATTGGCGGCAAATCCTGAGTTCCTTTACATTAACGACTGGAACGAGTGGACGGCCGGAAAATATCAACCCGGCGGACCGACCAAAAAGACTATGTGGCTGGGTCGGGAGAATCCGTTCTATTTCGTCGATCAGTATAACATGGAATTCAATCGGGGTATTCAGCCGATGAAGGGCGGTTATACCGACAATTATTACATGCAGATGGCTCAGAACCTGCGTAAATATAAAGGAGTCCGTCCGATTCCGGAACACTCGGGGTATACCAAGACGAAGATCGACGGCAAATTCTCCGATTGGGACAAGGTGAAGATCGAATTCCGCGATACCAAAGGTGATGTATTCCATCGGGATGCCAAAGGATATGGCGGTTTGCACTATACGAACAATTCGGGACGTAACGATATCATTACCTCGAAGGTTGCCGTGAATGAAGAGAATGTATCGTTCTTTGTCGAGACGGCATCGCCGCTGACACCGTGTACCGATTCGAACTGGATGTTGCTTGTGATCGATGCGGACAACAACTCTTCGACGGGATGGTACGGATATGATTTCTTGATCAACAAACAGGTAAAAGACGAGGAGACGACGACGCTGATGCGTTATGATGAGTCGAAAGCTGAATGGGTAGAGGTTGCAGAACTGCCGATGGCCTATTCCGAAAATAAGCTGGAAATCTCCGTACCTCGAGAATTGCTCGGTTTGACAGCCGATGCGTTTGTATTTGACTTCAAGTGGAGCGATAATCCTGCTGAATTGAAAGATCCGATCTCGTTCTGTACGGACGGCGATACGGCGCCGAACCGCCGGTTCAACTATCGGTTTATCTGGAAACGTTAAAATTTTGAGGGCCTTTATCAAAAAATAAAGGCCCTAAATTTTTTAATTCAATATATTTGTTATATTTGCATCATTGAATGATTTAGAAGCATAAAAACGAATCAGAATATTTTTGAAGATTCGTCAAAGGTGTTGCATTTTAAAGAATCCAATAAAAGGTGTGTTTAACTATTAATCTTAATGAACTATGAAACAGTTGGTTGATCAGATCAAAGAACAGATCGCATTGTTTACCACGAATGCTGATCTTCAAGTTGAAAAGAACAACAAGGCAGCCGGAACTCGGGCTCGTAAAGCTGCTTTAGAGCTTTCCAAACTGCTGAAAGAATTCCGCAAAGTTTCTGTTGAAGAGGCTAAAAAATAGTTTAAGAGACTGTTTTTTACATTTTTATAGCGGAGCATCCATGGATAAGGGATGCTCCGTTTTTTTTGTGTTCAAGGGGTCTGTGCTTGTAAAGGATTGAGATCGAATAATTTTTCTTCTTAGTAAATATCATGAAGTTGAGAGGGTGAAAAACGTCCTGAATGGTTATTGTTCTTATCCCTTTAGTCCGATCGCTTCGTTGGCCGGTGTGGCAGCTGCAGGGTCGGAATCGGAGGGGAGTTGCGGGTCGTCCGTATCTTCGTAGTCGGCGAATTTGACAGGCATATTTTTGGTTACCTTTAAAAGGTCTTTGAGTTTGTTGGCTCTTCGGATCAGGTTCCCTCTTCCTGTTTTGAGCTGGTTGACGGCCTGTTCGTATTTCTCTCCGGTTTTGGTGATGCTGCGTCCCAAATCGGTTAAAGTTTCTGTAAAACCGACCAGTTTGTCGTACAGGTTGGCCCCTTCGGTGGCGATGGTAATAGCGTTTTTGTTTTGGCTGTCGCGTTTCCATAGATCGTCGACCAGTTTCAACAAGGCAAAAAGGTTTGTCGGGCTGCTGACAATTACCTTTTTCTCGTAAGCCTCGTTCCACAAACCCGGTTCCTGTTGCAGGGCGAGCAGAAAGGCCGGTTCGTTCGGGATGAACATGATGACAAAATCGGGGGAGTTGACCAGTGTCTGATATTGTTTGTTTCCCAGTTCATTGATGTGGCTACGGACCGAACGCAGATGGTTTTTTATCGCTTTGGAGGCCTCTTCTGCGGTGGTGCTTTCTGTGTAGGCGATGTAGTCCGTCAGTGAGACTTTCGAATCGATGACGATCTGTTTGCCGCCCGGTAGATTGAGGATCACGTCGGGACGCAAGTTGTTCCCGGCCTCGTCCTTGAGGTTTTCCTGAGTGAAATAGTGGATTCCTTTGCTCAGGTGCGATCCTCCGAGAATTGTGTCGAGGATCATCTCGCCCCAGTCGCCCTGCACTTTTGAATTTCCTTTGAGGGCCTGCGTCAGGTTGTTGGCCTCTTCGGACATGCGCAGGTTGGCCTCGTTCAGCCGGCGGATCTCTTCTTTCAGCGAAAAGCGCTGTTGGGCTTCGTTGTCGTACACCTCGTCGACCCGTTTGCGGAAATTCTCCAGATTTTCCCGGAAAGGTTTTAATAATTGTTCGAGCGATTCATTGTTGGTCTGTTTGAATTGGCGGCTCTTCTCTTCCAGAATGTCGTTGGCCAGATTCTTGAATGCGGCCTGCTGTTGTTGCATCCGGACGCTCTCCTCCTCTTTGCGGCGAAGCTCTTCGCGTTCGTATGCACTCTGCATGGAGGCGATGCGCTCTTCGAGTGCCCGGCATTGCGTGCGGCTTTCGGCTACCTGGCGGTTCAATTCGATCAGCTGTCCGTTTTTTGAGTCCAATTCGTTTTTCAATTCGTGTTCGGCTTGTTCGTAACGTTTCAATGCAGGCCGTCCGGTCAGTAGGGCTATGATCGCTCCGATCGCGGCTCCCACCAATAACCATATCGTATATATCATACCTTAATTCGTTTTTGGAATAAATATCTCAACAAAAATAACGAAAAATAGGGAGAATCAGCTCAGTCTGTTTGTAGTCTTATATTTTTGTTTAGCTTTGTCATGGACTAATCCCCCAAAATCGTGGTATGTGTTTTCGCTGCTGTATGGCGTCGGGGTCTAGTGACGCTGTCGGTATAGATAATGGCCTTTACGAAGCGATGTTATTGATGTCCGATTAAACGTTGGTATCAGAAAATCGGCCTTGTCTTGGGCTGTGTTTGGGAGTGGTGGATTTAATCTCTTAATTCGATCTGTTATGAAGAACTTGTTTGCGTGGATATTTATTTTAGGACTGTTGGTTTTCGTATCGGGCTGCGGTGTCGGTTCGGAAGGGAACGTATATTACGTGGATGCCGAGAACGGTTGCGATTCGAATGACGGTCTTTCCGAAAAAGAGGCGTGGCAATCTTTGGAAAAGGTCAACTCGGTGGTTTTTTAGCCGGCCGACAGGATATTGTTTCGTGCGGGATGCGAATGGATCGGTCAGTTGCGTCCGCAGGGTTCAGGTGCGGAAGGTGCGCCGATCTGTGTCGATAAATACGGGAAGGGTGAATTGCCTCGTATTTCGCAGGGAGAGCGTCCGGGGATAGTCTTTTTGCTTTTGAACCAAGACCAGTGGGAAATACGCAACCTCGAAATTGACGGAGGTGCGGCACATCCTTCGGAACAAATGGGGGGAATACACGTACAGGCAACCATTGCGGGAAAGGTGCTGAATCATATTGTGGTGAGCGATTGTATTGTTCGGAACATCGGGGGATCGGTTAAGCTGTACGAAAGTTGCGTTATTTGGGTGGGGGTGCCCGGGTGGAATGACGATAACGGTTTGACTACGGGGTTCAACGATGTCCGGATAGAGAATAACCGTATATACAACTCCGATCGGAACGGTATTCTGGTCTGGACAACGGCATCTGCCGGTTCCCGGAGTGAATTCCAACCCGGTCTGATTCCTTCGAAGAATGTCGTAATTCGGGGAAACAGGCTTGAGGACATCGGCGGAGATGCGATTTTGGTTTTGGGCTCAGACCGTCCGCTCGTCGAGGGGAATGTGGTTCGGCGCAGCTGCCTTAAAACGGGAGACCCCCAGTATGGCCGCGATTACAACTGTTCATCGGCGGCGATATGGCTGCACCACTGTGAAAAGGGCATTATGCAGTACAACGCCGTGTATGACTGCAAGAAGCAGATGTTCAATAATGACGGTATGGCCTACGATTTCGATTTCAACTGCAACGGTAATATACTTCAGTACAATTACAGTTGTAACAATGAAGGAGGTTTCCTGCTGATCATGAATACGGCCACCAACAACAAAGCGCGTTATAACATCAGCGAGAACGATCAAAATCATGTTCTTTTTTGTGTGGGAAGCAGTTCCGAGATGAATGAGGTCTATAACAATACTTTTTATATCGATTCCGGGGCTTCGTATATTGTTCCCAACGCATGGTTTGTCAATAACATTTTCATGGCCGACAAACAGCTGTCATGACGGTACAGGATCCGGAACGAGGGGTATTCGTGAATAATTGTTATGCGGGGAATTGGGAAGTTATACCTGCGGATGCGGCTGCCGTAAAGGCCGATCCTCTTTTAGCTGCACCGGCAGTGGGATCGGAAGAGGTGAACGCTTTGAAAGGGTATTCGTTGATGGCGGGTTCCCCGTGTATGGATGCGGGTATCGTTATTGAGGAGAACGGAGATAAAGACATTTTGGGTAATGTCTTACCTCAAAAAGGTAAACCGGATATAGGTGCAGTGCAACATTGATGGCCGGAGAGCCGATGAAAATCGGATGAGTGTCTTAATTGGTTTGGATCAGGGGTTGTTGCATGAGGATGAAATTCGGCAGCTGAATGGATGTCGATTATTTCGGATGGGGGCTGAAGAGGTGCGATGACCCGTAGATGCATTTTCATCTCGGGAGTGGAAAATAAAGGAAGTTGGGTGTAATCCGTGTGTAGATTTAGAATCGGGCGGTCGGGATTGGTTCCCCCCGTCCGATTGTTTTTTGAACCAAGCGTATAGCGTATCGGCTGCGGAAGGTAAGCGAATAATGATAAAAATCGTTACCTTTGTGCAAATTTGACAAACTGTAAAACCAAAACTTCAAACATCATGAAAAGAATCATATCGCCTTCGGTGCTCTCTGCCGATTTCGGTCATTTGGCCGACGACATCGCCATGCTCGACCGCAGTGAGGCCGAATGGATTCATATCGACGTAATGGACGGCGTGTTCGTCCCCAATATCTCGTTCGGATTCCCGTTGATGCCGCCGATGCGTAAAGGAACCCGCAAGGTGCTCGATACCCATCTGATGATCATTAATCCAGAACGTTATGTCGAGCGTTTTGCCAAAGCGGGTGCCGATATCATTACGGTTCATCTCGAGGCGACGGAGGATCCCCGAGCCGTGATCGAGCAGATTAAGAAAACGGGTGTGAAGGCTGGTATGTCGATCAAGCCCAAAACCCCGGTGTCGGCTATCGTTCCCTATCTGAACGATTTGGACCTGGTGTTGATCATGAGTGTAGAGCCCGGTTTCGGAGGACAGTCCTTTATCGAAGGGTCGATCGAAAAGGTGGCGGAACTCAAACGCGAGATCGACCGTTGCGGTTCGCAGGCGGTAATCGAGATCGACGGTGGTATTACGTTGGATAACGCTGCAGAGGTCTATGCGGCCGGTTGTGAGGTGTTGGTTGCAGGTAGCACCGTATTTGCGAGCCCCGATCCCGAAGCAACGATCCACAAGCTGTTGAATGTATAACGTAAATAGAGCGAGTTAAAAGTCTTTTCGAAAAGGAGAGGAGAGGATGATTTCGGTAGATAATCTGACGGTCAGTTTTGCCGGGTGGGATCTGTTTAAGGAGGTATCGTTCCTGATCAACGAGAAGGATCGGATCGGGCTGGTAGGGAAGAACGGAGCCGGTAAGTCGACGATGCTGAAGGTGTTGATCGGGGAGCAGCCGCCCACATCGGGTACGGTATCCCGTAACGGGGAGTGTACGGTCGGGTATTTGCCCCAACAGATGAAAGTGGCCGATACGACGACCCTTTTCGATGAAACCGAGTCGGCTTTCTCCGAGGTGCTCGGATTGGAGCAGGAGATCGACCGGCTGAATACCGAGATTGCCGAGCGGACCGATTACGAGAGTCCCGAGTATGAAAAACTGCTGCATCGCCTCAACGATGCGACGGACCGGTTCCATATTTTGGGTGGAATGAACCGCGAGGAGGAGGTCGAAAAAACGCTGCTCGGTTTGGGGTTCGAGCGTTCCGACTTCTCCCGCCCGACCAGCGAATTCAGTGGCGGATGGCGAATGCGGATCGAGTTGGCGAAACTGTTGCTGCGTCGTCCGTCGGTTTTCCTGCTCGACGAGCCGACCAACCACCTCGACATCGAAAGTATCGGCTGGCTTGAAAATTATCTGAAGGATTATAACGGGGCGGTTGTGCTGATCTCGCATGACCGGGCCTTTCTGGATAACGTCACGACACGGACGATCGAAATATCGCTCGGTAAGATTTACGACTACCGGGTGCCGTACAGCAAATATGTCGAGTTGCGCCGCGAGCGTCGCGAACAGCAGATGGCTGCCTACCAGAACCAGCAGAAGATGATCAAGCAGACCGAGGAGTTCATCGAACGGTTCCGCTATAAACCGACCAAGTCGAATCAGGTCCAGTCGCGGATCAAGCAGCTGGAGAAGATCGAGCGGATCGAGGTGGACGAAGAGGACCTCAGTCGGTTGAACATCAAGTTTCCTCCTGCGCCGCGTTCGGGACAGATTGTCGTGGAGGCCAAGGAGGTCGGAAAGAGTTTCGGCGAGAAACAAGTCTTCTCCGGTGCGACGTTTACGATCGAGCGGGGGCAGAAGGTGGCCCTTGTCGGGAGAAACGGCGAGGGAAAGACGACCTTTGCCCGGATGGTGATCGGTCAGTTGGAACCGACCGAGGGGAGTATCCGGATCGGGCATAACGTCAAGATCGGCTATTATGCGCAGAATCAGGACGACCTGATGAACGGGGATTTTACGGTATTCGATACGCTCGATCGGGTGGCCGTGGGGGAGATCCGGACGAAACTGCGGGATATTTTGGGCGCTTTCCTGTTTCGGGGCGAGGACATCGACAAGAAGGTCCGTGTCCTGTCCGGCGGTGAACGGGCCCGGCTGGCGATGGCCCGGCTGATGCTCGAACCCTATAACCTGTTGGTGCTCGACGAACCGACTAACCACATGGACATGCGGTCGAAGGATATTCTGAAGAATGCTGTACAACGGTACGACGGAACGGTGATTGTGATTTCGCACGACCGGGAATTTTTAGACGGTCTGGTGGAACGGGTGTATGAGTTCCGGGAGGGTCGTGTCAAGGAGCATTTGGGCGGGATATATGATTTCCTGCGCGACCGGCAGATCGAGTCGATGCGGGAGATAGAACAGAAGAAGCCGTCGCAGGCAGCTGCTCCGAAGGCGAATAAGGGCGGACTCTCCGGCAAGATGTTGTATGAGCAGAAACGGGAGGCCGAGAAGCAGTTGCGCAGGGCGGAGCGGGATGTCGAACGGGCCGAGGAGGAGATCATGGGACTCGAAAAGGAGATCGCCGAGATGGATCACAAGATGGCTGATCCGGCGGCTTCCGGCATCGACCTGACGGACGGGACCTATTACGCGGAATATAATAAGAAAAAAGAGGAGCTTACGCGGTTGACCTACCGGTGGGAAGAGCTTTCGATTACGCTGGATCGGATCAGGGAGACGATGAACGGATAGAGTACGGCGAGTGGTTATATAGAGCAGGAAACTTATTATGGAAAAGCAGAATATACTGTTTGGGTTGAGGCCCATTATCGAGGCGATCGAGTCGGGAACCCAGTTGGAAAAAGTCTACCTGAAAAAGGGTGCCGACGGCGTGTTGTTGACGGAGTTGGCCGATTTGTGTCGCGAACGTCGGATCCGTACCCAGTGGGTGCCGGTCGAAAAGTTGAATCGCATGGTGCGCGGAAATCATCAGGGAGCCATTGCGCTGACGGCCGTGATCGATTATGTCGATGTGTATGAGATGTTGGCTGCCATTCCGGAGGACGACGTACCGTTGCTGGTCGTATTCGACGGGGTGACCGATGTCCGGAACTTCGGGGCGATTGCCCGAAGTGCAGAGTGTGCCGGAGCTCACGGGCTGATCCTGTCGATGAAGGATGCGGCGCCGGTCAATGCCGAGTCGATGAAGAGCTCGGCCGGAGCCTTGAGTCTGATTCCCGTAAGTCGGGTCGGGAGTATCCGCAATACGTTGAAAATGTTGCAGCAGGAGGGTTTTCAGCTCGTGGCTGCGACCGAAAAGAGCAACACCCTTCTGTTCGAGGCCGATCTTACGGGCCCGACGGCAATCATTATGGGCAGTGAGGATACGGGCATCTCCCGTGAGATATTGAAGATGTGCGACGTGCAGCTGGCGATTCCGATCGTGGGCAGCATCGAGTCGCTGAATGTTTCGGCTGCGGCGGCCGTCATGTTGTTCGAGGCGGTACGGCAGCGGGTGAACAGTAGATAACGACTAAAAACAGAGATAACGATCATGAATAGCGAAGGTTTGTATCAGGATGTGGTGGAGTTGCTCAAGGCGATGATCCGTATTCCTTCGTTGAGCAGGGAGGAGGCGGGAACGGCCGATCTGTTGGCGAAATTCCTTGCCGAACGCGGTGTAGAGGTACACCGGAAAAAGAATAACGTCTGGGCGTTCAACAAATATTACGATCCCGCCAAACCGACCATTTTGCTCAATTCGCACCACGATACGGTAAAACCGAACAGCGCCTATACGCGTGATCCGTTCGAGCCGAGTGTCGAGGGAGACCGTCTGTACGGTTTGGGAAGTAACGATGCAGGGGCGAGCGGCGTGTCGCTGATCGCTGCATTTTTACATTATAATGACCGTTCCGACCTGAAATACAACCTTTGTGTGGCGATCACGGCCGAAGAGGAGAACAGCGGACACGATGGGCTCGAATGTGTGATTCCCGAGCTCGGGCCGTTGGAGTTTGCGGTGGTGGGCGAACCCACGCTGATGCAGCTGGCCATTGCCGAGAGGGGATTGATGGTACTCGACTGTACGGCGCACGGGCGAGCCGGACATGCCGCCCGCGAGGAGGGGGACAACGCCATTTACAAGGCGATGAAAGACATTGAGTGGTTTCGGACCTTCCGTTTCCCGAAGGTGTCCGATCTGTTCGGGGCGGTCAAAATGAGCGTGACGATCATATCGGCCGGGACACAGCACAATGTGGTGCCTGCCGAGTGCCGGTTTACGGTCGATGTGCGGGTTACGGACCGGTATACGAATGAGGAGGTATTGGATATCATCAAGCAGCATGTTTCGTGTGAGGTACAGGCGCGTTCGACACGTCTCCGTCCGTCGAGCATATCGCCCGACCATCCGATCGTACGGGCCGGTATGGCCCTTGGCCGGACCACATACGGCTCGCCGACCACTTCGGATCAGGCACTGTTGGACATCCCGTCATTGAAGCTGGGGGTAGGCGACAGCGCACGTTCGCACAGCGCCGACGAGTTCGTACATCTGAGCGAGATTCGAGAAGGGATCGACCTCTACATCAAGATGCTTGCGGCCGTATTGGAATAGAGTCAAATGAAAAATAAAAAACGATAGTACGATGAAATTGTGGCAAAAAACGAATGACGTCAACAAGGCGGTCGAACGATTTACCGTAGGTCGGGATCGTGAAATGGATCTTTATCTGGCCGAAGCCGATGTGCTGGGGTCGCTGGCCCACACGCGGATGTTGGAGTCGGTGGGTTTGCTCAGCCCGGAGGATCTGGCGCTCGTACAGCGCGAGTTGAAAAATGTCTACCGGGAGATCCAGGCCGGGAAGTTTACGATCGAGGAGGGTGTCGAGGATGTCCATTCTCAGGTCGAATTTATGTTGACACAGCGTATCGGTGATGCAGGTAAGAAGATTCACAGCGGCCGTTCGCGCAACGATCAGGTACTGGTTGATCTCCGGATCTTCCTGCGCCGTCAGATCAAGGATATCGTTTCCGATTCGGTGGAGCTTTTCCGGCTGCTGCAAAAGTTGTCGGAGCAATACAAAGAGGTGTTGATGCCCGGTTATACCCACCTCCAGATTGCGATGCCCTCCTCTTTCGGGTTGTGGTTCGGGGCTTATGCCGAAAGTCTGGTCGACGACATGGAGATGATGTTGGCCGCTTATCGGGTCTGCAATAAGAACCCGTTGGGCTCGGCAGCCGGTTACGGGTCATCTTTCCCGTTGAACCGGACGATGACCACCGAGTTGCTTGGTTTCGACACGCTGAACTACAATGTGGTCTATGCGCAGATGGGACGAGGCAAGAGCGAACGGATCATGGCCCAGGCCATGTCGTCGGTGGCTGCGACGCTGGCCAAACTGGCGATGGATAACACGTTGTTCCTGAATCAGAACTTCGGATTCATCTCCTATCCGGCCGAGCTGACGACCGGCTCGAGCATCATGCCGCATAAGAAGAATCCCGACGTGTGGGAGTTGATTCGCGGTAAATGCAATCTGATCCAGGGCCTGCCGAACCAGATCGCCATGATGACGACCAATCTGCCCTGTGGCTATCACCGCGATCTGCAACTCTTGAAAGAGGTGCTTTTCCCGGCGATCGCCGAGTTGCGGAGCTGCATCCATATGGCTGCCTATATGCTTGAAAATATCCACGTGAAGGAGAATATTCTGGATGACCCGAAATATGACTACCTGTTCAGTGTCGAGACCGTGAACCGCATGGTGCTCGAGGGCGTACCGTTCCGCGAGGCCTATAAAAAAGTGGGCATCGATATCGAACAGGGGAATTTCAAGGCGGAAAAACAGGTGCATCATGTGCATGAGGGGAGTATCGGGAATTTGTGCACCGATCGGATCTCGGCATTGATGCAACAGACTTTCGACCGGTTCGGTTTCGATCGGGTCGATCAGGCGGAGGCGGATTTGGTCAAGTGAGAACCCCTGTTTCAGAATGCACGGAATACGACCATGCCGTGCTCGGAAAGGTTATGGTCGTCCGCTCCATACGGGCGCGGCGGTTGAACCTTTCGGTCCGGGCGAATGGCGAGGTGCGGTTGACCGTGCCGGCGGCTATCGGAAGCCGTACTGCTTTGCAATTTCTGGAGGAGAAGGTCGGTTGGGTGGTCCGGGCAAGAGAACGGATGGCCGAACGTTATCCGAAACAGATCATTACTTTACCCTATGCGACGCGGGCGCACGAGTTGCGTTTGTATCCGTGTTCGACCCTTACGAATTCGGTCCGGATTTCGGATGGCGTGATCCGGGTGAGTTACCCCGCATCGGCGAGATATGATGATCCGGAGGTGCAGCAGGCGATCCGAAAAGGGATTGAGGCCGCATGGCGGATCGAAGCCCGGAACTATTTGCCCGAAAGAGTCGAAACACTCTGTCGGGCATTGCATTTTCGGTGCGGTGCGGTCACGGTGCGTAACATGCGGTCGCGCTGGGGAAGTTGTTCGGTGGATAACCGCTTGTCGTTGAGTATCCAGTTGATGAAATTGCCCGATCGTTTGATCGATTACGTGATCATCCATGAGCTTTGCCATACCCGTATTAAAAACCATGGGCCGAAATTCCATGAACTATTGAACCGAATGACCGAAGGACGCCATCCGGAGTTGAGGCGGGAGTTGAAAGGATACGCTGCCCGTTGGATTTAAAAGAGTTGTCAGGTATGAAGAACGTTATTGAAGATAAAAATTTCAGAGGGCATGCGGCGATGTTCGTTGCGTGCGTGTTGTTCGGACTGATGTCGCCCGTATCGAAAGCCTTGCTGAATGATGGAGAGATCGATGCCTTTGCATTGACCATGTTGCGTATGGGTGGATCGGCGGTGGTTTTTTGGATCGCCTCGCTCTTTATTAAAAAGGAGCCGGTTCCTCCGCGCCATCTGTTGCTGTTGTTCTTTGCATCGTTGCTGGGAATCGTGTTGAATCAGGGGACATTCGTGTTGGGTGTGTCGAAAACCTCGCCGATCGATGCCAGTGTCGTGACGACGACGACTCCGATCTTTGCGATGATTATCGCGGCACTGTATTTGAAAGAACCGATTACGGGTAAAAAAGTGCTCGGTGTTGCGGTCGGTGCGGCCGGAGCCCTGCTGCTGATCTTTTCCGGGTCGCATCTGGTTTCGGATAAGCATGCCTCATCTATCGCGGGGGATTTGTTGTGTCTGTTCGCTCAATGCTCTTTTGCCACCTATTTTGTTATATTCAAGAAATTGATCAGCCGGTATACGCCGATTACGTTGATGAAGTGGATGTTCCTTTATGCGACGGTGTGCTGTCTGCCGTTCGGTTACGGAAATTTACAGGCGGTCGACTGGAGTGTATTGGCGTGGACGAATTATGCCGAGATCATCTACATCGTATTGGGGGGTACGTTCATTGCCTATCTGTTGATGCCGATCGGACAGAAGAACCTGCGGCCTACGGTCGCTTGTTCGTACAATTATCTGCAGCCATTGGTCGCTTCTCTGGTGACCGTTATGATGGGGATGGACCGATTCACTCCGATCAAGGGTTTTGCCATCGTGCTGGTATTTGCCGGAGTCTATATCGTGACGATCAGTAAGTCACGGGCGCAAATGGAACAGGAAGAGCAGAAAACCGGGCGGATCGGAGTCCCGAAGTAGTAAGATTCCTCGATATACGTTTGTAAAAAAGGCAAAATAAAACTATCTTTGTTAAAGACGGAGGTGGTTTTGCCTCTCGGATTTGACCCTTTGCGGTTAACCAAATCGTGAAATTGTATGAGCCGGACGAAGCGAAATTATATCATATATACGATCTTGCTGATTGTCTTCGCTTTGGCTATGGCATGGATTGCCCAAATGGGTAAAAATTACGATGGGATGGCTCCCCAGGAGCGTGTCGGTACGGTCGAATCGATGGGCAGCATGATTTACGACACGTTGACCGGAAATCTGACCCATCCGTTGTCGCTGTTGTTGTTGCAGATCATTGCGATAATGATTGCCGTCCGGATCTTTTCCTATCTGTTCAAATACCTCGGACAACCGGGTGTAATCGGAGAAATTGTTGCCGGTATCGTTCTGGGCCCCTCTGTCTTGGGGCATTTTTTTCCGGAAACCTTCTCTTTTTTGTTTTCTCCGGACTCTTTGGTCCCGCTCAATGTGATCAGTCAGATCGGACTGATCTTGTTCATGTTCGTTATCGGTATGGAACTCGATATGGGTGTCGTACGTAAGAAGGCGAGCGAAACCCTTGTAATCAGCCATGCGAGTATTATCGTCCCTTTCTTTATGGGCATGGTGTTGGCCTATGTCGTCTATCCTGAGTTCGGGGCGGGACACGCTTCATTTATGCCGTTCGCTCTTTTCATCGCAATCTCGGTCAGTATTACGGCATTTCCCGTTTTGGCCCGTATCGTACAGGAACGAAATTTGGGAAAGACTCCGATGGGAATGTTGGCCATTGCCAGTGCGGCCAACAACGATGTGACGGCCTGGTGCTTGTTGGCGGCGGTGATTGCCGTGGCGCGTGCTGGAAATGTGTCCAGTGCATTGGTGACGATTCTGCTGACAGCCTGTTACATTGCCTTTATGTTTTGCGTGGTCAAACCGTTTATGCGCAAGGTCGGGGAGAGTTATAACCGGCAGGAGACGGTCAGCAAAACATTGGTCGGGTTTATCTTTCTGGTGATGATTATCTCGTCGTATATCACCGAAATTTTGGGTATCCATGCTTTGTTCGGTGCATTCCTTGCCGGAGTGGTCATGCCGGCCAACCTCAGTTTCCGCAGGGTGATGACCGAGAAGATCGAAGATGTGGCGTTGGTGCTGTTTTTGCCGCTGTTTTTCGTGTTCACCGGATTGCGCACAGAGATCGGCCTGTTGAATACCTCCCATCTGTGGATGGTCTGCCTCTGCTTTATCGGGGTCTCCATTTTGGGTAAGATGATCGGAGCGACCTTCTCGGCCCGGATCGTCGGCGAATCGTGGAAAGACAGCCTTTCGATCGGGGTGCTGATGAATACTCGGGGGCTGATGGAGCTGATCGTTTTGAACATCGGCTACGAAATGGGAATCATACCGTCATCCCTGTTTGTGATTTTTGTGATCATGGCGCTGTTTACGACGTTTATGGCCAACCCCTCGTTGATATTGATCGAAAAAATAGCCGGGTATCGTCACGGTACACATCGAAACCGTCGTTCCAGATCGGGCGATCATCCCCGTATATTGATCTCGTTTGCCAATCCAGAGAACGGCCCCGTGTTTTTGAAATTGGCCCATTTGCTGTATGGCCATCGGTTGAAGCATGCAGAGTTGACCGCAATACATTATACGATAGGAACCGATACGAACCTATTGAATACGACCGATTACTCCCGGGAAAGTTTCAGTTATCTCCAGCCGGAAGCCGAACGGATGAAGTTGAAAGTCGATATGCGTTATAAAGTGACGGATCGTTATACGGAAGATTTGTGTGCGTTGGCTGAGGATGAACACTATGATTTGGTGCTGATCGGAACAGGACCCGGTTTTTTGAACAGTTATTTGGGAACCTCGCGACGATTGCTCTTCCCCGAAGGACGAATGAATGCCCTGTTCTCGCTCGGAAGTCGTTGGCTCCCGTTGGGACTCACACAGGATAAGGTCCGTATCCTGTTTCAGAATATGAAGCCGGCTTTTGGGGTGTTCGTCAATCGGAATATCGATACGGTCGAACAGGTAGGGGTTGTGTTACGGGATGAGCGGGATCGGGCCTTGCTTTCGTTCGCCGAATCGATGACTGATGAGATGCGGGTGGAGATCAATTCACTCAATGCGGAATACCCCTTTTTGGAGGGGTATGTCTCCGAGAAGCGATCCCGTTTCTTTTTGGGTGATCCGCAAATACCGTTGTCGAGTCGTTTGAAGAACAAACAGTTCTTGCTGATCAGCTATTCGGCCTGGCAATACATTATCCGTAACGAGCGGTCGTTGTTGCATGCACTGCCTTCTTTCGTAATCATGAAGCCGAAGGAAGACGCCCATTGATCCGTAGGAACGTTTCTTGTGTTTGGGAAAGGTGCCGTGGACGGTTTTTGAGGTGTGTTTTTGATACGTTGCGAGGTACAATCTCTCGGTTCCTTTTCTTGCTTGTCGTTTGGCATTTCTTCCATGTCCCAAAATAAAAAAGAAAGAACCGTATACATATATATGCATACGGTTCTTATGAGGCTTGTTTTCTCTGAAAAATTATCGGAGGGTTTCTACTATTTTCAGTGCGGTCTCGTAATCGGGTTCCTGCGATACGTCCTGGACATATTCGATGTGTCGGATCATCCGTTTGCGGTCGATGACGACGATCCCTCGTCCCAACAACCGGAACTCTTTGATGACGAATCCGTATTTCATCCCGAAATCGAGGTCGCGGTAGTCCGAATAGACGTAGACATTTTCGATATGTTCCGCGGCGCAGAACCGTTTCTGGGCGAATGGTAAGTCTACCGAAAGGGAGAGAATCGCTACATCTTTGTCGAGTTTTGCTGCCTCCTTGTTGAAACGAATGTTTTGCAATGCGCACACGGGTGTATCCACTGAAGGGAATACACTGATGATCAGGTTTCTGTCTTTGAATTGGGTGAGCGATACCGATTGCAGGTTTTGGTCCGTTACCTCGAATACCGGAGCCCGGTCGCCTGCGGCCAGATGGGTTCCGATCAGTGTGGCGGGATGTCCGCCGAACGTAATTTTCCAGTTATCCATAGTTTGAAATTTATATTGCGATGTACGATTCATGAAAGTATACCTTTCCAAAGATACAATTTTAATACCGGAATAGTCTCTTTTTCCCTATCTTTGTTTAAAGGACAGAAAGGCAGGACTAGGGAAGAGGGGAAAAACGGCGGATAGTCGAGATTGTTTTTAGGGTCAGATATGTCGATCGCGAAATATTTCATAGATATTCCGACTCTGCGTGATGTCGGACAAACCTTGTAAAATGGAGAGATAGGAGATGACACCTGTAATCGTACAGCTTTTGATTGTGATTTTTGTTTCAGCTTTGCTGTTCGGCGTAACGCTTTGGGCGGTAAGGTGTCCAAACATCATCTCCGGTTTCAAGTGGGGCGATACGCCCCAAGAGATCGAACAGGACAAACAATGGTTGCGAAGGTTTTATAAGGTCATGACGCGGACCTCCCTCGTGATCTTTGCCGGAGGAGTTGTGTCGATCGTGTTGAAAAACATGTTGTTGTATGTACTCTTTTTGTGTGTTCCGGCTTTTGTAGCGCCTCTATATTTTGCTCTTCTGGCGCCTCGACGGAAGACGGTCACGCCCGGACGTAAAGCGGTCTGTTGGGGGATCATCGTTTCCACCGTTTTGTTGCTTGTGGTACCGACGGTTTATTTTTATAACAAGGATCTGAAGGTCGTGTTCGGGGCCGATTATCTGGAGATAACGGGCCTGTATGGTATGACGATACCATACGACGATATTTTACGGATAGAGGAGTGTCCGGCCTTGCCCGGTATTTCCTATCGGTCCAACGGGTTGAGTTTGGGCACGACGAACTTGGGCTATTTTAAAACACGGGACGGCGAAACGGTCATACTTTTTACGCATTCCGGCTCCTGTTTTATCGAGATGGAGGATAAACAGCACAACCGTTTCTATCTGAGTAAAAAAAGGACGGAAGAGACAAATGAGCTGTATAAAGCTATTTTAAAGAGGTTGTCTGGAAAATGATTTTGGTTTCGGAAAGGGATACGCGTGGGGAAGGACAAGTTGTGGCAAATACTGAAAAACTTTAAATATTTAAATATATGAAAGGAAAAAGTTGGATGACGGTCGCCCTGATGGCGCTGATGTCGGTTTGGGGATCGACGGCGGGGGCCGGTCCGAAAGAGGCGCCGTTCGATCCGGTTGAGTATGTCAATCCGCTGATGGGGACCCAATCGACTTTTGAACTTTCGGCAGGAAATACCTATCCGGCGATAGCCCGTCCGTGGGGCATGAACTTCTGGACTCCCCAGACCGGAAAGATGGGGAACGGGTGGCAGTATGTCTATACGGCCAATAAGATCCGGGGCTTCAAACAGACCCACCAGCCGAGCCCGTGGATCAACGACTACGGACAGTTTGTCGTTATGCCGGTTGTCGGTAGGCCCGAGTTCGATGAGGACAAACGGGCCAGCTGGTTTTCCCACAAAGGGGAGGTGGCCAAACCCTACTACTATAAAGTCTATCTGGCCGAACACGACGTGGTGACGGAGTTTACCCCGACGGAGCGGGCTGTCCTGTTCCGTTTCACTTTCCCGGAGAGCGAGCACTCCTATGTGGTGGTCGATGCGTTGGACAAGGGGTCGTACGTGAAGGTTATCCCGGAAGAGAACAAGATTATCGGCTATACTACGAAGAACAGTGGCGGGGTGCCCGATAACTTCAAAAACTACTTTGTCATCCGGTTCGACAAGCCTTTTACCTATCGGGCGACTTTTTCCGACGGATCGTTCAAGGAGGGACGGACCGAACAGCAGGCCGATCACGTAGGGGCTGTGATCGGTTTTGAAACCGGCAAAGGCGAAGTGGTGCATGCCCGGATCGCCTCTTCGTTCATCGGTTTCGAACAGGCCGAGCAGAATATGAAGGAGTTGGGCGACGACAGCTTCGAAACACTGGTGCAAAAGGGAAAAGAGGCGTGGAACGAGGTGCTCGGCCGGATTGAGGTCGAAGGCGGAAATCTGGATCAATACCGGACCTTTTACTCCTGTCTCTACCGTTCGCTGTTGTTCCCGCGTAAGTTTTATGAGGTGGATGCCGACGGAGAGATCGTCCATTACAGTCCTTACAACGGGAAGGTCCTGCCCGGGTACCTCTATACGGATACGGGATTTTGGGATACCTTCCGGAGTCTGTTTCCGTTCCTCAACATGATGTTCCCGTCGGTCAATCGGGAGATGCAGGAGGGGCTGATCAATACCTACAAGGAGAGCGGATTTTTTCCGGAGTGGGCCAGCCCCGGCCATCGCGGCTGCATGATCGGGAATAACTCCGCTTCGGTTCTGGTGGACGCCTACATGAAAGGTGTCGAGGTTGAGGATCTGGAGACGCTGTATGAAGGCCTTGTACACGGCACGGAGAGCGTTCATCCGAAAGTCTCGTCGACCGGACGGCTCGGGTACCAATATTACAACGAATTGGGGTATGTCCCCTACGACGTCGGGATCAACGAAAGTGCAGCCCGGACGTTGGAGTATGCCTACAACGACTGGTGTATTTATCGTCTGGCTGAAACGTTGAATCGCCCGAAAGAGGAGGTCGATCGGTTTGCCCGGCGGGCGATGAATTACCGGAATCTGTTCGATGCCGAGAGCAAATTGATGCGGGGAAAGAACAGGGACGGTCGGTTTATGGCGCCCTTTTCTCCGCTGAAATGGGGCGATGCCTTTACCGAAGGGAACAGCTGGCACTACTCGTGGTCGGTCTTTCACGATCCGCAGGGGTTGATCGATCTGATGGGTGGCAAAGAGCCATTTGTGCAGATGTTGGATTCCGTCTTTGCAGTTCCGCCGATCTACGACGAAAGTTATTACGGCGGTGTCATTCACGAAATCCGGGAGATGACCGTGATGAATATGGGCAACTATGCGCACGGAAATCAGCCGATCCAGCACATGATCTACCTATATAACTATGCGGGCGAACCGTGGAAGGCGCAGTATTGGTTGCGTCAGGTGATGGACCGCATGTACTCGCCGACTCCGGACGGATATTGCGGCGATGAGGACAACGGGCAGACTTCGGCGTGGTATGTCTTTTCGGCGTTGGGATTCTATCCGGTTTGTCCCGGAACGACGCAATATGTTTTGGGAGCACCGTTATTCAAGCGAGCGACCATGCACTTCGAAAACGGCAAGACGTTGGTGATCGATGCGCCCGAGAACAGCGCCGAACATCTCTACGTCCGTTCGATGAAGTGGAACGGTCGGAACTATACAAAGAACTACATCGACCACAACGAGATGATGAAGGGCGGCACTATGGAGATAGAGATGGATACCCGGCCCAACGAACGGCGGGGTGTCGATCCAGAGGATCTCCCGTACTCCTTCTCGAACGAGAAACGTTAGATTGACGATGGTTTTTTTTGTACGGTTTATCTGGAAAGGTGCGAGTGTTTTGAGCGAGGTATGAATTCGGACAGAGAAGGAGTGTTCTGTAAAAATGTGGCTGGAGCCGGATTCTGGATTTTTGTGGCAAAAGCCCTATCTTCGCAGGCAGAAAATGAGATGTGCCGAAAATGAAAATCAATAAGACCAATGCAGCCCGTCTGTTGGATCGGGCGGGAATCGGGTACGAACTGATCCCGTATTGTGTCGACGAGGAACATTTGGATGCGGTTCATGTGGCTGAAGAACTTGGGGAACCGATCGGGCAGGTGTTCAAAACGCTGGTATTGCGGGGCGATCGGACCGGAATATTGGTGTGTGTGGTGCCGGGCGACGGCGAAGTCGATCTGAAAGCGGCCGCCCATGCGTCGGGAAACAAACGGGTGGAGATGATCCACCTCAAGGAGTTGTTGCCCACGACCGGGTATATACGGGGCGGATGCTCTCCGATCGGGATGAAAAAGGAGTATCCCGTCTTCATCCACCAGACTTGCAGGGATTACGCCTCGATCTATATCAGTGCCGGGATTCGCGGATTGCAGCTGAAAATCGATCCGGAGGATTTGATCCGGTTTACCCGAGCTCAAGTCGTCGATTTGGAGGGACATGTGTGAACTGAGTGACATACTGATTGCGTGGTACGAGGAGCACCGCCGGGAGCTGCCGTGGCGCGAAACCTCCGATCCCTATGCGATCTGGATCTCCGAAATCATTTTGCAGCAGACCCGCGTGGTTCAAGGATTGGAGTATTACAGACGTTTTTTACAGCGTTATCCTGATGTCGTGGCGCTGGCCCGATCCACCGAAGAGGAGGTGTTGCGGATGTGGCAGGGGCTGGGGTATTACAGTCGTGCCCGAAACCTCTATGCAGCAGCCCGGGAGATCGACTTCCGGTACGGCGGGGTGTTTCCGACAAATTACGAAGATGTGAGGCGTTTGTCCGGAATCGGTGATTATACGGCGGCGGCGATCTGTTCATTCGCTTACGGAACTCCCGTAGCGGCGGTCGACGGAAATGTGCTTCGGGTGTTGTCCCGGTTGTTCGACTGGGAGGAGCCGATCGATACGTCGGGCGGCAGGCGGCGCTATGTCGAACTGGCCCAGTCGTTGCTGGATCGGCAGCGTCCGGCCCTGCAGAATCAGGCGTGGATGGAGTTCGGCGCGTTGCAGTGTGTACCGCGCGGGGCCGATTGTGCGGGGTGTCCGTTGCAACAGCACTGCCTTGCTTACAAAAACGGGAGTGTGGCGGAACGTCCGGTCAAGCAGGGCCGGACGAACGTTTTGCCTCGCTATTTCAATTACCTCAGGATTCGATGCGGGCGAACGCTGCTGCTCGGACGGCGTACGGGTAACGATATTTGGCGGGGCCTGTATGAGTTTCCGATGATCGAAACCACGGAACCGGTCGATTTTGCGGCGCTGACCCGTACATCCGAGTGGCGTTTGTGGTTCGGCGTGGTCGATCGCTACCGGCTGACGGATCAGACGGCGATGCCTGCACATCATCTGTCGCACCGGACTATTTTTGCCAATTTTTATACGATCGACGTGGAGGAGTTTCCTGCGGCTTTGTCCGGTTTTGTCCGGGTCGAGGCGGATGCGTTGGGCGATTATGCCGTGTCGCGTCTGACGGAGCTCTATCTCGAACGGATCGGATAGCGCTTTGGTCCGACCGATCAGAATCCGCCCCGCTTTAGGATACGTCCGGAATCCTTGACGGTCGACTTCATCCACCGCAACAGAATCTCGTTCCGCTCGGTTTCGGGAATCCGCCAGTCGACCGGAGCATTCCTGACTCGGTTTGAAAGCAGATAGAGCAAAATGGCCGCAGAGGCCGAAACGTTGAGGCTTTCGACGAATCCGCACATCGGAATACGGATGAATTCGTCGGCATTGCGGATCACCTCGTCGCTGATACCGGCGTGTTCGGTTCCGAAAAAGAGGGCGAACGGTCCGGTCGTAACGTCGAAGCTCTCCGGAGTGTGGTCATTCATGTGGGGCGAAGTGGCGACGATGCGGTATCCCTTTTGGCGCAGGTCGGCGATTAGGTCCGTAGAGCGGCTGTATTTGTGGATGTCGATCCATTTGTCCGTGCCGCGCACGATGTTCGTATTGGGAGAGAAACGGCAGTGCTCCTCGACCGTGTAGATGTCCTGTATGCCGAATGCCTCGCAGTTGCGGACCAGCGCGCTGGCGTTTTGCGGATGGAACGTATTCTCCATGCAGACGGTCATGTATCGCGTCCGGTTGTCGAGCGTTGTCCGCATGGTCTCGCTCCGTTCGGGCAACATGAATCCCGATAGGTATTCGATCTGGCGGAGTACGAGAGCAGTGTCGTTAAGTTCGGTATTTTTTGTCATCTTCGAGTAGTTTCAAGTAACTTTCGTAGCGGGAGAGGCTCACCTCCCCGCGTTTGAGTGCCTCCTGCACGGCGCAGTCGGGTTCGTGTGTATGGGTACAGTTGTAAAATGCACATTGCGGGGCATACCGGAACAGATCCGGAAAATACCGGCAGATCTCCCGATTGTCCAGATCGATCAGTCCGAACCCCTTGATACCCGGCGTATCGATCAGGTAGCCACCGCCCGAGAGCGGATACATTTCAGAGAAGGTCGTGGTGTGCCGACCCCGATTGTTGCTGGTGGAGACGGTACCGATGCGGATCTTCAGCGTGGGATCGACGGCGTGGATCAGGGTCGATTTCCCTACGCCGGAGTTGCCCGAAAGCAGAGAAATTTTCCCGGAAAGCCGCTCCTTGAAGGCATCTATACCGATGTTTTGTGCTGCGACCGTTTCGATCAGCTCGTATCCGGCCGACCGGTAGATCTCGATGAAGCGTTTTTTCTGTTCGATCTCCTCGTCGGAGGTGTAGAGGTCGCATTTGTTGAGCAGGAGCGTTACGGGGATGTGGTACGCTTCCGCCGTAACCAGAAACCGGTCGATGAATTCGCAGTTGGTTGTCGGCATCCGCAGCGATACGACCAAAAATGCCTGATCGATGTTTGCTGCGATGATGTGCGACTCTTTGGAAAGGTTCGAAGCCCGGCGGATGATGTAGTTGCGTCGGGGAAGGATATCCGTGATGACCCCTGTCTGTTGCTCCTCGAGTTCGTAGCGGACCCGGTCGCCGACCACGACCGGATTGGTCGACCGTTTGCCTTGCAACCGAAGGTTCCCGCGGATGCGGCAGGCGATCGGTTCGTTCGTCGTGTCGTCGCACAGGGTGTACCAACTACCTGTACTTTTGATAACTAATGCCGTACGGGTCGGATTCATAGGATCGAAGGGTTTATATCCGTTAACGTGTGTTTCAGTTGATCGAGGTAGGGAAAAAGCAGATCAATGCAACCGTGTATGGGCTCATACAGAATACCGTTTTTGTAGGAGTCGTTGTCGGTCCAGTGGGTGGTTTGATTGATCGCCTCGAAAGCATAAATCAGAATACTCAGGATCAGTCCCATTTTCAGAATACTCAGCAGGACGCCTCCGATTGCGTCGATCGGACCTAAACCGGCGATATGGAAGATCTTTTTAACGAGATAACCCAATAGAGTAATGATACATAGAACCAATATTAATAAAATAATGAATCCGATGATAGCATCCAATGGAGGCTTGATGCCGATCCATGATCCAAATGTTCTTCCACATCGAAAAGCAAGAAAAACTCCAAGGAAAAGTCCGGCAATTCCAGCTAATTGCACGGCAGTTCCCTGTCGGAATCCCTTGTATGCTGCATAAAGCAACGGAATGCCTACGATTATATCGAAAACGTTCATTTTTTCGTTTACTTGATAAAGAGCCGTTTGCTGTGCTCGAATGGTACGGACCAGTCGGACTTTGTCCGAAATTTGTATCAAATATAGTGTTTTATTTTGTTATTTGTTAAATTTGCTCCAAACTACGATGAGAATGGTACGAGTAGGAATATGGATTATGGCGCTGATGCTCGGGTTACAACTCGGAGCCAGAGAGGTCATCGATATCGATGAGGGATGGCGCTTTTTTTATCAGTATCAAGGAAGCAGCGATCAGGCACAAATAGCGAACCTGCCGCATACGTGGAGTGTCGATGCATTGACCGGGAAACGGGACTATTTTCGTGGGGTAGGAAACTACATGAAGGATTTACAGGTTCCGAAGAGTTGGGAAGGGAAAAAGATCTATATCCGTTTCGGAGGGGCCGGGACTGTTACGGACCTGATCGTGAACGGCCGGCATGTCGGGGAACATCGGGGAGGTTACGGTGCTTTCGTATTTGATTTGACTCCCTATTTGAGATATGGCGTTTCCAATTCGATTTGGGCGCAAGTCAATAATGCTCCCCAGTTCGATGTCCTTCCTACGGCAGGGGACCTGAATATTTACGGAGGACTCTATCGGAGTGTCGAACTGATCGTTACGGAACAGGCTCATATAGCGGTCGATCATTATGCTTCGTCCGGAGTGTATGTGCAGCAGAAAAGTGTATTGCCTGACCTCGCGGAGTTGGAAACCCTGGTCCGTGTACAAGGGGCATCCGGTCAGATGTTGAAGGTCGACATGTCGATCTTAACGCCGGAGGGCGATACGGTAGCCCTGCAACAGAGCGAGTGCAAAATTCCTGAAACGCAACGTACATCGGTCGTAATTCCCGTTACCATACAAAATCCTACACTGTGGGATGGAGTCGATAATCCCTATATGTATACGGTTCGGGTCCGGTTGTCTGATGCGTCGGCTGTTTATGATGAAGTGACCGTGCCGTTGGGCCTGCGCTTTTTTACGGTCGATCCGAAGTCGGGATTCATGTTGAACGGCCGTCCGTATCGGTTGAAAGGAGTTACATATTATGAGGATCGGGCGGGTACCGGATTGGCCCTGCAACCGTTCCATATCCGCGAGGACCTCGATCTGATTACGGAAATGGGGGCGAATGCGATTCGGGCTGCAGGTTATCCCCACAATGCGGAGTTTTATGCCGAATGCGACCGCCGCGGGATTATCGTGTGGAGCGAGATCCCATTCATCGGTCCGGCCTTTATGTCCGATCGGGGGTATATCGATTCGGAAGCGTTTCGTAAAAATGGTGAGATGCAGCTTTACGAGATGATTTTTCAGCAATACAACCATCCTTGTGTGGTAATGTGGGGGTTGTTTGCCGATCAGAATACGGTATCCGATGATCCGACCGAATTTATCCGGTCGTTGAATGCAAAAGCGATGCAGGAGGACCCTTCCCGTTTGACGGTCGGATTGAGCAACGCCGACGGCAGCATCAATTTCATAACCGATCTTGTCGTGTGGGATCATGTATTCGGATGGAAAGAGGGGCTCCCGAGCGATTTGAAAGTGTGGATCAATCAGCTGCAAAAACAGTGGGGGAGTCTTTGCTCGGGGATCAGTTATGGAGCCGGAGCCTCGATCTATCAGCAGGACGATTCGCTGTATCGTCCCGATTATATGGGGCGTTGGCATCCCGAGCGCTGGCAAACCTATCTGCACGAACAGTACTTTCCGATGGTCAACGAATCTCCCTTTTTCTGGGGATGGTTCGTTTCGAATATGTTCGATTACGGTGCGGCGACCCGTACGTGGGGCGAGGGAACAGGACTCGATGACAGAGGTTTGGTGACCTTTGATCGCAAGTACCGGAAAGATGCGTTCTATTTCTATAAGGCGAATTGGAATAATTCCGAACCAATGGTCTATATTGCGGAACGAAGATGGAACGAACGTTCGAATCCGAAACAAAACATACGGGTCTATTCCAATGCGAATGAGGTCGAGTTATGGGCTAACGGTGTCTCTTTAGGGAAAAAACAAGGAGTAAACGGAATCTTTTTATGGGACAATGTTGAATTGAAACGAGGTTTGAATACGTTGGAGGCGCGTGCCGATATGTGTTGGGATCAGGCGCTTATCACAATCCATTGATCGTTGTTTTCCCTCCCAACGTAGCAAACGGTTTGAAACGAAATAAAAAGGACGAGGTAGTGTTTCCCCGTCCTTTTTCGTATTGTGTATTGATCGTTCCTTTACCAGCCCAATACGTAGGCGAAGATGAGCGGTGCAACGATCGTAGCGTCCGATTCGACGATAAATTTCGGTGTGTCCGGAGCCAGCTTTCCCCACGTGATCTTCTCATTCGGAACCGCGCCTGAGTAGGATCCGTACGAAGTCGTAGAGTCGGAGATTTGGCAGAAATACTTCCACAGCGGGGTCCCGGTCCATCCCAAATCCTGCTCCATCATCGGAACTACGCAGATCGGGAAGTCCCCGGCCGTACCGCCTCCGATCTGGAAGAATCCTACGCCTTCACCGCCGGAGTTCTTTTTGTACCACTCCGTGAGGAACATCATCGTCTCGATACCGTTTTTGATGATGTGCGGGTCCAGTTCGCCTTTGATGCAGTGGGCTGCGAAGATGTTCCCGGTCGTACTGTCCTCCCATGCGGGAACCACGATCGGAATGTTCTTTTCGCATGCGGCAAGAACCCAGCTGTCCTTCGGATCGATTTCGTAATATTGTTCGAGGACGCCGCTGCGCAACAGTTTATAGATCACTTCGTATGGAAGAAGACGTTCTTCCGTAGCCTGCATCTCTTTCCAGATGTCCAACAGATGATGTTCCAGACGACGGAATGCCTCTTCTTCGGGAATGCAGGTGTCGGTCACCCGGTTCATGTGGTTCGAAAGCAGTTCCCATTCGTCCTGAGGGGTCAGGTCGCGGTAGTGGGGCACGCGTTTGTAGTGCGAATGTGCAACGAGGTTCATGATATCCTCTTCGAGGTTGTTGGCCGAGCAGGAGACGATGTGGAACTTGTCTTTACGGATCATCTCGGCGAGTGACAGCCCGAGTTCAGCCGTACTCATGGCGCCGGCCATAGCCAACATCATTTTACCACCCTTGTTGATCAGTTCGTCATAGGCTTTCGCCGCATCGACCAACGACGCCGCATTGAAATGGCGGTAGTGGTGGGTAATGAATTTTGAAATAGGACTTTTTTCCATTTTTCTTTAGAAATTTATGACTGAATGTCTGTGATATTTCCGTTTTTTTGTATCGGTACCATCCTTGGCTGCAGGTCCGTCTTCCGAAGTGCCTCTCCGCATTTCGATCCAGACCGGGTGCGGATCGCATATCCGTGCGCAAAGGTATGAAATTATCTCGATAGTTGTTGGCCGTAAATCGATTATTGATCTCTGCCTATTGTTTTGAGCCAGCGGGCGAGTGCGGTACGCAGCTCCTCGCTGTATTTGAAATCGGGATTCCAACCCCAACCGTGCCTGCCGGTAGGGAAAGCGTGCAGTTCGGCGGCGATACCGTGTCGTTTGAGGGCCGAATAGTAGCGGGTGCTGTTTTCGGGCCAGACGTTGTCGTCATCGTCGCTGCAGGCGAGAAAGGCGGGTGGCGTTTGATCCGTAACCTGTTTCTCGCAGGAGTAGCGTCGGGTCGTCAGCGTATCCGAAAGATCGCTTTTGAGCAAATTCCCAAAGGTCTCCCGATCGATGATGTCCTGGTCGTCCGTTATTGCCGCATAGATCAAAACCGAAAAGTCGGGACGGTCGGTCGAATCGGTAAAGAGGGTCGATGCAGCAGCAGCCAAATGTCCGCCAGCCGAGAAACCCATGATGCCGATCTGATGGGGATCGATTCCATATATGTCTGACTTTTCCCGTAAAGTTCGGATCAGGGTCAGTGCATCGCCGATCGGAACCTCGGGATGTCCGTTCGGCATCCGGTAGCGCAGAATCGCGGCGGTGATTCCCTGCTCGTTGAGCCAGCGGGCGACTTGGATCCCTTCGTGGTCGAAACATACGGCCCCGTATCCGCCTCCCGGACAGACTACAACGGCTTGTCCTGTAGCTGTTTGTGGATCTGCGGTGAAAAGCAAGTAGTCGGCTTCGGTTGTGTTGAATGCCACGTCTTCCGTATATTGAGCATCAGAAGGCGACAGCCCGTTGCTGTTCGGAGCTCCATCGGGATAGAGCGGTTCGGCTGCTGGCATTTGCATAGAGGGATGGGAAGAGGCACATGCCGAAAGGAGCGAGAGAATCAGTAAGAATCGTTTCATTTTAGGGAAGATGGATTTTATTTACGAATTTCAGTAAGCCATCGGCCGAGTGAGTGGAGCAATTCGTTGTGGTATTTGAACGATTCGCGCCAGCCCCAACCGTGTCCTCCGCTCGGATAGATGTGCAGCTCGGCCGGGATGCCGTGTTGTTTCAGGGCGGAGTAGTACCTTACACTGTTTTCAGATGGAACAGCGGAATCGTCGTCGCTCAGAGCGATAAAGGCTCGCGGCGTTTGGTCTGTTATCTGTTTCTCGTTTGAATAATAATCGATTAAGGATTCCGGAGCCTCTTTGCCGATCAGATTGTCGCGGGTTCCGGAGTGGGTGATTGCCGGATCGAACGAAACGACCGGGTAGATCAGAATCGAGAAGTCGGGCCGGTTGGTCGAATCGGTGAAATGAGTCGATGCGGTGGCGGCCAGATGGCCTCCGGCCGAAAAGCCCATGATTCCTACCTGATTCGGATCGACATGCCACTGCTGTGCGTTTTCCCGCATGAGTTTCAAAGCGGTTTGTGCATCCTTAAGCGGAATTTCGTAATGGCTGTTGGGCATCCTGTATCGAAGTACGAGTGCGGTTACTCCCTGTTCGTTGAACCATTGTGCGACTTGGATTCCTTCGTGGGCATAGGCAACGGCGGCATATCCGCCACCCGGACAGATTACAACGGCTTGTCCGGTAGCTGTTTGTGGGTCGGCGGGAAAGATGAAATAGTCGGCTTCGACTCCTCCGGCAAGCGATTCGGGAGTTTCGACAACCTTCTCAGGCGACAGTCCGTTGCTTTCGGCAGCCCCTTCGGGGTATAGAGGAAGGGCTTCCGGACTTTGTGCGGAGAGAGTTCCTGCAAATAACGATGCGGTTAACATGGCGCAAATTACTTTTTTCATAGGTCTGGTTTTAAGCAGTGGATAAAAACAAAGTTAATCTATTTCCCAGACAATTCAAACAAAAACACCCCTCCGCGTGAAGGGGTGTTATACTTAAATCAAAAACCTTTCCAGTTAAAGGATTTTGTTCACCTTGTCGACCAAAACATTTTTGGGGCAGGCGCCGATCTGTTTGTCGACGATCTGTCCCCCTTTGATGAAAAGGATCGTGGGGATGTTGCGGACGGCAAATTTGACAGCCAGATCGTTGTTCTCGTCCACATCGCATTTGCCGATGGTTACCCGTCCGGCATATTCTGCCGCTAATTCATCGATCAATGGAGCGACCATACGACAAGGACCGCACCATTCGGCCCAAAAGTCGATAACCAAAGGTTGTCCCGAATCGAGCAACCCCTGTAAATTTTCAGAAGTGATACTTAATGCCATAGCTTATTATGTTTATTGGTTTTGTTTTCTTAATACAAATATCGAAAGAACCTTCGATCGGGCAACAGAAAAATGTCTAAAATAATTAACATTTTATCAATAGCCGTTGCCGATTCGTTGTGTAGGTCTCCCGAAAAGGACTCTACATCAGCGCGTATTGCAATCCGTAGTCATTCAGGAAATGGACCATCTCTCCGGTCATATCGATTTTCAGACTTTTTGAGTACAAATTTACTGCCACGTCGTCAGCCGCGTCGTAGACTTTGAAACGCAACAGTACGTTTCCCCGATTATCTTGTACCATACCGTTGAGTTTATCGATCAGCTCTTCGGTCAGATCTGCAACCGGAACCATTACCGTGATCTCTTTCATCAGCGTCTCCTGGGCTTCGGAAAGCATCATCATTGCTGTGATTCGCGTTTCGAGTTCGTTCGGATTGTAGGTCTTCGGGGCCACTTTCCCCCGAATAAAGAGATAGTACCCTTCGAAAAGGAATCTGCGGTAGTTCTCATAATCTTTCGAAAAAAGTACGAATTCGTGTGATCCGTTATAGTCTTCCAGTGTGAATCGGCCGTACGGTTTACCGTTTTTGGTCATGAGGTGGGTGACGGCCGTTACCATCCCGGCGGCCGTGAATTCCTTGCCGTTCATCGATTGCAGGTCCGACAGGTCGGACAGCGAACAGTTGCAGTAGTGCCGGACGATGATCGAATAGTCATCGAGGGGATGGGATGAGAGGTAGATGCCGATTACTTCGCGTTCCCGGTTCAGGGTCTCCTGTTTCGTCCAGGCCGTGTGTTGGGGCGGTTCGGGTTTCATGACCGGTGAGGCGACCGTCTCACCTCCGAACAGGCTCTGCTGTGCGTTGTTTCGGTCATTCTGGATGCGGTTTCCGTAACGGATCAAGGTATCGAGGAAGGTCATGTCGTGCTGGTCCTTGGCGAGGTAGGCGCTGCGGGGAAAAGAACTGATCGAGTCGAAAGCCCCGCCCAATACCAGATTCTCGAGTGTCTTTTTGTTGACCGCCTGCAGGTTGACCCGCTCGACGAAGTCGTAAACCGAGGTGAATTTGCCTCCCGATTGCCGGACTTCGATGATGTTCTGTACGGCAGCCTCTCCGACTCCTTTGATGGCGGCCATGCCGAAACGTACGTGTCCCTCTTCGTCGACCGAGAAACGGCTCTTGCTGTAATTGACATCCGGACCCAAAACCGACAACCCCATCCGTTTGCACTCATCCATGAAGAAGCTGATTTTCTTGATGTCCGACAGGTTGCGGCTCAATAGGGCTGCCATGAATTCGGCCGGGTAGTGAGCTTTCAGATAGGCTGTCTGGTAGGCTACATAGGCATAGCAGGTCGAGTGCGATTTGTTGAACGCGTAGGAAGCGAAAGCTTCCCAGTCGCTCCAGATCTTTTCGCAGATCTTCGGGTCGTGTCCGTTCTTTTTCGCTCCCTCCAGGAATTTGGGTTTCATCTTGTCCAGCACGTCGCGTTTTTTCTTTCCCATGGCCTTACGCAGCGTGTCTGCCTCACCGCCGGTAAACCCCGCGAGTTTCTGCGAGAGCAGCATGACCTGCTCCTGGTAGACCGTGATACCGTAGGTGTCCTTTAGGTACTCCTCCATGTCGGCTATTTCGTAGGTCACCGGTTCCAGTCCGTGTTTCCGTGCGATGAAGTTGGGTATGTATTCCATCGGTCCCGGCCGATAGAGGGCGTTCATGGCGATCAGGTCTTCGAAACGGTTGGGTTTCAGGTTTCTCAAGTGTTTTTTCATGCCCACCGACTCGAACTGGAACAGTCCGGTCGTCTCTCCGCGACTGAACAGATCGTACGTTGCGGCATCGTCCAGCGGTATGGCATCGATGTCGATTTTTTTCCCTGTGGTCGACTCGATATTTTCCAATGCATCCTTGATGATCGACAGCGTTTTAAGACCCAAAAAGTCCATCTTGATCAGACCGACGCTTTCCACCAGCTTCCCTTCGAACTGTACGACGTTCAGCTCGACATCCTTTGCCGTAGCGATCGGGGCGAATTTTTCCAGATCATCCTGTCCGATAATGACCCCGCAGGCGTGCACTCCCGTTTGACGGACCGAACCTTCCAGCTTTTCGGCGTAGCGCAACGTGTCGCGGATCAACGGATCGGGAGACTCCTTTTCAGCAAGCAGTTCGGGAGACTCCTTGTAGGCTTTTTGGAAGGTCATTCCCGGTTTTTCAGGAACTAATTTCGCCAATCGGTTGCTCTCCGACAGAGACAATTTCTGGATGCGGGCGACATCCTTGATGGCCATTTTCGGGGCCATTGTACCGAACGTAATGATCTGCGCGACCCGTTTGCTGCCGTATTTCTCCGTGACGTAACGCAGTACATCCGCTCTTCCGTCCTCGTCGAAATCGACATCCACATCGGGAAGCGAAATCCGGTCCGGATTCAGAAAACGTTCGAACAACAGGTGGTATTTGATAGGGTCTATACTGGTAATTTTCAGTGAGTAGGCGACTACGGAACCGGCAGCCGATCCACGTCCCGGACCAACCGATACCCCCATTTCCCGTGCGGCACGGATAAAGTCCCATACGATCAGGAAGTATCCCGGGAAGCCCATCCATTCGATCGTGGACAATTCGTATTCGATCCGTTTGCGTACGGTATCCGTCAGGGTCCCGTAGCGCTGCTCGGCTCCCTTATAGGTAAGGTATTCCAAATAACGGAACTGTTTGGCGATCATGAGCCGTTCGGCCAGTTCCGGATGGCGCTCGATCATCGCATCGAGATCGGCGCTCTCCTCGATTTCCTTTTTCAGTTCCGGATCTTCGATCTTTTTGAGCAGGGTCTCTTTTAGTTTTTCAAGAGGGATATAGAAATCGTCCGGAATGGTAAAATTCGGCATGAGCGGCTTATGTTCCAGCGAGTAACATTCTACCTTGTCTGCGATTTCGGCCGTTGTGGCTAAAGCCTCCGGATGGTCGGGAAAGAGCTCGGTCATCTCTTCTTCGCTTTTCAGATACTCCTGAAACGTATAGCGCATCCGGTTCGGGTCATCCAGGTCGCGTCCGGTGTTCAAGCAGATCAGCCGGTCGTGTGCGGGTGCGTCATCGGCCCGGATGAAATGTACGTCGTTCGAGGCGATATATTTGACGTGGTGCTGTGCGGCCAGTTCGAGAATGGCTGCATTGACCTTTTTCTGATTCTCATATACTTGGGCGTCGATGCGGGGCTCGCCACTGGGGTGCAGCTGCATCTCCAGATAGTAATCCTCGCCGAAAATCGACTGGAACTCTTCGATGACCTGATGGGCCCGTTCCATATCGCCGTGCATGATCGCCTGCGGTAGTTCTCCACCCAGACAGGCCGAACAGCAGATGATACCCTCATGGTACTCCCTCAACAGCTCTTTGTCGATCCGGGGGTGGTAATAAAAGCCGTCGATGAAGGCGTAAGAGACAATTTTAGCCAGATTGTGGTAACCCCCGAGGTTTTTTGCCAGGAGAATCAGGTGGTCGCCCCGGTCCTCCTTATCGCTTTTGTCGAAACGGCTCCCCTTGGCCACGTAAACCTCGCATCCGAGAATCGGCTTGACCCCCTCTTTCTCGGCAGTGTCGTGAAACTCCTTGACACCAAACATATTACCGTGATCGGTTATGGCAAGAGATGTCATCCCGAGTTCTTTGGCCCGTTGGATCAGCGGTTTGATCGCAGCGGCCCCGTCCAGAATCGAATACTGCGTGTGTACGTGCAGGTGTGTAAATTGGCCCATAATTTGGTTGCGTATAGAAAATCCTGTTGACAAAATTAGAGAAAATTTGGTGGGAAATATTCTCTCCCGAATGGGATTTTATTCACATTTTATTACTATATTTAGGGTGAAGGAAGAGCGATGGTTCGCAAATTAAACAAAGAAAACGAATCCTATTTAAAGCGAAGTAGTTATGGACAGTTCGAAATTAGTGGTGGTGCGCAGTTATGCCACAACCGGAGAAGCGGTGATCGGCCAAACCTTGCTGGAGAGCAACGGAGTGCCGTGTGAATTGTTGAACGAATTGAGTTCGGACGTACTGCCCGTTCAGAGCGAATTGTTGCCGGTGCGTCTCGTTGTCAACGAGGTGGATGCCCGACGGGCCGAAGAGGTCCTCTCCGCCGCGTTCGATCAGGAGGAGTTTGAAAAGGAGAGCTCCAAACGCCGCAGAAAACCGTAGCGGGAAGCGTGATGACTTTGAGTCGGAGCGAGTGGTTAAACTTGTAAATCGATGTCGTTCAGCTGTTCGGCCACTTTGCGGGCCACGAGGTTGAAGTAACGACGTGTTTTGTAACCCATCAGGGAGATGACTCCTTGTGTCGATGCCGTAAAGGCCTCGTCGCACTGCAGGAGCATCTCTTTTTTTATAGGAATTTCCGTGCATTCGATTTCGTCCAATTCACATGCGGCAAGAATCAGCCGGCGCAGGACCGAATCGGTCGCACCGGATGCGAGGGGAGTCGTCGCCACCTCTTTGCCGAAAACGAGAAAAAGCGGTTCGTCATCGATGTGGGTCAGGGTGCCGTCGGGTCGTTCCAATACGGCAATTTCGGCTCCGGAGCGTCGTACCGCGTCGCGGGCGCACGCCGATGCGGCTCTTGAGGCGGCTGTAGGAAATCCGCTCCATGCGTGCGGAAACGGGAAGGTCTCCAACAACGGGCGGGTATTCCGCAACTGATAGCGTGGATAGAAGAGCTGTGCAGTGGCTTCGAGCATCCAGACCGCTTCTCCTTCGTCCCGAAGTCCTTGTGGATAGACATAGACCGTTACCTGATTGCTCTCAAGAGGGTAGTGGCCGGCCTTCAAAAGGGTTTCGACCGCTGCATGCAGCTCTTGGGCATCGAGCGTAATTGCCTCGCCGAAGACCGTACGGGTCGCCTCCTTCAAGATTTCGATATGTGTGGCGACGTGGAGGGGCTTGTGGGCAAAGGTGTGCAGGTGTTGGTAGACGTAGTTCTCCGAGTACAATCGATTGGGACCTACGTCCCACTCCTCGGCCCGGATCAGCTCTCCGTTGTAGTATAGCGGGTCCATCGGTCGGGGCTATTTCGTGAGGTTCTCCGTAAACACCCGCCAGAGCGAGAGATCGATCAGCAGCGGATAGATGAATCCGAAGATTGCTCCACATAGGTGGGCTTCGTGGTTGATCCGGTCGGATTGTCGCCGGTTCATATACTGTTCGTAGCCGATGTAGAGCAGGGCGAAAAGGATGCCCGGCAAGGGAATAAGGCCCATAAGGTAGATCTTGCCCAACGGATTGAAGAACACCGACGCGAAAATGACGGCCGATACGGCACCCGAGGCTCCGATTGAACTGTATTGGGGGTTGTTGCGTTTGCGGATCAGATCCGGTACGACCGAAACGATCAGGCCTCCGAAATAGAGCAGAGCAAAACTGAGGTACTCGTTGCTGAGAGTGCCGGCATATTCGTAGGTTTTGAACAGCTGTTCGAGGTAGGGACCGAACGACAGCAGGACGAGCATGTTGACGATCAGATGCATGTAGTCGCCGTGGACGAATCCGTAGGAGATGACGCGGTACCACTCCTTGTGGTGTACGGCCCGGTAGGGGATCAGGGCCATGCGTTCGAACAGTTTGTTGTTCTTCAGAGCGGTCGCCGAGAGTACGGCCGTGATGAAAATCAGTACGAAGGTCATGTCAGAGCAGGAATATTTTCAGTAACAACTCTTTGAGCAGTTCGCCGTTGTCGGTTTGTCCCGCGTTGATCCCCTTGCTCTTGAGGTCGTATTCGCGAAGCAGTCCCATGATGGCGAAGACTTTCTGGTTGGGGTAGAGCGTTGCGGCCTGTTGGTACTCCTTCAGAAAGTATGCGGCAGGGAGTTTCAACATTCTTGCCAATTCCATCTCCGACGGCATCGCCATCCCCTTTCTGCGGCAGAGCCATTTCTGGTAGTTGAGGATGAATATCCGCTGGAAGTGGGTGAACAGCGTGCTGATCGTTACCAAAAGCGGATTATCCTTCGGATTGCGGGCAAAGTGGTCGGCGATGAGCATCGCTTTTTCCATATTCTTTTCGGAGATCGCCTTCGTAAGCTCGAAATTATTGAAATCTTTGCTGATGCCGATGTTGGTCTCGATCTGTTCTGCCGTAATTTTATGTGTGCCCTCCGGAAGGTAGGTCAGCAGTTTGTCCAGTTCGTTGTCGATTTTCGACAGGTCGGTTCCCAAGTGTTCGGTCAGCATGGCGGTCGCTTTGGCGTCGATCGTACACCCCTTCGAACGGACCAGTTCGGTCAGCCATCCGGCAATCTCATACTCCCGAGGGGCGACCGATTCGAAAACCGTTCCGTTCGCTTCAGCCTGCTTATAGACGGCGCTGCGTTTGTCGACGCTCTTCTCCTTGTGGCACAGCACCAGAACGGTCGTGGGGGAAGGTGCGGAGGTGTACAGCGAAAGCTGGTCCCATTTCTTTAGATTTTGGGCCTCTCGCACGATGACCACCTGACGGTTACCCATCATGGGCATTTGTCGGCACAGGTTGATGATCTGGCCGGTTTCGTACTCTTTGCCGTACACGACGGTCTGGTTGAAGGCCTGCTCTTCGGGCGTGAGGATCGTCTCGGCAAGCAGATCGGTCAGTCGGTCGATAAAATAGGGCTCCTCTCCCATCAGCAGGTAGATCGGAGCGAAGTCCCGTTTTTGTATCCGTGCGGAGAGTGCTGCGTAATCGGCGATACTCTCACGAAAATTTTTCTTGCTGCTTTTTGCCATCTGCCGTCGAATCGCTCAAGTCCGACAAAAGTAACGATAAAAACCGGGTGGTGCAACCGTTACGCATCCTGATGTTGGGGTTTCAACAGGTCGTTGACGGTCTTCACCGGATTGAAGGTAGAGATCGGCACCTCGACGAAAAGGGTATTCCAGCGGGCCATCGCACCGTTCCACAACCCGGGCAGTTCCAACGCTTTGAGCGGTCGCCCCTGCTGTGATTTCGAGGAGATGAAACCGGTCTGGGGATCGGTATATTGCAGCAGGTCGAATTTTTCGCCTTTGTAGTTTTTCGTAGCGCAGACCAGATCTACTGGGTTGAAGTGGGTGCCGGCGGCCATGATTTCCTGTTTGTCGGGGGCGATTTGCGACGACTCGGCGATTTGCAGCGATTCGCTGCCGTCCGGGTCGATGGCCCACACCGGACCCCCACCGGGCTCTCCTTCATTTTTTACCATGCCGCAGACCCGGATCGGGCGGTCGAGCAGGTCGACCAATACGGCTCTTTGTCTCTCGGCAGGTAAAGTCGCATAAATGTCCGGCAACTTTTTGTGCAGTTCGTGGCTGACGAACGATTCGATTTCGGTTAGTGATGCGTTCGGATCGTTCCCGAGCTTTTCGAGATATCCGAAACACCTCTGCTGGAGCGAAAGGAGGATACCTGCAAGCGCCTCCTTATAAAGAACGGTGTCGGGTTTCAACCGGTCGGGAACGACGTTGTCGATGTTTTTGATGAAAATCAGGTCGGCGTCGATCTCGTTGAGGTTCTCGATCAGGGCACCGTGTCCGGCCGGACGGAAGAGCAGTCGTCCCGCTGCATCCCGGAACGGGGTGTTGTCCGGATTGACAGCGATCGTGTCGGTCGAGCCCTTCTGCTGGGAGTAGGTGATCCGGTACTCCGTTCCGAAAAGGGAGGAAAAATAGGGCTGTACCTCTGCGACGAGTCGTTCGAAGGCTGGACGATGTTCGGGCGACACGGTGAAGTGAATCGCCGTCTCGTTCGAGGCGCTGCGGGCGTACATGGCCCCTTCGGCCAGATGCTCCTCCAAGGCGGTCCGGTTGTGGTCGGCATAGCGGTGGAAAAGGATCAGTGCTTTGGGCGAACTTCCGTAGTTGAGACCCGTGCCGACGATGGCCGCCACGTTGGTCTTGGGGTCGGTACTCCCCTTTGTATACTGTTTCAACTGTTCCGAAAAGGCGAACCGGTCGATTCCTGCCATCAAGGTTTCGATGGTCGGGGTCATTGTCCCGCTGTTGAGGAATTCGAACAGCGCCTTGAACATTCGGGTTGCCGCACCGGAGGCCGGAACGAATTTCACGATTTTCCGTCCGTTCCGTAATTGCCGGTAGTGTTCGCTCCACCTTGTCGTTTCGCTGTCGGTCAGACGTACGATACCGTCGCCGACTACGGCGGAACGGCTGATATTCAAATAAGGGAATCCTTCGCGGAAACGTTGTAACTGTTCTTCGATTCGTTCACGGGTAATGCCGTGTTCGGAAATTTGTCGGATGTCGAGTTCGCTAAACATCGTTTTTTTTAATTGGTTTCTGCTTTAAAGGTACATAATTTTTTGGAAAATGATCTGTGTTGTCTCTGTTTTTTTGCAGGTACAGTTCGGTGGCCGAAATAGATGGCAGAACGTGGGGTGAGGAGACCTCCGATTTTGTAAATTCTGATAAATATAGTACGTTTGTTAATTGATTGGGTGCGGTTTTGTGTTTGCTGATCGTATCCGATCTTATGGCCCGTGGTGTCGGAAACAGGTAAGGGAGACCGTGTTTTTATTGAAATATGTATACGATAGAGAAAAACTGCTCGCTGCGCGATAAGAATAGCTTCGGTGTCGAGGCTTCGGCGCGTCGGCTGATCCGGTTCGACGGGGTCGCGGATTTGCCGGCTGTTTTTTCCGAAATGGGGAAAGCCGAACGGTGGATGGTGCTCGGGGGAGGAAACAATATCCTTTTTACGAGCGATTATGACGGAACATTGCTCCAGCCGACGGATCAGAGCATGGTGGTCTGTTCGGAAGATGAACAGTCGGTGCGGGTCCGGATCGGAGCCGGTGTCGAGTGGGACGATTTTGTGGCGTGGTGTGTTGCCCATGGGTGGGGAGGCGTTGAAAATCTCTCGCTGATTCCCGGAAAGGTCGGGGCGGCCCCCGTGCAGAACATCGGAGCCTACGGGGCTGAGGCTAAAGATACGATCGATCGCGTGGAGTGCTATTTTCCCGAACAGGATCAAACGGGAATGCTTACGAATGCGGAGTGCCGTTTCGGTTACCGCGACAGCATTTTCAAACGGGAATTGAAGGGCAGGGCGGTTATTTTGTCCGTCGAATTTCTGTTGTCGCGTCGGCCGCAATTCAAGTTGCGGTATGGGGATGTGGCCGATCGGGTGGAGACGCTCGGAGGCGTTTCGTTGGAACATATTCGCCGGGCGGTGATCGATATCCGGCAAAGTAAACTACCCGACCCGAAGAAGTTGGGGAATGCGGGCAGCTTTTTTAAGAATCCGGTTGTGTCGCAGCAGAAAGCGGATGCCCTTCGGGCAGATTATCCCGGCATGCCATGCTATCCGGCTGGTGCGGGCGAGGTAAAGTTGGCTGCGGGATGGTTGATCGACCGCTGCGGATTACGAGGGAAGCGGTGGGGCGCTGTGGGTGTGCACGACCGTCAGGCGCTTGTCTTGGTCAATTTCGGCGGGGCGACTGGACGTGACGTTGTCGATGCGGCTGCCCGTGTGCGGGCAGAGGTGTCTTGTCGATTCGGAGTGGATATAGAGATGGAGGTCAATATAGTTTGAGTTGCTATGTTACAGGATAAATTTCGGGCCTATATTCGTGAGCGGGGACTTTGTTCCTACCGCGATCGCATTTTGTTGGCGGTGAGCGGGGGCGTCGACTCGATGGTGATGATGTCGCTTTTTGTTCGGGCGGGATACAAGGTAGGTGTGGCACACTGTAATTTTCAGCTTCGCGGTGCGGAAGCCGATGAGGACGATGTCATGGTTGAGAAAGAGGCTTCGCGTCTTGGGGCTCCGTATTACGGTATTCGGTTCGATACCGCTGCAGAGGCATCTGCCAACGGTGAGTCGATCGAGATGGCAGCCCGTCGGCTGCGTTATGCATGGTTCGAACAGCTATGTAACGAGCACGGATACGACAAAATAGCCATTGCTCATCATGCCGACGATTCGGTAGAGACCTTTTTTATTAATCTGTTGCGGGGTACCGGATTGCGCGGATTGACAGGAATCAGTGTAACGAACGGCCGGTTGATCCGACCGCTGCTGTTCTCTCAACGCAAGGAGATTATCGATTTCGCCTTGTCGCAAAAAATTCCATACCGGGAGGATTCGACCAATGCTTCGACCAAGTACGTGCGCAACAAGTTCCGCCTGGGTGTGATCCCCCGCATTCGGGATATCTCGCCGCGTTTTGTCGATACGATGGCCGAAAATGTGGAGCGTCTGACTGCCGCTCAGCGATTTATCGACTGTTGCATGGCCCGGATCCGTGAAGATGTGGTCATGCGGGAGACGGAGGATCGGACGGTGATCGATATAGAACGCGTCGATTCGAAACTTCCATTGGATTTTGTCATATTCGAATTGATGCGGGGTTTCGGGTTCAACGGAGAGGTGATTGACGGATTGTATCGAAGTTTGGCGGAAGGTCACGGGTCGGGCAAACGCTTTTTCTCCAAAGATCGGGTTGCATATATCGATCGGGGACGGATTTTGATCCAACCGATTCCCGACGATGAGTGTTGTGAAACGGAAATCGCTGTCGATACAGACAAGGTGTGCTGCGGCGGTTGTGTCCTGACCTTTACCCGTCTGGATGTGGATGATGTGGACACGCTCCGTCAGCCGGAACATGTGGCCTTGCTCGATGCCGACAAGCTCAAGTATCCTTTGGTGGTGCGCCGGTGGGTCGAAGGTGATTCGTTCGTTCCTTTCGGGATGGACCGGCACAAGAAAATCAGCGACTTTTTGATTGACTGCAAGGTCCCGCTGCCCGATAAGAAGAGACAGATGGTCGTGGTGAGCGGCAATGATATCGTTTGGGTGGTCGGCCGCCGGATCGATGACCGGTACAAGGTCGATTCTTCGACCGAAAACATCTTACGGATTGTACGTGAGGCCGACTCGGAGGAGTGATTCGACCGCAGAAGAAATGGGATTAACGAATTGAGGGTTACGGATTATGTATATTGCACAGAAAAAACGTAAGGAAAATATTGCCGAATACATATTGTATTTGTGGCAGTTGGAGGATCTGTTGCGGGCATTGCAGTTCAGTCCCGAAGCAATCTATTCACAGTTGGTTGCAAAGAGTGCGCTGGACGATGCTTCGCGGCAACAGCTCTTTTTCTGGTATATGGATATCGTCAATCTGTTGCGCAAGGAGGGGAAGGAGGAGAGCGGACATCTGGAACATACGCTCCATCTGATCGCCGATCTGAACGACCTGCACATGCGGTTGTTGTCATTGCCCGTCGGGGAAAAATACCGGAAGGTGTTTGCCGCGTTGGCTCCCGAGATGCCCGCGCTGCGGGTAAAACTGGGAAAGGCGGATGTCTCTGACATCGAATTGTGCTTCAGGGCTCTGTATGCTGTTGTCCTTTATCGTATCAAGGGGGATAAGAGTCACGAAGAGGGAATCCGTAACGTGATCGACCTGATCTCTCCGGTCATTGCGGAGCTGGCCTCCGTTTATCGTCAGGTCGAGCGCGGGGAGATCGATCTGTACGGGTCGGATAAAAACAACGAAACGAAGTGAGTTTATGTCGGCACTTCTCTCTACGGCCTATTTGGGCAACATTCAGTATTATACGAAATTGGTCTCGGGTGAGGCGGAGATTGATCTGTGGGAAAATTACCGGAAACAGAGCTATCGCAACCGGTGCGACATACTTACGGCGAACGGTATCTGCTCGTTGATTGTCCCGGTTTTACATCCGTCGGGACGGAAGATCCGGACGAAGGATGTGCGGATCGACCGGTCGAAAAAATGGCGCCACCAACATTGGCAATCCATCGTATCGGCCTACGGCAAAGCCCCTTTCTTCGATCATTATGCCGGAGCTTTCGAGATGATGTATGCCAAGGAGTATGAATATCTGGCCGACTGGAATCGGGATTTGATGCAGTTGACATTACAACTCCTCCATATAGAAGCGTCGGTGGCTTATACCGATGCTTATCGGGAGTCTTTCGCAGAAGTGTCCGACTTCCGGGATGCACTCTCTCCGAAACCGAAATCGCGCCGTCCCGATTCGGCGTTCCGTTTGATTCCTTATTATCAGGTGTTTTCTGATCGGATGCCTTTCGTCGGGAATCTGTCGATCATCGATCTGCTTTTTTGCGAGGGGCCCGAGGCTGTGGCGCTCCTCAGAAATTCGATATTGTAAAAAAATATAAAAAAAATCGTGCCGCGTCTTGTTTTTTTCAATTTTGTCGTATATTTGCGCTCGTAAAGTAAGACGTGTATTGAATCAAGTCAGATACGAGGGGACAATGAACCAGCTTTCGCTTTTTAACAACTATTATTTTTATTTCTACTTTAAAAAGAGTGGACTGGGATTGCATTGTCGATAGTGAGTGTTGTAAAAGATAGCATAAAAGATATGAATCCCGGTCCGTAAGGAGCCGGGATTTTTTTGTAGAATAGGTTAAAAAAACAGGTATGGCGATGAGTGAAAAGATGCGGGTTGCAATACAGGGATACGAGGGAAGTTTCCATCATATCGTAGCTGAACGTTATTTCGGTGAGGATATCACGATTGTTCCGTGTGCTACGTTTCGTGAAGTGGCCCGTCAGGTCGAAAGCGGGGAGTCGACATACGGTGTCATGGCTATCGAGAATTCGATAGCGGGAAGTATCTTGCCGAATCTGGGAATATTGCACAACAGCAGTTTGCAGGTGGTGGGCGAGTACTATCTGCATATCCGTCAGAACTTAATGGCATTACCCGGTGTAAAACTCGAGGATATTCAGGAGGTCCATTCGCATCCGATGGCGCTGTTGCAGTGCGTCGATTACCTCGATCAGTACAAGTGGAAACTGGTCGAAACGGAGGATACGGCCTTGAGTGCAAAAAATATCGCCCAGAAAAAGTGCCGTCATGCGGCAGCGATTGCCGGGTACCTGGCCGCACGGCTGTTCGGTCTCGAAATCCTCGCTCCGGACATTCATACGATCAAAAACAACTGTACGCGTTTCCTGATTATTCGTCCCGACCACCAGACGATCGACGAACAGGCCAATAAAGCCTCGCTCTGTTTCAAGGCCGATCACGAACACGGTTCACTGTTGCGTGTGCTGCGGGAGATGGAGGATTCGTCGATCAACATGACCAAGTTGCAGTCCTCGCCGATCCCGAGTGCCCCGTGGCACTATATGTTCCATGTCGATATGGAGTTTGACAGCATGGACGACTACAACCGGGTAATCGAACGGATGAGACGGGCCTGTCTCGAGTTGCATGTCTATGGCGTCTACAAAAAAGGAGAAAGTGCATAAAGTTAAAAATATAAAAGGTGTCGAAAAGATGAATCCGATAAAAATAGCGTTGGCCGACAGGATCGGTGGAGTAGAAGAGTACTATTTTTCGAAGAAGTTGCGGGAGATCGATCAGATGCGGGCTGCCGGAACGGAGGTGATCAACTTGGGAATCGGGAGTCCGGACCAACCGCCTCATCCGGATGTGATCGCAACGCTTGCTGCTGAAGCGGCGAAACCCGGAAATCATGGCTACCAGCCCTATAAGGGTGCTGCCATCCTGCGGGAGGCGTTCAGTGCGTGGTATGCGACACGGTACGGGGTTTCGCTCGATCCGAACAGCGAAATTCTTCCCCTGATCGGATCGAAAGAGGGAATCATGCACATCTGCATGACCTATCTGAATCCGGGAGACAAGGTACTGGAGCCCAATCCGGGTTATCCGACCTATCGTTCGGCGGCAAAGATCGCCGGTGGAGTCTGTGTCGATTACAAACTGCGCGAGTCGAACGGATGGCAACCCGATTTCGAGGAGATCGAACGTCAGGGAATGAAGGGCGTCAAGCTGATGATTGTCAACTATCCGCACATGCCGACCGGTGCACTGCCCAAAGAGGATCTGTTCGAGCGTTTGGTCGCTTTTGCCCGCAAACACGGCATCCTGCTCGTACACGACAATCCGTACAGCTTCATCCGGAATCCTCATCCGGCCAGTCTGTTGTCGGTGCCGGACGCGAAAGATGTGGTGATCGAGCTGAACTCGTTGAGCAAGAGCCACAGCATGGCAGGTTGGCGTATCGGTATGATCGGTGCAGCTCGCGAACGGATCGATGAGATCATCCGTTTCAAGAGCAACATGGATTCGGGTATGTTCTATCCGATGCAGGCAGCGGCTGCCAAGGCGTTGTGTCTCGGGGACGACTGGTATCGCGGAATCAACGAGCTGTACGGTCGAAGAGAGGCCAAAGCCTACGAGATTCTGGATACGGTCGGCTGTTCCTACGATCCGCAGCAGGCCGGGCTCTTCGTTTGGGGACGCTTGCCCGAAGGGGATGGCGATTGCTATCAGTTCTCCGATAAGATTTTGTACAATTGTGGCGTTTTCCTTACGCCGGGGGGGATCTTCGGTTCAGAAGGTTTGCAGTACATTCGAATCAGCCTTTGTGCGACGGAGGAGACCCTGCAACGATCGATCGATAAAATTAAACAGGTATTATGAAGGTAGCGATAGTGGGTGTCGGCCTCATCGGAGGTTCGTTCGCCTTGGTGTTGAAGGATAAAGGGATCTGTACGGAGGTGATCGGAGTGGACAACTCCGAAAAGAACCGGGTTCGGGCCATGGAACTCGGCCTGATCGATCGGATCATGACGCTCGACGAAGCGGTTGCAGAGGCCGATCTGATTGTTCTGGCTACGCCGGTCGATTCGATTCCTCTGTTGGCCGTCAAGGTGTTGAATCGGGTCAACGAACGGCAGGTAGTGATCGACATGGGTTCGACCAAACAGGAGCTCTGTGAAGTGATTGCCCAGCACCCGCGTCGGGGACGTTTCGTGGCGACACACCCGATGTGGGGTACCGAATACAGCGGTCCGGAAGCTGCCGTACACGAAAGTTTTGCCGGACGGACTGTCGTCCTGTGCGATACCGAAAAGAGCGACCCCGATGCGCTTAAAATGATCGAAGATATCTATACCCGCATCGGTATGCCGATCAAATATATGAGCTCTGAAGAGCAGGATATGCATACGGCCTACGTCAGCCACATCTCGCATATCACCTCGTTCGCCCTTGCCCTCACCGTGTTGGAGAAGGAACGGGAAGAGGAGCACATCTTCGATCTGGCAGGAGGTGGTTTCGAGAGTACGGTACGTCTGGCCAAGAGTTCGCCCAATACGTGGGTGCCGATCTTCATGCAGAACAAATATAATGTGTTGGATGTTTTGCGCGAACATATTCATCAGTTGCAGATTTTCCGCCGGATGCTCGAAAAGGACGATGCCGAAGGCCTGCGTCAGATGATGTCGAAAGCCAACCGCATCCGCAAGATCATCAAGTAGTAAATAATAAAACTTAAGATATGAAACCGTTTGATATTAAAGCAAAAAGACCTCTGATCATCTCCGGACCGTGCAGTGCGGAGACCGAGGAACAGACTTTGGCGACGTGTCAACTGATTGCCGCAACGGGCATGGTGGATGTTCTCCGTGCCGGAATATGGAAACCGAGAACCAAACCCGGATCGTTCGAAGGGGTCGGCCTCAAGGGGCTGGTCTGGATGAGCAAGGCTCGGGAGTTGACCGGACTGCCCATCGGTACGGAAGTGGCCACCTCGAAGCATGTCGAGGCTGCCTTGGAGTTCGGGGTCGATGTCATTTGGGTCGGTGCCCGGACGACGGTCAATCCGTTCAGTGTGCAGGATATTGCCGATGCACTGAAAGGGTCGGACGTGACGGTACTGATCAAAAACCCGATGAATCCCGATATTGAACTTTGGAGCGGTGCTGTGGCCCGGATGCAGAATGCCGGAATTACTAAACTCGGTTTGATCCACAGAGGTTTTTCGGCCTATGGGGCTTCGTTGTATCGGAACAATCCGATGTGGCACCTGGCGATTGAGATGCGTACGCGTTATCCCGAACTTCCGATGATTTGTGATCCGTCGCATATTTGCGGTTGCCGGACCTATCTGCAGGAGGTGGCTCAGAAGAGTGCCGATCTCGACTACGACGGTTTGATTATCGAAAGCCACATTTGTCCCGATAAGGCATGGAGCGATGCGGCGCAGCAGGTGACGCCCGACGGGTTGAAGATGTTGTTGAAAAGTATCGTATGGCGTCGGTCGACGACGGACAGCCCGGATTATCAGAATGCCCTTGCCAAATTGCGGAATCAGATCGACCAGATCGACGAGGAGGTGTTCGAACTGCTCAGCAAACGGATGCGTGTGGCCGAAGAGATCGGACGCGTTAAACGCGATAATAATGTGGCAATCCTTCAAGGTGGCCGTTGGCAGAGTATCGTGGACCGTATCGTGACGCAGGCTTCGAAATTGGGTGTCAGTGCGGAGTTTTTGAAAACGGTGCTCGAGGCCATCCACCTGGAGAGTATCAACCGCCAGAATATCGTTATGAATCGGGGAACAGAAGGCGATCTGAATCATAACGAAACGGAAGAGAGCGATATACAGGAAACGGAAGTAAAGGAAGAAAAGAGGTAGATAGAAAATAGGAGACGTTTCGTAAATTTGTTAAAACGTTTTTATCTTTGTTCGGGAGAGTCGATATGGAAGGTTGTGGAACAGTTTCCGTTCGGCTTGATACGGCAAAAGTTAATAGCGTATGCGTAAACGTCCGACGATTTGTCGTTATATAGAAGCGGTCGGAGACTCATGGCATCGCTTCAAGACATGGAAAGAGGTTCGTCCCGAGTATGATGCTCACGGGCGACCCTCTTTTCATGCCGGGAACTATTCGGTCGTGTTCCGCATCTGTTGTGACGACGAGCGTAAATATGCGTTGAAGTGCTATATGTATGTTCCGTTTCGGGCGGAGACGATTTATGCCGAATTGGCGAAGAAACGGTTTCCCTATTTGATTGAAGCGCGGTATCTGCCCGACGAACTGTTGGTCGACGATGAGGCCGGAACGGGCAGCCGGTATCCGGTTGTCGTTATGGAGTGGATCGATGGGGAGTCGCTGGGTAACCGGCTCGGACGGTTGTGCCGGATGGACGATCGGGAGGGGTTGAAGCGTCTGGCCGGAAGTTTTGTGCGGTTGGCTGTGGAACTGCTCTCCGAAGATTTTGCACACGGTGATCTCAAACAAGACAACATTTTGGTCGACAGCGAGGACCAGCTTCGACTGATTGACTACGACGGAGTATTTCTGCCTGAGTTTGCGGGTCAACATGGCAAGGTACTCGGCTCTCCGTTGTATCAACATCCGGCTCGGGACGAACGCTTCTTCTGTAAAGCCATCGACGATTATCCGATTGCCGTGATCGTGTTGAGCCTCTATGCGTTGGCCGACAATCCGTCGTTGTTTTTCGATTACTACGATGGAGAGAACATTGTTTTGGATGCAAGGGAGACCTGTCGGGGTGCCTCGACGCTCCTGAATGCGTTGATGGAACAGTGGGAGCTTGCCGGGCGGACCGAACTTGTGGCGTTGGCTCGTGTCATGCGGCGGTCGGATCCGGCGATTCCGGAGTTGAAATCTTTGCTGGAGCCTTTGATCGATAGGGAAACGGATTTGCCGGATGATGCCGAAACGATGGATGAGGAGGATCCTCGTTGTGCCGTATTCCGTAGCGGTGGCCTGTTCGGGTATGCCGACCTGGAACGCCGTAAGATGTTGCTGGCTCCGATTTATCTCGATGCAACTCCTTTCCGTGGAGGCTTGGCGGTCGTGCGGACATCGGCGGGGTATCGGGTAATCGATCGTACAGGAGCGTGTCGGGTCGATTGTCGGAAGTACTCGTATGTCGGACCGTTTTGCGACGGACGGGCTGTGGCGGTGAATGGAGAGGGCCGTTACGGCTTTATCGATGTTGCGGGTGTCGAGGTCATTCCGCTGCGTTATGCATTCGCCTCCAATTTTAGGGAGGGCCTTGCTGTCGTCCGGGTAAACGAGAAGTTCGGGTATGTCGACACGACGGGCAAAATGGTTATTGCTGCTCAGTTTGATCATGCAGGGCGTTTCCGTTGCGGCAGGGCCCGGGTCGAACGGGACGGTCAAACATTTTATATCGGTCGGGACGGAAAAAGAACGGACAAAGCCGAATAGTCCTTGCAGTTTGTCATATAGAAGCCTGAGAATCCCGTTTTGTGAAAAATAGTTGTTTCAGTACGGCGAAAGAGTTGAATCAGTGTTTGCGATTTTTCAAAAGGATATGTAAATTTGTTTCAGAGGAAGAAAACGAGTCTTTGAAAAGGGAATAAAACGTCTCGTAGAGAGGGCGTTTTCGTAAATGAAATCGTAATTTATGTATTCTGCCAGGATAAACCGGACCCATCCGGTGGCTTTTATCATTCTGATCGATCAGTCCGGATCGATGAACGAACCGATAGTGTTCATGCAACGTGAAATGTCCAAAGCCGAAGCCGTCGCTTTGATCGTAAATCGCATGATTGCAGAGCTGATGTTCCGCTGCAAACGGGATGACGGTTATCGGGCTTATTTCGATATTGCGGTGTTGGGGTATCGCGACGATCAGGTCGTGTCGTTGTGGAAGGATGTGAATCGTCGGTTCGTATCGTCGCAGGACCTTGCCGATATGGAGTTGTCCGAATTGCGGATGGAACAGGAACGTCGGATGCCCGATGGGCGTACGACAATCGTGACGACCATGCAGAAACAGTGGGTCAAGCCATTTGCCGCCGGGAAAACACCGATGTACAAGGCGTTGGTTGCATGTTATGAACTCTGTAGATCCTGGTGTGCGCAGGAGGAGCATCGGGCAAGTTATCCTCCTATAATTTTCAATATAACGGATGGAGAATCCTCTGATGGTGACGACCGTCAGTTACTCGATATGGCTGAAAAAATCCGTCTGCTGTCGACAGATGACGGCCGGGCTTTGCTAGTCAACATCCATATTTGTTCCGGAGAGGTGTGTGATCCGGTGCTTTTTCCCGAATCGGAAGAGGAACTTCCCGATCAGCGGTATGCCCGGTTGTTGTATCGGATGTCGAGCGAGATGCCCGAAGTGTATGAAGAGGAGATTGCTGCATTGAAAGGTCATGCCGGAAAACATTTCAGAGGTATCAGCTATAATGCCGGAATGACCGACCTGATCGACATGATGAATGTCGGTTCGGTGAGTGTGAACTTTTTATTCTGATCGATTATGTCGTTGTCTGTATATCAGGTATTGGAATCGGTTGAAAACGGAGAAGGACGTTTTCGGAGCTTGCGGGATGTGGTGTTCGAAAGGGATCGTACGGGTCGTCCGGTGTTTACGGTGTCGGGGCGGATGATCTCTTTCCCCGTTTCGTGGCAAGATCGCAGTTATGTGTTGAAATGTCTGCTCGACAGGAACAACGAACGGCTCGCTGAACGCAACAGCGTTGCCGTGATTGTCGGACAGAAAATCCAGCAGAATTCCTATCTCGTGGATTACCGTTATCTGAGCAATGAACTGTTGGTTTTCGACGATATGGGCCGCAGCGGCTATGCCGATGTGGTATTGATGGAGATGCCGGAAGGGGCGAAGTACCTCTATGTGGCTTTCGATGAGTTCTGTCTGGAAGGGAATAGGGAAAAGTTGCGGGAGTTGTTCCGGGAGTTTTGCCGTATGGCCGTGTGGTTGATCGATAGCGGTTTGGTGCATGGTGCGCTTTGCCCGAAAAACATGCTTTTGCTGCCGGACGGTGCGTTACGGTTGATCAATTACGAACAGATGCGGATGATCTCCGAGGAGAGTCCCGATTATGAAGCTATCCGGGATGCCGATAATGTGATGCTGGCCAATATGGTGTTGGGCCAAAAAGCGATGATTGCCTGTCCGGAGATTTACCGGACGTTGAAAGGTGATCCGATGTTTTTGAGACCGGTGGTGCGCTCATCGTTTTTGCCGCTGTTTCTGGAGGCTGCCGATCGGACGGGGTGTCTGCCCATACAGAAAATTGTCGGACTGATCGATCCGTGCAACCGCATTTTGCGGGATCGGAACGCTTTGCGCGAAGCGTTGCTTCAGCTCGTGGAGGATACGACGGATTTGGATGCCGACCTGTTGAAAGAGTTTGTCGCGGAACGGAGTGCCTTTTCGGCAGAAACGCCAAAGTCGGTATCCCCAGCGGATGAGGGTTCCCGGATGACCAGCCGGAGCCTGCTCGAAGAGCGTTACGATTGGATCGGTCCGGTGTGCGAATCGATGATCTGTGTCAGTAAAGGGGATCGCTGGGGTTATCTCGATTATACAGGCAAAGAGGTTATAGCGCTCCATTATGATTGGGCCGATGATTTTGCCGAAGGTCGCGCCTGCGTTTTGCTCGAGGGATATTACGGATTGATCGATAAAAAAGGGAATGAGATACTTCCTCCGGTCTACGAAGAACTCGAATGGAATTGTCTTTTCGGAACGGTTAAGGCGTCGGTCGATGGCAGTTTCGGCCTGTTCGACCGAAATGGAAACAGTGTGGTCCCGATGATCTACAACACTATGGGAAGCATCGACAACGAGCTGATCGTGGTCGGAGTCGAGGACCGGTTCGGTTATATCCGGCATGACGGAACGGTCGTTATACCTCCGGTCTATGACGAAGCGTATGATTTTCAGAACGGGAAAGCAGTTGTCGTTCATGACGGCCGTTACGTGGAGATAGACTCTTCCGGAGCGATCCTGCGGGAAGCAAACGAATACGGAGTCCCGGAAAAGGTGTGCAGATAGCAACAGGAAAGATAGGGTATAGACGGGCTTTGCTATCCAATGGCTGTTTCTTGCCACGCTCCGTCGTGCAGCTCCATGACATGCGTAAATCCGGCATTTTTCAAAGCACACAAAGCCTCTTTGCGGCCGCTGTCGACGGCAAGGGGAATATGAGCGTCGGAATCGACCACAACCGGTATCTCCAGCTCTTTTAACAACGCAAAATGTTCGATAGACGGGGAAAAGCAACCTGCAGATTCGAATTTTTTCGTGTTGATCTCGACCATCAGACCTTTGCGGGCGATCCGTTCGAAATAGGCACGGATTATCTCTTTATACCATGTCCTTGCGGTAATACCCGGTTGGCAGTGCTCCGCGTTTATGTAGAGTTTGTCGGCATGTCCGACCATATCGAAACCTCCCGTGTCGACCATATGCATCAGTTTGGCGAAATAGTTCTGCACGAGTCGTCCCAGATCGTTTCCGAAGTGTTCGCGCAGCCGTTCGGCAAAAACTTCCGGCCGGGTGTCGATATCGACAAATGCTCCGTTGTCGTCCCGCATCAGATGGACCGACCCGATCCGATAATCCAACGGAAGATTCTGAAAATAGGGCGAGGCCGGATGGCTGGTCTCGTCTAAATAGTCGATCTCCATACCGGCATAGATTTCGATCCGATCGGAATACAGCTTTTTCAATCGGCTGATTTCGGCGAGATACTCTTCGACCCGATTCCGGTCCAGAGTCCATGCGGTGCCGAATGGAAGCGGGGCGTGCGAGGAGATGCCGTAGGCCGAAAACCCTTGCCGAATCGCCTCCTTGATGAACTCTTCCATCGGGGCTTTACCGTCGCAGAACGAACAGTGGCTGTGGTAATTTGTCCGATTTGCCGGCCGATTTTCCATCAGGATCTATTTTTTGTTTTTAAACATTTTGCGCTGTCCCAAGTCGATCGAGAAGAGCACTTTTTGTTGCCAGCCCCATTTTTTTCCGTCGAAATGGTGAACCGATGCGACCCGTAGTTTCATGATGTCGTTCCGGATGGGCTCCCAGTAGATCTCCAAACGGTTGTAGATGTTATTTTCGGTACGGTACCAGGGTTCGCCCCAATACAACCCCGGACCATAGTCCAAAGAGGGGTCTGCGATGTAGTAGGGCATCAGGTTCTTGCCGGCATAGAGCGTATTGAATATGCCGAGCTTCCACATCTGTACCTTGAGTTCGATTTGGGCACCTCCCGGTGTTACGTACTCTCCGACATATTTGCGGTCGTTCTGGAAGGCTTGCAGCCAACCGACCTGCAGCGAGAGTTTTTCCAGGCCGGTCATCTCGCTGAAATCGGCTCCGATATGCGGATGCAGCAGGATGTTGTCGACTACGCCGTCTTCGGTGATCGTTCCCGCGTGGTGGTACATCGAGAGATGGTAGCCGCCGTAGAACATACCCTGATTGATCCGTCCGGCCGAAAAGAGCAGGAATTTTTCCCGTCGGTCTGTGGACAGCAGGCTGTTCCAGTCGCAGCCGAATTCGACATACCCCCGTCCTCCGGAGTATTGCAGCAGCAGGCCGGTGAGATTCGGGTCATAATACCGGACCGAATCGCTGAAAAATACGCTCGGATAGTCGCCGATGGTCTTTCTGCGCGGGATAACGCCGGCCCATGCCTTGAATTTCGGTCCGTCGTATTGGTAGTATCCGAAGATCTCGTTGTCCGTCTGGAAAGGTTTGGCTCCGAAGTTGGCCAACAGGTCGACACCCATCATCAACGAGTGGCGTTGTTGCCAACGGATGCCGAGTTCCGGAGCGATGCGGGCTCCGAACAGGGTTTGCGGCCAGTTGATTTCGCTTTTGTATTCGCGGTTATCGAAAAAGAAGTCGAATGAGGCGCCCCATACGACCTGTTGTGCTTGGGCTTCCGGCTTGAAGACCAGTACGATTGCGAGGATCGCAACGAAAATTTTGCTGTTTCTGAGGATCATTTGAGTCCGTAATTTTCCCACAAAGATAAGATATTCTCGCGAATGTTTGTCCGGGAACGTACCGGTTTTCGGATCGGCCCTTTTTTGTGGGGATGGAAGGTGAGTCCGGGGTCTGGTGATAGAGAAGCCGAAGTTTCCGTTTGCGAAAAAGATTTGTGCCAGCAAAAAATCAGGCGGAACGATTCCTCTCGTTCCGCCTGATTGGTCAGCCTGTCTATTGCCCGTCGTCTGTCACCGGTCGAGTTACACTGACGGTTTGCCCGAAAATCCCTCCCGAGAATACGACGGGGCTCTTTTGCCGGGACGTTTATGAGTCGCGCCGAAAACTCCGGGAAGACCCGGGCCCGGCGACAGTCGCTGAAATTTTCTCTCAGAAAAGATTACTTTGTCGTGTAGATGTAGTTGAATCTTCCTCCGGGTGCAGCGTCGCCGTTGACGTACCAATCCATCGGATCGGCCTGCTGCATGTTGTCGGACCACTTGAATTCGATGTCCGGATCGGCCGAGATGCCTTGCAATACGTTGCGCGGAATCGTTACGGACATTTTGTTTCCCTCTGTTTCAGATGCGACCTCCGTGATGGTTTTCCACATGCCGTTTTCGTATCGCTGCAATTCGGAACCGTAATTTACACGATAGTCGTAGCCGTACCATCCGGTTTTGGAGTCACGGTCGACATCGATCCACAGTGTCATGCAGTTGTCGGCCTCTTCGAGTTGGATCGGATCTACGGTCTGAACATAAAAATAGAGGTTGCGTCGGTCGCGGGCCACCTTCATCAGTTCAAAGTCGTTTCGTCCGGTATTGTTGGTGTAGGTCACAGCCGGAACGGTAAATGCGGCGGGATGGTTGCGCGGATCGGTGTCGTCGATGTAATCGCGGTATGAGGCCGAGACCTCATCCCAATCCTCCATACCTCGGATCTTCTTTTCGGGTCCCGGATCTGAAACCGCTTCGACCCCCTTGTACCGACGGACGTTGGCCACGAGTTGCATGTAGTAGTTGTCCTTCATGCCTGCGGTCAGCGTGGGCTCGAGGTCGCGGCTGTACTCGGGGCTAGCCTGATCGCAGAACCACGAGTGTTCGGGGTTGTCGTCGGTACTCGACCAGCGGCCGGCTACCCATTCGTTCCATCCCGTGACGAACACGAAGGGTACGTCCTGTTTCAGTGCGTAGTCCCATTGCTCCTGGAAATTGTAGCCGTAAACGATCTCTTTGCTCGGATCTCCCGGTTGGCCGTTGTGGTAGCAGCGGCCCCAGTTTTTCGTGTTGCCGTAGAAGGCCGATCCGCCCATACCGGCTTCCCAATCCGGGTGCTGCGACACGGATACGCTGATAATTTCACGCTCGCCGGATGCGTTGCTGTACACCTTTTGTGGACGGGTAAACGAAATCCAGGGCCAGCCGTTGACCTTGTCCGGTTCGTTCGGCCATTGGGATTCCCGGTAGGTGAAGAACGTTTCGTATTCGCGTCCCTTTGTCTGGGCCGTCACGCCGATGATGAGCGGTTTGCCGTCGAGGTAGTACCAGCATTCGGGGTGGTAATAGGGAGCTCCGGGTTTATAGAACGCCTCGTATGCCTGTTGTATCCGGTCGCCCGACTGTGTGTTGGTGTAGAATACGATTCGGGGTGGGTTTTTCCCCTGTTTGCGGACAGCATCCATTGCGCGCATCAGGACATCGGCCTGCTTCTCGTATACGAAAGCGTTCGTGGCGTCGATGACTACGAAATCGACGCCGGCATCGGTCAGCAGTTGCATGCTGCGGAGGTGTACCCAGTAGTCGTCGGAACGGTAGTAGCCGTAAATCGGTTCACCCCAGAAGTAGAACCGGGCGAATTCGGTGGACCCCCACCATTTATTGTCTTTATCCTCCAAAACTTCCGGATGTTCCGCTACGATTTTCGTAAGGTCCCAATAGTGGTCCGAAACCAACGAGTGTTCGTCTCCGCTCCACAGAAAATAGAACATGCCCACTTGTCGGTCGGATTTCGGGTCTCCGGTCTCGTCGTTTTGGGGTAGGGTGCGGCCCAATTCGTCGGTGCCGGCCAGCGGTTGGGCCGACAGGTATGCCGACGGGATCAAGAGCCACAACAAGGCTGTGATAAGTGTCTTTTTCATTTTTTTAGGTGAGTTAAGGGGTTTTCTATAAGTTCATTCGGACCGTCAATGCCGACGGTCCGAATGATGAGTGTCGCGGTCCAGATCCTATTTTTTCAATATGGGCAGCCACGTGCAGATTTTCGATCCGTTCCAGCCGTCGACCGATGCATAGTCGACCATGTGGATGTCGCCTTCGCTGGTCGGAACCAAAAATTCCATCTTCGTACTCGGAAGTGTGGGTTGAACCGGAGTGATAGCTACAACACCGTTCTCATCGGCTTGGATGGCTACGGGTTGATCGAAATTGGGATCGATGTTCTCGTCACGCGCCAGCACAATGGGGCCGCGAACTACAGCCTGGAAATTGTCACCGGCACGGTTGCTTCCGAGCGGGGCATCGATTACCCGGCAGGTCATGTCGAAGTCGATTTCGATGCGGTCGCCGGGATTCCACTTGCGGTTCAGCTCGGCGTAGGTTCCGGGCGTTGCCTCAACCTTCTCGCCGTTTACGCTGAGCGCCGTATTTTTGCTCCATGACGGAATACGCAGTTTCATGGTGAAATTTTCCGCCTTTTGAGGATTTACGTTGATTGCCACGTGTCCGGTCAGTGGGAAGTCGGTATCGATCGTGAGCTGCAGCGGCTGGGTGCGGGTGTTCATGTTCACTTCACCGGCGTTGTAAAGGTTGACGATCGGACCCTCTTCGCTCGTCATGACGGCGACATAGGGAATATAGGCCAGGCCCATCGGCCCGTTCAGGTTGCAGCAGGTCACATAAAAATCGTCGAAATGCCAGCCCCAACCGTAGTTGACGACCTTGTTGCCGTTCAGCAGGTTGACGTAGCTGAATCCGTCGCCCGAGGGTTTCATGGCACCCAGCAGTCCGTTGTAGACATATTTTTCGATTTCGTCGGCAGGAGCCGGATCTCCGGTCAGCCGCATGATCTGCGAACAGAATTTCATCCACGTCACCCCGACACAGGTCTCCATCATACGTGTGATGTTCGGGTTGGTCTGTTCGTAAGCCGTGTTACCCCATGCCTCTCCCGCAACGTTCGGGTGGAACGGCTGGTCGGCTCCGGCGTTGCCGATGATCGTAATCTCCTTTTTTCGGATGTTGTTGAACAGATTCATGAACGCTTGACGGCAACGTTCGTCTCCCGTTACGCGATAGTACTCGACAACTCCCTCAAACATCGACATCATCTCGTAGGCTTTGGGGTAGTGGCCGCTCATCAGATAGGGGTCCGTGTTGTCGTAAGCCTGCTGGATCAGGTCGAAATGTTTGGTCCCGCCCGATTCGACGATGTAACGGGCAAAATCCAGGTAGCGCTGTTCGCCGGTCCAGTTGTACAGGCGCATGAAGGGTTCCAGCAACGTGCTGGACTCGATGTGGCAGGGTTCGTATCCGATGTTCGTGGCGCTCCATCCCAGATCGACGATCTCCGTTTTCGGGGCATGTCCTATCTGCTCGATGATGCAGTCTGCATGTCGTTTGAGGGCTTCCAGTACGGTGGAGTCCTGATTGACCCATTGATAGTACTCTTCCAGGCCGAGCATGACGTATTTACGTTCCCACAGGTCACCGTTTACACCGCCCGGCTGTTGATCGACAGGCGTGCAGCTGATACTCCCGTTTTCGTTCTGTGTCGACAGCAGGTCCTGAACGGTGTTGTCCAATATGGTTTTGAGTTCGGCATCTGCTGTATACCGATAGAACATACAGCCGGAACGTACGGCTTTTCCCCACATTTCGCCCAGTGCAAATTGTGGTGCCGCCTGAGTCCGAAAGAAATTCACGAACTCATGATAGGGCAGGCGGCCTTTGTTCCAGTTGGCGATCGAGTTCTGGATGTAACCTTCCAGATGACCTGTTAGTTGTATGGAATTGGGCGGCAAGGGAATCTCTTTGTCCATGGTCTGTACCGTGGCGGTGTCTCCTCCGCAGGAAAGCATTAGGCCGGCTATCGGGAGCAGGCAACATGTTTTTAGTAATGATTTCTTCCTCATAAATATTTAAGTTTTTAGGTAAAAGCGTTGTCGTTTTCTGGATTCAGATAACCCGTGTCCGAGCCGGTTGCGAATATTCCTCTTTTACAATAATAATTAAGGCAAACGTATACGGCATGCTTAAAAAAAACATAATTCACGGACATGTGTTTTCATATGTTCTGGTAATTCGTAAAAATTAAAGATCGATATTTTCAAACAGAATACGGGCAATGTTTTCCATCCCTTTGTCTCCGGGGTGCATGCCGATGCCATCGACTTTCCATTCGCTACGGTCTCCCGGATAATTTGGTTCCTCTTTGGCGAGATTTTCCGGATCATCGATTGTCAGGGACGAAATATCGGCTACTCGGGCGTCCATCTGTTCGGCTGATTTCGTAATCGCATTTTTCATCGGCTCTGAAAAAAAGAATGGAGTGGTGCACACAACCGAAAGTTCCGGTTTCGTTTTAAAATAACCGATCAATTCACTATATCTTTTTTCAAACAGTTCTATGGTTTTCTGCTCATTCAGCTCGACGTTCTCTCCAATTTGCAGAACGAGTAAATCCGGTCCGAAATTTTTCAGACTTTCGAGTTGGTCGAAATTGAATGTGTCGAAATTACGCTCGAAATCAGCGATGTTGTACACCAGCATTTGGACCCTTTTTTCGGGCATGGCCTCTTCGATCGAGCCGAATAACAAATGTACATAGTCTCGTGAAGGTGCCGATGCCGCCATGCCGTGATCGTGGTTCCAACCGATCTGTTCTGCCCTCCCATGGTGAGAAAGACTGTTACCCAAAACGACAATTCGGTAAGGAATACCCTCCTTTTTGTTGTCCAGTGTGACGACCCGTACGTCGATGCGGTTGAAATCATCTAAGAGTTTACGGAGTGAATCCTTCTTTTCAATCAGGCCCCAAGTTCGACTTTCACCGTAGTTCCCACAGTATACATCTGTTCCGAAAAACAGAAAAAACGATAAAACAACAATAACAATCTTCATTTGTGCAGATATAAACCGTTTGAGCCCTGATGCGACCGGTATGGTCGGGCATTTCGGTAAATGCTTTATTACAAAGATACATAAAAAGCCGGATGAGGCAAGGATAGGAGTGTGAATATCTTGAATAAATGTATGAAACGTGATATTTGTTAAAAAGAAGAGGAATAGGGGTATATGGATTAAGATCGGATATAAATCGGGTTGAATCGAGAGGAAAACGTACAGGAACATTTCGGAGTGAAGAGTACAAAATTTTGCATAATCGGAATAATTGCGTTAATTTTGTCGGGTTAAAAGGGGTTCCGTAGCTCAGTTGGATAGAGCAACAGCCTTCTAAGCTGTGGGTCGAGCGTTCGAACCGCTCCGGAATCACAAAGATAAATATGAATATAGCCCGCTGAAAAACAGGCATTTTCAGCGGGCTATTTGTTTTTTATAAAAATAAATATTACTTTCTCTGTTCCCCCTTTGTGTCTATTATGGTTAGATTTAAACATGATTGTTGATTTATAGTTGATCTGAACAGGACAACGATAATATATTCTTCGGTATTAATGATTTTATAATATTGGATGTAGAGTTTGGCTTATAAATCGAATTGTAACCAATCGATCAGTACATTGCCGTCGATGGGTTTTTGTTTCAATACAAGATAAAAAACGTCTTTACCGTCTTCTGTTACGGAAATCTTGTTTTGGATGATACCCCAGGTTCCGTTTGTGTCGGGAATTGATAGAGTGGAGATTAAGGTTCCATCCGGGGCTCCTTTCCGAATCTCCAAAATGCCACCCTCGCTTTGTGAGGAGACACATACGGAAACGTGTTTCATCTTTTTTGAAAAGTTCAGAAAACGGTATCCGATCCATTGTCCGGGCGTGTCGTAGAAGGTGTATGGATAGTCGGTATAGATAATTTCATGGGGATTTGCAGTCGTTGCTTTTCGGCTTTTCAGCCGGAAATCTGATCGTCCGCCCGAGTATTCTACACCGCTGGAACTTTGAATCTTCTCACCTGCGACAAAGGCACCTTTCACACCCGATGATGTCGGAACGATCGGCTGAATAGAGCCGTCATCGTTGAAATAGATCTCATCCATACAAGCGGAGCGGGTCAATAGATGATCTGATAGGGGCATGTGGTAAGATACGTACCATTTTCCTTTGAATCGTTCTATGGAACCATGAATGTTGCCGGCTCCCGGATAGTCGTAGTTTGAGATCAGAACTCCCCGATAGGTGTAGGGACCGAGCGGTCGGGTCGCCGTCATGTAACCCATCAGGGTCGGGATTGCCCCGTCTTTTTGAATATTTCCTTTGTTCTGAATGTAGATGTAGTAGTAGATCCCGTTTCGTTTCCGGAGCGACGGGCCTTCGAAAGGTTCATTGTCGGTGGGCATAGATTCCGTGACCGAACGGTAACTCTCAGGAAGAATTTTCGAATAGTCAGAGGGATCCAGTTGACAAATGAAAAATTTTGGACTGGCTAAAAATACTTTGCCATCATCATCAACAAGTACGCCCGGATCGATCTGCGGAATGGGTTCCCCGTTGAGTGTAATGAGCCGGATATTGGAGAAAGGACCGAGTGGCGAGTCACTTTCCGCGATGTACATAGGTTGCCCGTTCCCGCAGAAAGTAAGGTAGTATTTGTTTTTTTCGGTCGGACTTTTGAAAAGGTCCGGGGCCCAAAGCCTGCGTGTGTTGCCCCTAATCTCTGCGGGAATATCCTCCAGTGAGATGGAGACTCCCGCATCGACCCAGTGGATCAAGTCATCGGAGTAAAGGACATGGTAGTCGGTCGAGCAGAAATCCCGTTCTCCATTCGGGAGAAAACCATCTGGTACATCCCTTGAACCGAACAGGTACATTCTCCCGTTGAAAACATGGGGTTCGCCGTCTGCAATAAACAGTCCCCAAGTCGGTGGGACGATCGGGTTTTGCCCCTCGTAGCCGACCGAGACGATACACTGAGCGGAATAACCGTCTGGTGTGGTTGCCGTAATATAGGCATCGCCTCGTACATGTCCGGTTACAATGCCGTTTGGGGTTACGGTTGCGATTTGTTCGTCGCTGGAGCTCCATGTGACGGAGATCGACTCATCGTTTTTGAGGTGGATCCGGATTTTTTGATGGCGATCGATCATGCAGGCGACTTTGTCGAGTTTTGGCCTGTTGTCTGATGCTTTAATGTGTTGGCTGCATAAAAACATAGCCAACAGAATATATATAGACAGGAGGTGTTTGGAGGCTTTCATCAGTTTCTCATCAATTTTTTGTGTTAGCGTATTTGACAAATTTAACAAAAACACGAAATAACATCAAATGAGATGTATGAAAAGGAGATGAGTATGGTGATTGTGTGCTTGCTTGTATTTTTTGATCTTGTTTTGTAAAGATAAGAGGTTAATACAAGAGTTGTCGGGGGTGTGGTTTTTTAGTGCTAAAATTCATTCTCTTATTACTTTATACATACAGCCGTTAATGAATTATGATAGGGTGTGTGAACAGTTTTGAGTTTGAGAGAAAAAGATTTGAAGGTATAGAAATAAAATCGGGTTTCGCCCGTGTAGATTTGTTGTGATTTCAAAAAGAGGTATCAATGAAAGAATATAGTGTTATGTCAGTTAGATATATAATGTATAATTGAATATGGAGACATTTTTTGGAATACTGGCTGCGGCATTTGGGTCCGGTTGGGCGATTCAAATTGCTTTTTATCAATATGAACGAAGGAAACGGCGAGTGGAAGCCAAAAATGCGGAGGTCGATTTGGACGCTAAGCAAGATGAATTGCATGATAGACAGTTGGATAAAGCTTTTAAACAAATTGTGGAGTTGCAGAATATAGTCGATACGGAGCGGAACAAATGGATTGAGTTAGCCAAAAAAGTGGTGCAGTTGAAAACAGAACTTCTTGCGGAGAAAGAGGCACGCCAGTTGGCGGAATACGATCGGTGTACGGTTCACCATTGTGAAAATCGTATCCCCCCGCGGAAAATAAACGATACGATAAATACGAAAAATGATATCAAGAGGATTTAGAAACAACAATCCGGGTAATATACGGCACGACAAGGATCTGTGGCGAGGTGAAATTACCGGTGAAGACAAATTGTTTAAAACGTTCGAGACTATGGCTTGGGGAATCCGGGCGATGTTCCATCTGTTGAATAACTATCGTGTTTTATACGGATGTGATACCTTGGAGAAGCTTATCGGACGTTGGGCTCCTCCCGTAGAAAACGATACGGAAAGGTATCTGTCGTTTGTATCCGAGCAATCGGGTGTGGCGAAAAACGGCAAAATAGCGACAACCGAAAGAGAGGTTATGGTTCCTGTCGTACAGGCGATGATCCGTATGGAAAACGGTGTGGATGTTCCGCTGAAGGAGATCGAGGCGGGGTGGAGGTTGTTTTTGGAGTATAAAAAATAGGTCGGAGAAAAAGATCGATCGGGGAAGTAGCCGGAACGCTCTCAAAAATAGGTGGATAAGCAGTTGCGCTGCGCGAAGCATATGGTAACCGAAAAATGAATATTCATTTGGAGTTTGGGTATGGAGCGTTCTATGTGTGCTAATGAGATCGAAGAGTCGTCGTTGAATTCTGTAACGGATATGGACAAGATATGTCGAATAAAACGAAAGGACTTATAGAAGTATTTGTCGTCGCAATATTGCTTGGAACGGCATTTCTTATGGGAAGAAATAGAGGTCGACGGTCGCAGCAGCAGCGGATTCGAATCGATACGGTTGTTCGTAGGGATACGGTCCGTGATACGTTGCTCGTGCCTCAAAAGATTTATCTTACTCGGATTGATACGGTATATATGCAGACGCCTGGTGACACGGTAAAAGTTCCTGTATTGGTTCCGATCGAACGGAAAGTGTATCAGACGGATGATTATCGGGCGGTGGTTTCCGGATTCCGTCCCAATCTCGACAGTATGGAGGTTTTCCCGCAGACAAGAGTTATAACCCGGACTGTCGAGGCGGCCTCCACTTCCAAACGACGGTGGATCCGGTTCGGCGTAGGAATAGGAGTGGGGTACGATCCGTTTAAACGGTCGTTGCATCCGACCATTCAGGCCGGGGTCTATGTGCCGATATTCTAGCAGAATGATAACGTGTTTCTTGCGCCTCACCATGAACACTTCCGTTTCCATCTATATTTTATATGAGGTGTGGTAGGGTATGTCGGTATGGGTTTATCGGTTGTGATGTATAATCGGCTATTATGAAAAAAAAAGGAACAACCGATGGATAAGTCTATTGTTATCTGTCGGTTGTTTTTATGTGTTAGCTCATTAAAAATCTTTGCCGTCGAACATGGCTCCGGATGAGACGCGTCCTGTCTGCTCTTTATGAGTGGCATTGAATGAATAGCTCAACGATAGAACGATATTGGGATATTTTGGACGTACGCGGGTAGTGGAGAGCAAGGTCGAGGTTGCACGACGATTCCTGTAAAGTGCTGTGTGAAACAGGTCGTGTACGACCAGTGCGGCGGCGATCCGGTTTTTACAGAGTTGTTGCCGTATGGCTAGATCAAAGTAGCAGTAAGCCTCTTCACGGCCCTGGGTCAGTACCGTTGGCCCGACCACATTGGCGTCGAATTGCATCCGGGTTGTGGGGCCGAGCGTGAAGTTGTTGATCATTCCGATAGCATAACTCAGATTGGAGGCGTCTTCGCACCCTTCGTACCGGCTCGTGAATTTATATCCGAAGAGGCTTCCGTTGAGGCTCATCTGCCACCAGTGTGCGGCTTTGATTCGGGCGGCGATCTCTAAACCTCCGGAACGGTCGTTCCCGGCATTGATCAGCGAATCGAGCGTTACTCCGGGTTCATAGGCTACCCGTACCCGATCGATTACGCCTCTACGGGAGCGGAAAAAGCCGGTAAAGGCAAGGCTGTTGTCTCCGCTGAACTGCTTGCGGTATCCGATTTCGGCGGAGTGGATGTATTCGGGACAGATGTCGGGATTGCCGATCTGTTTGGTATAATAGTCTTCGTAAGTGATGTAGGGTTCCAGTTGCCAGATACCCGGCCGGTTGGTACGGTAGGCATAGCCGACAGAGATTGTCTGGTCATGGGGTGCTTCGTAAGCCACGTGTGCAGAAGGGAAAAGCTCCAGACGCGAGATGTTCCGGTTGGCATTGGCAACGGCGATCTGCAGTTCGTCGAGCGTGTTGTCGGCCCGGAGTCCTGCATCGAAGGATACGGGACCGATCCGGTCGGTCAGCATGGCATAAAACGAATGGATCTGTCGGCGGTAAAAGAACGGGGCATAGAGATCCTCCTGCCACTCGAACTCCTGTCGGTCGCGGTTCCAGTAGGTGATGTTGTAGTCGCCGTGTTCGCTGTACGAGGTGTACTGATAGCCGAGCTCCAGTTTTCCGTCGGGACGATAGTTGAGTTCGTAGGCTGCACCTCCGTCGAAATCCCAGTGGTGCTCCTTTTCGTAGCCGCGAGTCCCTTCGTAGCGGACGCCTGTGGTGTCGAACATGTTGCTTTCGGTATATTCCAGCGCATACCAGTCGTAACGCAGGCGTCCGTTGAGGGTGAATTTATCGCCGCGTTCGTTGATACGGATAGAGTAGGCTGCTGTCAGTTGGGCAAGCTGTTTCTCGTTCGAGTAGCGGTCGTGGCTGTCATAGAAGGCGTCGTTCAGTACGGTCGAACCTTGTGTCCGGTGCTCGTAGTATCCCATGTCGCCTCCGCGTGCATTCTTTGTCATACCCGACTGCACCTCGAGCAACAGGTTATGACGGTCCGATGCGTATTCCCAGCCTACCTTTCCGATGTAGGAGGCGTTGTTGCTGTGTCGGGTCCCGTCGGCGTCGGAGGTCGTCGTGAAGTCATCCACGATGGTGGTTTTCTGTTGGTTGAAATCGCTTTTCCCCTTGATTTCCGATCCGGTGCCGCCGATGTACCAGCGGTGTGCTCCTTTGCGGTGACTGAGCAGCAGATCGGCGTTCCAGGCTCCTAATGTGCTTCCCGATAAGCTGACGCTGCCGCTTGTTCCCTCGTCGGTGTGTTGTTTGGTGACGATGTTGATGATGCCCGCTTCACCGTCGGTTTTGTAACGTGCCGATGGTGTGGTGATGATTTCGATATCTTCGATGGTGGAGGCGGGTATCTGCTCCAGGGCTTGTGTCCCGCTCAACATGGATGGCTTCCCGTCTACATGAACGAGAAATCCGGTACTGCCTCGGAACGAAAGTTCTCCGTCTGCATCGATACGGACCGAAGGGATGGTACGGAGAATGTCGACTGCCGTTCCGCCCGAAGCGGAGAGGGAGGCCGAACCGCTGATCTTTTTCCGGTCTAATTTGTAGATGATCGCGCTGCGATTGCCGACGACAGTTACCTCTTTAAGTTGGCTCTCGAGCGGTTCGAGGACAATGGTTCCGAGGTCGATCGGATTGTTGCTGCGGAAAGCGATCCGGTCGCTTGTGTAGGGCTGATACCCGATCAACTGAATTGTCAGATAATAGTCGCCGTCGATTGCTTCAGAAATTGAAAATTCACCGTCTGAGACAGTCGTCGAGGCAATCGTATGGTTATCCGTATCGACGATCACTACACTCGCATAATCTATGGCAGCGCCGGTTGCCGCATCTGTCACGCGGCCTTTTACAGCGGGAGGTGTCGTTTGGCCATATGAGTGGATCCAACCGAACAATAGGAATAGGATGAACCAAAGGATGAAACGTTTCATGCAGGGTTAGAGGTTAGGTTTTCATCGTTTCGAATGTCCGTGCTGCACGTCGGTCCGAAAGCAATGGACAAATATACGAAAAAGGCGGGGAGTAGAGACAAATGAAAACTTTGTTTTCACATTTGGTTATTTCCGGTTGTACCTTATATCCTTTAAATATAATGGAAATTTCAGTGTGTATGTCGTAACGTTACGTGTGTTGATACGATAAATTATGAGGAAAATATACAGACAGCTTTGAAAAAAAGAATTCGACAGCCGCATATTGACAAAAGGTGGGTGAATAAATTGTATGGAGAGTCGTGGAAAATACCATAAAATTGTTATCTTTGTAACATTCGACAAGAAACCTAACTATACAACTATCTAACAACAATGAGGAAAAAATTGAAATGGATATTGACGGCAGTGATTTTGATCGTTGCCGGCGGTATCGGTATGTACAATCTGTGGGATCGGACTCCGGCGGGTGACGTTCCGAAAGAGGAGTCTCTGCCCGTCCGAAGAAGTGGCGGCCCCCTGAATGTCAATGCACTCGTGATCAAGGGGCAGTTGATGACCGACGATATCTATGCTACGGGTAGTTTGCTTCCCGATGAGGAGGTGGAACTTTCGTTCGAAACGTCGGGAAAGGTCGTGGCGATCAACTTTACGGAGGGAACCGCCGTGAAAAAAGGCGACCTGTTGGCCAAAGTGAATGATGAGACTTTACAGGCCCAGTTATCCAAATATATGTCGCAACTGAAACTGGCAGAGGATCGGGTTTACCGTCAGAACACGTTGTTGGCGAAAGATGCCGTGAGTCAGGAGGCCTACGAACAGGCCCAGACCGAGTTGGCGATGTTGAAAGCCGACATTGAACTGGTCGAGGCCAATATCCGTCTGACGGAACTTCGGGCTCCGTTCGACGGGATCATCGGTCTGCGGAACATCAGCGAAGGGGCCTATGCATCGCCGAACAGTGTGGTAGCGAAATTGACGAAAAGGGCCCCGATCAAGATCGAATTTTATGTGCCGGAGCGCTATTCGAACCAGATCCGTAAGGGCACTCCCTTGACATTCGAGGTCGAAGGCGTATTGAAATCTTTCCCGGCGGTAGTATATGCCGTCGAGTCGCAGGTCGAGAACGATACGCGTAAATTTCCGGTGCGGGCCATTTATCCCAATACGAACAACGAGCTGATGCCCGGCCGCTATGTAAATGTGCGGATCCGAATGGCTGAGATACCTGATGCGATTGCGGTTCCGTCCGAGGCGTTGGTTCCCGAATTGGGTATCGACAAGGTATTTTTGTATAAAGACGGGAAGGCTCAGCCTGTAGCTGTCGAGACGGGGCTCCGGACCGATGCGATGGTACAGGTGGTTAAGGGGCTTCAGATGGGCGATACTGTTATTACGTCGGGGACGTTGCAGTTGCGTACCGATCTGCCGGTTAAATTGGATCGTATCGATTAAGCTTTCCGACCATGAATATCTCTGAATTAAGTATTCGCAGGCCGGTTATGGCGACTGTGGTGACGCTGGTGATCATTCTTTTCGGAATGATCGGTTACACCTATTTGGGTGTGCGCGAGTATCCCAGTGTCGACAATCCGATTATCTCCGTGTCGTGTTCCTATCCCGGAGCCAATGCCGATGTGATTGAGAACCAGATCACGGAACCTCTTGAACAGAATATCAACGGTATTCCCGGCATCCGTTCGCTGACGAGTGTCAGCCAGCAGGGGTCGAGCCGTATTACGGTCGAATTCGAACTGTCGGTCGACCTCGAAACGGCAGCGAACGACGTGCGGGACAAGGTGTCCCGGGCCCAGCGTTATCTGCCCCGAGATTGCGACCCGCCGACGGTGTCGAAAGCCGATGCCGATGCACAGCCTATCCTGATGGTTGCTCTTCAGAGCGACAAGCGGCCGTTGTTGGAATTGAGTGAAATAGCAGACCTGACGGTGAAGGAACAATTGCAGACGATCAGCGACGTAAGTAGCGTGTCGATATGGGGAGAGAAACGTTATTCGATGCGTTTGTGGCTCGATCCGATCAAGATGGCCGGTTACGGGGTCACACCGGTCGATATCAAGAATGCGGTCGATAACGAGAACGTGGAGTTGCCTTCGGGAAGTATCGAAGGGAATACGACCGAATTGACGATCCGGACGTTGGGCCTGATGCATACGGCCAAAGAGTTCAACGATCTGGTCATCAAGGAGGAAAACGGACGGCTGATCCGTCTGAGTGATGTCGGAAGGGCCGAGTTGGGACCGCAGGATATCCGCAGCTATATGAAGATGAATGGAGTACCGATGGTGGGTGTCGTCGTGATACCTCAGCCGGGTGCCAACCATATCGATATCGCGGATGCGGTCTACCAGCGTATGGAGGCTATGCAGAAGGATTTGCCCGATGATGTGAAGGTCAGCTACGGATTCGATAACACGCGGTTTATCCGGGCCTCGATCAGCGAAGTGGAGGAGACGGTATATGTTGCCTTCTTGTTGGTAATCATCATCATTTTCCTCTTCCTGCGCGACTGGCGGGTGACGTTGATCCCTTGTGTGGTGATCCCCGTATCGCTGATCGGTTCCTTCTTCGTGATGTACCTGGCCGGATTTTCGATCAATGTGCTGTCGATGTTGGCGATCGTCCTGGCCGTGGGTTTGGTGGTCGACGATGCGATCGTGATGACTGAAAATATTTATATCCGGATCGAACGGGGGATGAATCCAAAAGAGGCAGGTATCGAAGGGGCGAAAGAGATCTTCTTTGCGGTAATTTCGACATCGATTACGCTGGTGGCGGTATTTTTCCCGATCGTCTTCATGCAGGGAACGACCGGTCGTCTGTTCCGGGAGTTCAGTATCGTGATTTCGGGAGCCGTGATCATCTCGACGATCGCTGCACTGATGTTCACCCCGATGCTCGCTACGAAAATTTTGAAGAAGAAGGAGAAACAGAGTTATTTTTATCGTAAGACGGAACCCATTTTCGTCGGATTGAACCATATTTACGAACGGAGTTTGGCGTTTGTCCTGCGCAAACGGAAATGGATGATTCCCTTTATCGCTTTGATGCTGGTCGGGATCTACTATCTATGGAACCACATTCCGGCGGAGATGGCTCCGTTGGAAGACCGTTCGTTGATCTCGATCAATACGCGGGGTTCGGAAGGTGTAACCTATGAATATATGCGGGACTATACGGAGGACATCAACCTATTGGTCGATTCGTTGGTTCCGGAGGCCAAAAACATATCGGCTCGGGTGTCGAGCGGAAGCGGAAACGTTCAGATAACGCTTTCGGATATAAAGGAACGGGAACGTTCGCAGATGGAGATTGCCGAAGAGCTTTCGAGAGCGATCCGGTCAAAAACCAAGGCCCGTGCTTTTGTGCAGCAACAGAGTACTTTCGGAGGTCGTCGTGGGGCTATGCCCGTTCAGTATGTGCTTCAGGCGGCCAATTTGGAGAAGTTGCAGGAGGTGTTGCCCGAATTTATGGCAAAGGTGTACGACAGTCCCTATTTCCAGATGGCCGATGTCGACTTGAAATTCAGTAAACCGGAGGCGCGGATTACGATCAATCGAGACAAGGCCAATCAGATGGGAGTCAGTACACGGAGCATTGCCCAGACGCTTCAATATGGATTGAGCGGCCAGCGTATGGGTTATTTCTATATGAACGGGAAACAGTACGAGATTCTCGGCGAAATCAACCGGCAACAGCGGAATACGCCGTCGGCCCTCAAATCCATCTATATTCGTAGCGAAGACGGGAACATGATTCAGATGGATAACCTGGTCTCATTGGAGGAGGGTATTGCTCCGCCGCGTCTGTACCGTTACAACCGGTTCGTGTCGGCGACGATATCGGCCGGTCTGGCGGAAGGAAAAACCATCGGTCAGGGTCTGGATGAGATGGACCGCATTGCAGCGGAGACACTCGACGATACCTTCCGTACGGCATTGGCGGGCGACTCGAAGGAATTCCGCGAAAGTTCGTCGAGCCTGTTGTTCGCATTCGTACTGGCCATCGTGCTGATCTATTTGGTGCTTGCCGCACAGTTCGAAAGTTTTAAGGATCCGTTGGTCATCATGTTGACCGTACCGTTGGCCGTAGCCGGGGCGCTGGTCTTCATGTACAGTTTCGACCAGACCATGAATATTTTCAGTCAGATCGGTATTATCATGTTGATCGGGTTGGTGGCGAAGAACGGAATCCTGATTGTCGAGTTTGCGAACCAGAAACAGGAGGCCGGTATCCCGAAGATGACGGCGATTGCGGAGGCCTCGTTGCAACGGTTGCGTCCGATTCTGATGACCAGCGCCAGTACGATTCTCGGTTTGCTGCCGTTGGCATTTGCTTCGGGTGAAGGAGCCCAGGGGCGTATCGCCATGGGAATCGCGGTGGTCGGAGGTATGGTGGTATCGACCATTCTGACGTTGTATGTGATTCCTGCCATGTACAGTTTTGTATCGACGAACAGAAGAAAAATGGAAAATTCATGAAAAGAGCTATATTGAGTGTTTTTATGGTCGCAACGGCGGCTATTTTACAGGCTGAGCCTCCGATGTATTCCCTGAAATCGTGTTTGGAGACAGGGCTGGAGCAGAATTATTCGATCCGGATATCGCGGAATGATGAACAGATCGCTCAGAACAACGTGACGGCGGCCAATGCCGGGAAATTGCCCGAGATCGGTTTTGTGGCGGGTTACGGAGGGGATCTGACCTCGACGCGGACGCATGATCGTGCGGGAGGGACAACGGATGTGAATGGGGTATATGATCAGAGTGTCAATGCCGGAATCAATGCGGATTGGACCCTCTTCAATGGGTTCAGTGTACAGGCCGAATATGATCGGTTGCAGGAGTTGGAGCGTGAAGGGGCGATCCAGACCCGTATTACGATCGAAGATTTTGTAGCCTCTTTGACGGCCGAATATTACAATTATATCCAACAACGGATTCGGCTGAACAATTATCGGTATGCCATGTCGTTGTCGAAAGAGCGTTTGCGGATAGCCCAGTTGCGCTACAGTACGACGCGCGACTATTCCCGATTGGATTATCTTCAGGCCCGGGTCTATTTCAATGCCGACAGTTCGCAGTTTATGAATCAGCAGGAGCTGGTCCATACGTCTCGGATCCGGTTGAACCAGTTGATGGCGGTATCGGATGTCGACCGGTATTTTTTGGTACAGGATTCGGTGATTATGATCGATCAGAACCTTCAGTGGGACGATCTGTTGGGGAGCATGCTCGAAAATAATGCATCGTTGTTGTTGGCCGATCGTGAACAACGGCTGGCCGAGATCGATTTGAAGGCGTTGCGTTCGCGGAATTATCCCTATGTCAAGATGAATGCCGGGTATGGTTATACGTTTAATCGGTACGGTTCCGGAACGACGTTCAAACGTCGGAATCTCGATCTGTCGGCAGGTGTTACGGTCGGGATTACGATTTTCGACGGGAACAGGAAACGCGAACAGCGGAATGCCCGGATCGAGATCGAAAATGCACGTCTCGAACGTGAGAACCTGGAACTCTCGTTGCGGGCCGATTTGTCCAACTTTTGGCAGGCCTATCAGAACAACATCGAGGTGCTGAAACTCGAAAACGACAACGTTGCCACAGCGCGGGAAAATTACGAGAAGGCGCTCGACCGTTATATGGTCGGAGATCTGGCGGGTATCGAGATTCGTGAGGCCCAGAAAAGCCTGTTGGATGCGGAGGAGCGTCTGCTGACTGCGCAATACAATACGAAACTGTGTGAAATCTCCTTATACCAGCTTTGCGGAGAGGTGCTTCGTTATATGGAATAGGGAAATGTAGCCCGAAAGGGGGCGAGATAAAAAAATAAAAAAGGGAACGCATTTAAGCGTTCCCTTTTTTGTCTGAGGTTTTTAGATTATTTAGAAAAACCTTTTCCGATGTTGATGAAGTCGGTAGCCACCAAAGAAGCGCCTCCGATCAGACCTCCGTCGACATCCTCTTTAGAGAATATTTCAGCAGCATTGCTCGGCTTGCAGCTTCCTCCGTACAGGATTGCGGTGTCGGCAGCGGCAGCACCGAATTTATCGGCCAACACTTTACGGATGAAAGCGTGAACCTCTTGAGCCTGGTCTGCTGTAGCGGTTTTGCCGGTTCCGATGGCCCATACCGGTTCGTAGGCGATGATCAGTTTCGAGAACTGTTCGGGAGTCAGGTTAAATACGACCTCTTCGATCTGAGCACGGATCACATCGAAGTGTTTGCCGCTTTCGCGTTCTTCGAGTTTTTCGCCGACGCAGTAGATCGGAATCAGGTTGTTTTCGTAAGCCTGAACCATCTTTTTATTCAACGTTTCGCTGGTTTCACCATAATATTCGCGGCGTTCGCTGTGGCCGAGGATCACGTAATCCACACCCAGCGAGGCGATCATTTTTGCTGAAACTTCGCCCGTGTAGGCGCCTTTTGCTTCAGCAGCGCAGTTCTGTGCACCTACTGCGATTCCGCTGCCTTTGGCAACTTTTACCACTTCTGAAAGGTGGGTAAAAGGAGGAGCCACGATGAAGTTGACACACGAACAAACCTCACCTTTCTGAGCGATTACACCTTTAATCAGCTCAACACCCTCTGCAGGAGTGGTATTCATTTTCCAGTTACCTGCTACGATCTTTTTTCTCATAACGATTGATATTTATCTTAAAAATCCGTTGATTTCAATTTTTGTTCTGGATGTCCTTATCCGAACCTATTCGAGACACCACTGTTTCACCTCATCCATTGTCGGGTTCTTCAATCCGAGCTTGTTCTTTTTGTTGTATCCGCACAGATCGTTGAACAGCTTCCCGGGCGACAGTTTTTTGAGTGCATCGACGGTCAGGAAACCCATCTTGTTCAGTACAGGAACCCATTCGGCGGGCACACCCGCTTCACCGAAACGCTCGACGGAATCTTTCTGAGCCGCCTTTTCGGGACGCATCTGCGGGAAGAACAGGACATCCTGTATGGTCGATTGTCCGGTCATGAACATCGTGAGGCGGTCGATACCGATTCCCATACCGGAGCAGGTCGGCATGCCGTATTCCAGTGCGCGGACAAAGTCCATGTCGATAAACATGGCTTCGTCGTCACCCTTTTCGCTCAGGCGCAACTGTTCCTGGAACCGTTCCAGCTGGTCGATCGGGTCGTTCAACTCGGAGTAGGCGTTGCAGAGCTCCTTCCCGTTCACAAACAACTCGAACCGTTCGGTCAGGTCGGGGTTGTTGCGGTGCCGTTTGCACAGCGGCGACATTTCGATCGGGTAGTCGGTTACGAACGTAGGCTGGATCAGATCCTCTTCGCAGTATTGTCCGAAGATGGCGTCGATCAGCTTGCCTTTACCCATCGTTTCGTCTGTCTCTACATGCAGCTCGTCGCAGGCTTTGCGGAGCTCTTCCTCACTTTTCCCGGTGATGTCGAAGCCTGTTTTCTCACGGATGGCATCGGTCATCGTGATGCGCTGGAACGGACGGGCGAAGCTGATCTGCCGGCCGTCGATCGTTACATCGGTATTTCCGTGCAGAGCGCGGGCTACCCGTTCGAGCATCTCTTCGACAAACTCCATCATCCAGATGTAGTCTTTGTAGGCGATGTAGATCTCCATGACGGTAAACTCCGGATTGTGTGTCCGGTCCATACCTTCGTTCCGGAAATCCTTGCCGAACTCGTATACGCCGTCAAATCCGCCGACGATCAGTTTCTTCAGATACAGCTCATTGGCGATTCTCAGGTAGAGCGGAATGTTCAGCGCATTGTGGTGGGTAATGAACGGGCGGGCCGTTGCACCTCCAGGAATGGATTGGAGAATCGGGGTCTCGACTTCGAGATATCCACATTCATTGAAGAATGCACGCATCGTGTTGATGATCTTCGTCCGGTTGAGGAAAACCTCCTTGACTTGGGGATTGACGATCAAGTCGACGTAACGTTGGCGGTAACGCAATTCCGGGTCGCTGAAGGCGTCGTACACCTGCCCGTCCTTCTCCTTGACGATCGGCAGCGGGCGGAGCGATTTGCTGAGCAGTTTCAACTCTTTGCAGTGTACCGAGAGCTCTCCGGTTTTGGTCAGGAAAACAAACCCTTTGACCCCGACTATATCGCCTATGTCGAGCAATTTCTTGAAAACCTTATTATATAGGGTCGATTCGGGATCGCCGTTGCAGACGTCGTCGCGGCGGATGTAGACCTGGATCCGTCCCGTATGGTCCTGCAGTTCGAAGAACGAGGCGCTTCCCATGATTCGGCGGCTCATGATTCGGCCGGCGATCGAGACGTCTTGCAGATTCTCTTTTTGCGGATCGAATTCGGCTGCGATTTGAGCCGCGGTTGCGTTTACTTCATATTTTGCGGCCGGATAGGGATCGATGCCCAGTTTACGGAGTTCGGCCAGCGAGTTGCGTCGGATCAGTTCCTGTTCGCTAAGTTCGGCAGTGCTCATAGGTAGTATTGCAATAAAACCGTTAAATACGGCGGCAAAGGTACGAATTTTCCCGCTGTTTTTAAAAAACTTTTATTTGTGTTTCTGTTTTACCATACGTTAGGAACACGAATTTTTACATTTTTGTCGAGCTTGTTGAGCCGGTAACTGATGTTGAACATGAAATAGCGTCCGGGGCGTTGGGTCCAGTAGTATGAGATATAATCATTCATGACACTGGTTGAGAAGTTGTCGACTTGATTCAGCAGATCGAATACCCTGAAATTGACATCGAGTTGTCTCTTTTTGAGAAATTTATACCCGATGGTCACGTTCATCAGATGCGTATTGACATCTCCGTCGTCGTAGGAAAAATTGTGGTAGAGTGAGTAGTTGTAATTGGCCGTTATGTAGAGGCGTTTAAAGATATTGAGGTTGCCGTTTAGGTTAATCGTTTGATTGATCGTGTTGTTGTTTGCTCTGTCGATGTTGGATGTATGATTGGATGTGTAATTGTATGCGGTGGTGCTTCCGAGACCGATTTGGTAGATTGCAGATTGGTTGTTAAATATATTGAATGAGAGATCTGGTGTGATCCTGTCGTTGACGTAAAGTTTGTCTCCGATGTATGAAGGGGTTCTGGAATAGTTGAGCGAAGAGCTGATGCTGAGGCTCGATTTTAGTGAGGCGAGTTGACGGGAATAATCGAATCCGCCCCGGACCGATTTCGTCCCGTTGATGTTTGTGGGCAGCGTCAGCGTAGCACCTTTCGAGGCGATGTATCCGTCGTATTCGGGAAGGGGGGTCTCTTCCGTGAAGAAAATTTGACGCATGGCCATGGCATTTCGTGTAATACTGGTGGTCAAACTGACATGAAGTGATGATGCATTGGTTGTATTGGTGCGCGTATAGTGTATGCCGAAGGAGTGTACACGGCTTTGACGCAGGTTGGGATTTCCTCCAGACAGATAGAGCGGGTTGGAATAATTCAACTCGTTGCGCAACTGTTCGATACTTGGTTGATAGGTGTAACCCGAATAGTTAAAGGACAGTCGACTTTTTTGATTGATTGGATAGTAGATTTCTAATGTAGGCATAATACTTTGGAATACGACCCGATCGTGATGTGTATCCATGAACAATTCGTCTTTGTTGACTAATGAAGCCTTGTATTGCAATGTGCTGGTGATGGATATTTTTTTGATTCTTCGCCGATAATTTACAGAGACCTTATGGGTGGTGTTGTTTTGTGTATAATTGCTGGTGAGTGATGAATCGATTTGTCCGGTGTACTGATTGATGGCGATGCGTTCCGAACCGCTGTTTACATAGGAGATGCTATATTCGGTTGAAAAATAGTTTTTTTGATTTATGTTGAAGCTATAATTGACAGAAGCAGAGAGAGACCGGTTGTAACCATTGGTCGTATTATTCAGATAGGTTCGTTCGTTGTTGGAGGCGACCGAGTCGATTTGCCAGCCATTGATATCGTTTTGGCTTAATCCCCCGATAAGCGTGAAGTAGATTCTGTGCTGGCTTTTGTTGAACGATTTCGACCAAGAAAGAGTTTCGTTGACGCTATAGCTTCGGGTGTCGTTCCGTTGGCTGGTTCTGACTCGGTTCAGTTCCTCTCCGTCTATTGTGTTGAGGGCGCCTCGATAGTTGTTGGACGATCGGATGGAGAAGGTAGCTGATGGCCTGAATGTCAGGAAATTGTATTTACCTCGTCGTTCAAGCATGAACGATAGGTTGTGGGTCATGTCTTTATTCGTAAATTGTGAAGTATCATCGTATGTGCGGGTCTGATATTGTTCCGAAGGGAAGTAGACCTGTCTGGATATGGATTGTGTGCGGCGATAGTTATTGTTTAAGTGGTAATTTCCACTCAATGTGGTTTTTTCCTTCCATGTCCTTAAAAAACCGATCGAGGCGTCTGTCGTCCGGGAGTAGCCATTGCCTGTATTCGAGTTGAAAGATCCAGCTTTAATATTAAACTGTTTACCTACGGCAAACGAGCGATACTCGGCACTGGCTTTATACCGGGAGTTGTGTTGCCCTTCCGCATTCTTGTCTATGTCTGCGCCGTATCCGGCTTCGGCCCGTATGTTGGTACTTCTGTTGGGTTTACTTCGGGTAATCAGGCTTATTACGGTTTGTTTCCGTCCGCTGTCGAAACCCGAAAATTTGTCTTCGTCAACGGGTTCTTCGTAAATCTGGATGTCTATGACCTCATGTGCTTCCAGATATTGCAGTGCGGTCGACGCATCGTTCCCGAATAGCGGCTTTCCGTCGACGTAGGTACGGGCGATCGACCTGCCTGCGTATGTGACCCCGGTTTCAGAGGCTTTAAAGCCGGGTATTCGATTGATCAGTATCATTGTTTCGTCTCCGGGCAGAACGGGGATCGCTTCAGCGTTGAAAATCAGTGTGTCGCCACTCATTCTCATGAAAGGCTTTTCTCCGTGAATCACCGCGGCATCGAGGGTGTATGCGGTCGGACAGAGTGTAATCGTGTCGATATTCGAGCCTTTAACAGGGTTTATTTTGACCTCTTGAGTATATTTTTTTGTATCCTAAATAGGAAATTTCAGTCGTCACGAGTGAATCGCGGATGTGAGAGATGAAGAATCCTCCTTTGGAATTGGAAATAGTCATTATGGAGTCTTGGGCCGAGCGGACGATAACTGTCGCTCCAATGAGCGGATCGCGATTGGTGGAGTCAACGACTATGCCCCACAGTTTTCCTGTCGGATTTTGGGCTGAGACGATGTGGCAAACAAATAATATTGCCGATAGGAATAGAAAAACACCCCGTGAAATCAAAATTCAAGAGTTAGCGTTTTGTGTTATATTCTCAAAGATAAGTTTTTTTTGAGAATATATGCGTCTTTCTTAATAATTATTTGATTAATCTTCTTTCTGTTAAAAAGGAGTGGGGTATTTTAGAGATGTTCGCTAAAAAATACGGGCGTAAAATGGGAGAGGAAATATTATTTGATTTTTTGTTTGCTGAGTTCGTGAAAATCATTTGCGGACTTTGTCCGGTAAAATAGTGTAATTTATAGTGAAAAAGAATTCAGCTTGTATTTTTTTAAATTTATTTGCAATTCGTTTTATCTGTTTTCGGAGGCGATGTCGGGAATCGGGTAGGGAAAGATGAATCGGGTCAATCTTTCCGGTTCAGTTTGTTGAGCCGATAGCTGATGTTGAACATGAAGTAGCGCCCGGTCCGCTGCGTCCAGTTGTAGGAGATGTAGTCGGTCATGACACGCGTGGAAAAGTTGTCGGTTTGGTTCAGGAGGTCGTGGATTGTGAAGTTGATGTCTAATTGCCTTTTTTCTAAGAATCTGTATCCGACGGTCAGGTTCATCATGTGCGTGTTGACATCTCCATCCGAATAGGAAAAGTTGTGATAGAACGAGTAGTTATAAGTGGCAGAGGTATAAAGTCGTTTGAAAAAGTTGATGCGGGCAAACAGATTGACGTTTTGATTGATCGTATTGTTGTTCGTTTTGCTGGAGTTGGCCGTGTGGTTGTACGACGTGTTGCTGCCGATGCGGAACTGGTAGACGGTGGATTTGTTGCTGTTCAGTCCGACATAAAGACTTGGGGCAATCCGGTCGTTGATGTTGAGTATTTCGCCGATATATGAGGGAGTACGGTTGTAGTTGACAGAGGTGTTGAGATTGAGTGCAGATTGCAGAGCCTTGATTTGACATGAGTAATTGAAACCGAACCAGGCCGATCTTGTCCCATTGACATTTGCCGGGAGGGTTAGTGTGGCTCCTTTCGAGGCCACATATCCGTTATATTCGGGTAGGGTAGTTTCTTCTGTAAAGAGAATTTGGCGGGTCGTTATGGCGTTTCGTGTAATACTGGCGTTCAGGTTAAATCCGAACGACGAGGAGTTTTCTGTTTTAGTATGGTTGTAGCTTACGCCGAACGAGTGGGTATAGCTCTGCTGCAGGTTCGGATTTCCTCCCGAGAGGTAGAGTGGGTTGGAGTACTCCAGCTCGTTGCGCAACTGCTCGACGCCCGGCTGTTGGGCGCTGGTCGAGTAGTTGGCCGAGATACGGTTTTCCGGATTGATCGTGTAGTTGAAGGCGACCGACGGACGGAAACTGCGGAATACGGTCCGGTCGTGGTGCTCCTCCGGAAACAGTTCGTCTTTGTTGAGCAGCGATGAATAGTACTGCAGCGAGGCCGACAGGAAGAGCTTTTCGGTAAATCGTCCGAAACCGAGGTTGGCCGACTGGGTCGTGTAATTCCGTGTGTAGTTGTTGGTCAGCGAGGAGTCGATTTGGCCGGTGTATTGGTCGATGGCGATCCGTTCCGTGCTGCTGTTTTCGTAGGAGATGTTGTAGTTGACCGAGATGTTGTTTTTCTCCTTGATGCGGATGTAGTATCCGATGTTTGCGTTGGCAGAGCGGTTGTAGCTGTTCCCCGTATTGTTCAGATATGTCCGTTCGTTGTTTGAAGCGATCGAGTCGATCTGCCATCCCTCGTCTTTGTTCCGGCTCAGCGCTCCGTTGAGCGAGAAGTTGAATCCATGTTGTCCTTTGTTGAATGATTTCGACCAGTGGAAATTTTCGTTGATGTTGTAGCTGCGGTTGTCGTTGCGCTGGCTGGTCCCGACCCGGTTCAGCTCCTCTCCGTCCATCGTGTTGAGTGCTCCCCGATAACTGCGGGATGATCGGGTCGAGAAACTGGCTGATGGCCTGAAACTCATATAGCTGGTTTCCCCTCGGTTCTCAAGGCTCAGCGACAGGTTGTGGTTCATGTTTTCGTTCGTCCGTCGGGAGGTGTCGTCGTACGTACGGGTCTGATATTGCTCCGAAGGGAAGTATACCTGCCTCGAGATGGATTGCGTGCGGTTATATTGGTCGCTGAAATTATAGTTACTGTTGAAAAACAGTTTTTTATTCCATGTCCGTGAGAATCCGATAGAGGCGTTGGTGCTTTTGTTGTAACCTCCTCCTCCTCGGCTGCTGTTGTTGGTCCCTGCATTGATGTTGAATCGCTTCTCTTCGGTAAACATGTGGTAGCCGGCATTGGCCCTGTAACGGGAGTTGTGCTTCCCTTCGGCATTCGGATCGATGTCGGCACCGTATCCGGCACTGGCCCGCAGGTTGATGCTCCGATTGGGTTTGCTACGGGTGATCAGGTTCATAACCGTACGTTTGCGTCCGTTTTCGAATCCCTTGATCTTGTCCTCTTCGATTAGCTCTTCGTACACCTGAATGTCGACCACCTCGCGGGCCTCTAAATATCTGAGGGCAGTTTCCGCATCTTCGCCGAAGAGCGGTTTCCCGTCGACATAGGTACGTTCGACGGTTTTTCCGGCAACCTTGATGCCGTCTTCGGTGTCGAAACCGGGTAGCCGCATGATCACTTCCATCGTCTCGTCGCCGGGAAGTACGGGAATCGACTCAGCATTGTAGACCAGTGTGTCGCCACTCATTCTCATCAGCGGTCTCTCCCCTTGGATGACTGCGGCATCGAGGGTATAGGCTGTTTCGCTGAGAGCGACGGTGTCGATGTTCGTACCTTTTTTAGGATCGGTTTTGATATTCTGCTTGTAGGTTCTATATCCAAGGTAGGAAATTTCGGCTGTGACGAGCGTGTCGCGGATACGCGGGATGAGAAAAGTTCCTTTCGAGTCGGTAATCGTCATGGCGGAGTCCTGCGCCGATCGTACGATCACTGTGGCTCCGATGAGTGGTTGGCGCATGGAGGAGTCGACGACTACGCCCCATAATTTTCCCGGCTGTTTTTGAGCGGAAGCGATATGACATACGAACAAAACTGTCGACAGAAGCAGACAGATACTCCGAAGATTCAAAATCGAAAAAGTTAGCGGTTAGGTTAATGTTTCCAAAGGTATACTTTTTCGGAGAGCTTACAAACTTTTTTCAGTAGAATCTAAAATTCGCTGGTAAAATGGAAACGGATGTCGGGGAATTTTTCCTGAGCCAGAGCCAAAGCGTATGAGGTATCGGCGAGGAAGACCTCTCGTCCGTGTTTGTCACGGGCCATGTTGTTGAATTTCCGTCTCCGGAAGTCGTCCATCTGGGCGGTGTTGTCGGATTCGACCCAGCAGGCTTTGTAGACCTGAACCGGCTCATAGCGGCAAATTGCGCCGTATTCGTGTTCAAGACGGTATTGGATCACCTCGAATTGCAGGGCTCCGACCGTACCGATGATCTTTCGTCCGTTCATTTGGCTGATGAAGAGCTGGGCGACCCCTTCGTCCATCAGCTGGTCGATGCCTTTGGCGAGTTGCTTGAATTTCATCGGATCTCCGTTCTCGATGTAGCGGAACAGTTCGGGGGAAAAGCTGGGGATACCGACAAACTGCAACTGTTCGCCTTCGGTGAAGGTGTCTCCGATCTTGAAGTTTCCGGTGTCGTGCAGACCCACGATGTCGCCCGGAAAGGCTTCGTCGATGACCGATTTCTTCTCGGCCATGAAAGCGGTGGGGGCGGCGAATTTGATGCTTTTCCCGGAACGGACATGCAGATAGGGTTTGTTTCGTTCGAACCGTCCGGAGCAGATTTTCAGGAAGGCGATCCGGTCGCGGTGGTTCGGGTCCATGTTCGCATGGATCTTGAAGACAAAGCCGGTCAGCTTGGTCTCGTAGGGGTCGATGTCGCGTTGTACGGTGTGCGAAGGTCCGGGCGACGGGGCGATCCGGATGAAGCAGTCCAGCAGTTCGCGGACACCGAAGTTGTTCAGGGCACTGCCGAAAAAGACGGGAGCGATCTCCCCCTTCCGGTAGCGTTCCAGATCGAATGGCGGGTAGACTCCTTCGACCAGCTCGAGGTCATCGCGCAGTCGCTGCGTGAAGGGTGCGATGTATTTGTCGATGGCTGGGTCGTTCAGCCGGATGTCGATCTGTTCGCCCTCGGCGGTCTGCTTGTCTTGGGCAAAGAAGAGCGAAAGTCGGTCTCCATAGAGGTCGTAAACGCCCTTGAAAGTCGGTCCGGTGCTGATGGGCCAGGCGAGCGGGCGGACCTTGATCTTTAGCTCCTTTTCTATTTCATCCAGCAGGTCGAAGGGGTCCTTGCTCGGGCGGTCGAGCTTGTTGATGAAGACCATCACCGGGGTATTGCGCATCCGGCACACCTCCATCAGCTTTCGGGTCTGCGTCTCGACGCCTTTGGCTCCGTCGATCACGATGATGACGCTGTCGACCGCCGTCAGGGTCCGGTAGGTGTCTTCGGCGAAGTCTTCGTGCCCGGGCGTGTCGAGGATGTTGATCTTGACATCCTTGTACTTGAAGCCCATGACCGACGTGGCGACCGAGATTCCCCTCTGTCGTTCGATCTCCATGAAGTCCGAAGTCGCACCACGTTTGATCTTGTTCGATTTGACGGCCCCTGCCACGTGTATGGCGCCGCCGAACAGCAGCAACTTTTCCGTTAAGGTGGTTTTGCCTGCGTCCGGATGGCTGATGATGGCGAAAGTTCTCCGGCGTTGTATCTCTTGTTTTAAATCCATTGTCTCTTTTTGTGAATGAAATGAGTAGTTATTGCTTGTCAGGCTCGGTGGCTGGTGATGCTGCGGCCCATTTCAGGCCTCCCAGTACGTGGGCTCTGTAATCGGGTTCGGCGTAACAGCTTGCGCTGTGTCCCAATGCCGAATACCAGACGCGACCGCCTTCGAATTCGTTGCACCAGACGGCGGGGATGCTCGGTTGCATGATCTCCGGCGAACGTTCCGCCCACTTGACCCCGTCGGTTTGCCATACGGCCAGAATACGGGCCTGCGGATTGAGCCGTTTGAATATGTAAAGCTCATCGTTACGGCGTAGCGTGTCAGACCATATAGCGGTTGAGGGGTGGCTCCCGTCTACGACTTTCAGGGTCAGCGGCTGTAATGGCGGATGGTAGTCGAAACGTCCTCCGATCATCTGGGTGAACCATTCCCAATCTCTTCCGGTGCATGTGGCGGCGTGCAGTCCGACGAAACCTTTTCCGCTGCGGATAAAGCGTTGAAATGCGGCCCGCTTCGGCTCATCCAATAGGGATTCGACATAGCTGGCGTTGGCATAGACCAGCAGGTCGTAGCGGTTGAGTGAATCGTCGCAAAATACCGAGACGGACGAGGTGGTGTCGGCGGTGAATCCATTTTCGGCGGCCAGCTGCAGGATCATGGTTGCCGAGGCTGCGATGTTATCATGTACGTATCCCGGTCCGTGTCCGCAAAATACCAGAACGTGCTTTCCAGTCAGATCGCCCGTGCGGTTGTCCTTCCCGTTGTCGGAGCAGGAGGTTCCGGACAGAAAGATCAGCAGGAAGACAAAGAGGTGTTTCAGCATTCTTCTACGTTTATCGGTTTGCTCGGATAGTCGATCGAATAGTGCAGGCCGACGCTTTCGTGGCGGGCCTCGGCCTGTTTGATGATCAGGTAGCCGACGGCGATCATGTTGCGCAGCTCACACAGGTGTTGGCTCAGTGTCGATTTGAGGTAGAGCTCTTCGGTCTCTTTGAAGATGATTTCGAGCCGTCTCTTGGCTCTCTCGAGTCTGAGGTTCGAGCGGACGATACCTACATAGTTGCTCATGATCTGCTGCATCTCTTTGTAATTCTGTGTGATGAGTGCCATCTCTTCCGGAATGGCCGTCCCTTCGTAATCCCATGCGGGTATGTTACGTTGCAGTTGGATCGAGTCGATGACCGAAAGGGCGTGGCGGGCGGCTGCGTCAGCATATACGGCAGCCTCCATCATCGAGTTCGAGGCTAGCCGGTTTCCTCCGTGCAGACCGGTCGACGAGGCCTCCCCGAGTGCATACAGGTGCCGGATCGACGATTCGCCGTTCAGGTTGACTTTGATTCCGCCGCAGCAGTAGTGGGCGGCCGGAACCACCGGAATCATGTCTTTGGTCAGGTCGATGCCGATCGAGAGACACTTGCGGTAGATGTTGGGGAAGTGAGCGGTCACCTCTTTCGGATCCTTGTGGGTGATGTCGAGGTAGACGAACTCCTCTCCGGATATTTTCAGCTCGTGGTCGATGCTGCGGGCAACGACATCCCTCGGGGCGAGTGACCCCATCGGATGGTACTTTTGCATGAACTCCTTCCCGTTCTGGAGCCGGAGCAGCCCGCCGAAACCGCGCATTGCTTCGGTGATCAGGAACGAGGGCCGTTCGCCGGGATTGTAGAGCGAGGTGGGGTGGAACTGGATGAACTCCATGTTCTCGATCACCCCTTTGGCCCGGTGGACCATGGCCACGCCGTCACCCGTTGCGACGGAGGGGTTGGTCGTAGTGTGATAGATATTGCCCACGCCTCCCGTAGCCATGACGGTTACTTTCGACAGTACGGTATATATTTCATGCTTTTTCAGGTTGAGGACGTATGCCCCGAAACAGGTGATGTCGGGGGTGCTTTTTTTGACCAGTTTGCCCAAATGGTGCTGGGTCAGGATATCGACGGCGAAATGGTGTTCGTAGATGTCGATGTTGTGGTGCCGTTTGACCCGTTTCATCAGGGCCCGTTCGATTTCGTGTCCGGTGAGGTCTTCGTGGTGGAGGATGCGGTGTTCGCTGTGTCCTCCCTCGCGGTTCAGATCGTAGCGGCCCGTAGCGTCCTTATCGAATTTCGTACCCCACTGAATGAGCTGTTTGATGACGGTCGGGGCATTCTTCACGACCTGTTCTACGGCAGCGAGGTCGCATATGCCTGCCCCGCATACCAATGTATCGTGGATGTGTTTTTCGAACGTATCGGGTTCGTACATGACCGAAGCGATACCTCCCTGTGCGTAATCGGTGTTGCATTCGCCCAGATCGCCTTTGGTGACGATCATGACGTGTCCGTGTTCGGCGGCTTTCAGTGCGAAGCACAGCCCGGCGATGCCGCTGCCGATGACTAAAAAATCGGTCTCTATATTCATTGTAGTATCAACTTTTGAAATTCTTGTTCACTGCCTCTGAAAACGTTCCGGTCAACCTTTTTACGGATACCCTGAATCGTGTAGGCATCCGTGTGTTGCCAAAGTTGCCATTCTATATCGGGACACTCCCCGTAGTCGGCGATCCAGAGGATATAGTCGTCCGGGGAGAAATCATCGGCCAGATAGGTCTGGTAAAAATTGGTCGAGCAATAGATGATCGGGTTGGTTCCGTAGTATCGTCTGATCTCCCTGCAGAATGCGAGGGCTTCGCGGACCGACTTTTGGGGATCGGTCATGAAACGGTGTTTCTCGATGTCGAGAACCGGAATGATGTTTCCTTTTTTCAGCTTTGCAGTTTTGATGAAGTTTCGGGCCTGCTCTTTTCCTGAGGTGCGGTGCCCGAAAAAGTGGTAGGCTCCCCATGCTACTCCGATCTCTTCGAGCTCTTTACAGTGACGTTCGTAGGTCGGATCGACGATAAGGGTTCCTTCGGTCGCTTTAATGATGACGAAATAGGGCTTTTCGGTTTCGGCGACTTTTTCCCAGTTGATATCCTGCTGATGGCGTGAGACGTCCAGCCCCCATACTTCGAAGTCATCGGCGGTTTTTTCTCCGCAGGCGGCAAGCAGCAGGGCGACCGTCAGGCATATAGGGTAGAGTATTTTTCGCATATAATAGTTGAAAGAAGCATTGTCAATGATGCAAAGGTACGAAAACGGTCGGCAATTCGGGCAACGAAACCGAATAAATTCGTCGTCCGATCGGGTGATACGTACCGAAAAGTGTATTTGAAAGGGAATTTTTTAGAGATTGGCGATAGTCTCCGGATGGGTTTCTGGTGAGATTTTTGAAAATCTAATCTTGGTTTTGTATAGTCAGCGAATCGATAAAATTTCGTTTTATTTTGTTTTGGGCCGGATTTTAGAATGTGTATTTCGTTTGATTTTGGTTTTCGAAACAAAAAGAAACTATTTTTTGTTTCGTTTTGTTTTGTTTTTGTAAAATAAATATTATATTTGCAGTAAATCAATCCATCGTCCATATGAACAATACCTATGATGTAATTATCATCGGCGGCGGAGCTACCGGAGCCGGAATAGCGAGAGACTGTTCGCTTCGGGGAATCAGGGCTTTGCTGTTGGAGCGCTCCGACATTGCGACCGGGGCGACCGGGCGAAATCACGGTCTGCTTCATAGCGGGGCGCGTTATGCCGTGACGGATCACGAATCGGCCGAAGAGTGTATCCGTGAAAATATGATTTTGCGCAGGATTGCGGCGCATTGTGTCGAGGAGACCGACGGGCTGTTCATTACATTGCCCGAAGACGGGTTGGATTATCAGGCCCTGTTTGTCGAGTCTTGCGGCAAGGCCGGTATCCGGACCGAAATTCTGGATCCGGAGGAGGCAAAACGGTTGGAGCCTTCCGTCAACCCCTCGTTGATCGGTGCGGTGCGTGTTCCTGACGGGGCGGTCGATCCGTTTCGGCTTACGTCGTCCAATATTTTGGATGCCAAGGCGCACGGGGCGGAAGTCCGGACCTATACGGAGGTGACGGAGCTTATCCGGGAACAGAATCGAATTATAGGGGTGCAGGCTTATGACCATCGGGCCAAAGAAGAGCGTAAATTTTATGCACAGGTTGTGGTAAATGCCGGGGGAATTTGGGGGCACGGGATTGCCGCAAAGGCGGGGATTACGGTCAATATGCTTCCAGCAAAAGGGGCGTTGTTGATATTCGGCCATCGGGTCAATAAGATGGTGCTGAACCGGTGTCGCAAGCCTGCCGATGCCGACATATTGGTTCCCGGCGATACGATTTCGCTGATCGGAACCACGTCGAGCAAAGTCCCGTACGACCAGATCGATAACATGATCATAACCCCCGAAGAGGTGGATATTCTTTTGCGTGAGGGCGAAAAACTCTCTCCGCAGCTGGCCTCTACCCGTATCCTTCGGGCCTACGCCGGGGTGCGGCCGTTGGTGGCCTCCGATGACGATCCGAGCGGACGTACGGTGAGTCGCGGTATTGTGTTGCTGGATCATGCGCAGCGTGACGGTATGGAGGGATTCATTACGATCACCGGTGGGAAACTGATGACCTACCGTTTGATGGCCGAGTGGGCGACAGATTTGATTTGTAAGAAGATCGGGGTGAATGAAGTTTGTCGTACTGCGGAGATTCCGTTGCCGGGTTCGGTTGAGAGTGAGAAGGAGGTTGAACGTAAGATGCATGGTAAACCTATAGCTCAAAAACGGTCTTCTATTGCACGACATGGGGCGTTGGCTACCGAAATCGACAGCCGGGATTCGATCAAGAATAGTTTGGTGTGTGAGTGTGAGGAAGTTTCGATCGGGGAGGTTGAATATGCAATGAAGAATCTGTCGGTGAACAATCTGGTCGACCTGCGGCGCCGGACACGGATCGGTATGGGAACCTGTCAGGGCGAGCTTTGTGCGTGTCGGGCAGCCGGCCTGATGGGCAAGCGTAGTCCGATTTGTGCCAAGAAGGCAAAAGAGGATATCGTCTCGTTCCTGAACGAGCGTTGGAAAGGGATGGCTCCTATCGCATGGGGCGATACGTTGCGTGAAAGCGAATACACGACATGGGTATACGAGAGCGTATGTGGGTTGTCGGATGAAACGGAAAAAACATCAATGCCATGAAATTCGATACAGTAATCATAGGAGGCGGATTGGCCGGGATGGCCTGCGGCATACGGATCGCGGAAGCGGGTCGGAGCTGTGCGATCGTTTCTCAGGGACAGAGTGCGATCCATTTTTCATCGGGTTCGTTCGATCTGCTCGGGAGAATGCCCGACGGGACGGAGGTCTCCGACCCGATAGCCGGGATTGCCGAATTGGAACGGATAGTACCGCAGCATCCTTATGCGGTTATCGGATCGGAGCGTTGTTGCGGGTATGCGCAGCGGGTTCCGGAGTTGTTGCGGACTGCCGGCATTCCGGTGTCGGGAGATTGTCGGAAAAACCATTACCGTGTAACACCGATGGGAAAATCGAAGGCTACATGGTTGACCATAGAGGGCTATCTGACGGAGCAGGAGCCCGGGAAACTACCCTTTGAGAAGGTGTGCATCGTCAATGTGGAGGGCTTTTTGGACTTTTATCCGGAATTTATTGCCGAAGAGTTCCGTAAATACGGGGTCGTGTGCTGCTTCGAGACGATCAATTTTCCCGATTTGGAACACATCCGGAAAAATCCGAGCGAGATGCGTTCGGCCAATATTGCCCGGGTATTCGATCATGAAAAGAATCTGGAGGCATTGGCCGGCAAAATTCGTAAGGTCGCTCCCGAGTGCGATGCCGTGATTGTTCCGGCAATCATCGGTATCAACCGCAATGACTCGTTCGAGGTGTTGAAATCGAAAGTGAAAGTTCCGCTCTATCTGTTACCGACATTGCCACCCTCCATTCCGGGTATACGGGCCCAGCAGGCCCTCCAGCACCGTTTCCGTTCGTTGGGTGGGGAGTATTTCCTGGGCGATACGGTGCTTTCGGCCGATCTGGAGAGCGGTCGTGTAAAGCAGGTCTATACGGTAAATCACGGTAATATGCCGTTTGAGGCCGACAATTTCGTGCTGGCTACCGGCAGTTTTTTCAGCGAGGGGTTGGTCGCTACACCGGACCGGGTTAAAGAACCTGTTTTCGGGGCTGACACCGTTTATGCATCCAGTCGGACGGAGTGGTACACGCTGCGCTTTTTCGACAAACAGAACTATCAGGCTTTCGGCGTGAAGACGGACAGTGCGTTGCGTGTCGTGAAGGAGGGTAAATCCATCGACAATCTCTATTGTGCAGGGGCCGGTCTGCCCGGATTCCATCCGGTTCAGGAGGGGTGTGGAGCCGGGATCTCCCTGTTGTCGGCTTTGTATGTTGCGGACCAGATTTTAAATAGCAAATAGCCATGAATATTCAACAAAATACCGTCAGCGAGAATAATTTCGAACAGTGTATCAAGTGTACTATATGTACCGTGTATTGTCCGGTGGCTGCTGTGAATCCGGACTATCCGGGTCCGAAGCAGGCCGGTCCCGACGGCGAACGGCTGCGGCTGAAACGGCCTGACTTTTTCGACAGTGCCCTGAAATATTGTATGAACTGCAAGCGTTGCGAGGTGGCTTGTCCTTCGAATGTCCGGATCGGTGATATTATCCAGTCGGCCCGTATCAAATACGGACCCAAACGGAACACTTCACTGAGAAACTATGTGCTAGCCAATACGGATCTGGTGGGTTCGCTTGCCACGCCATTCGCTCCGATCGTGAACACGGCGGTGGCGTTGAAACCGGTCCGTTTCATGATGGACAAGGTGATGGCCATCGACCACCGCAGGATATTTCCCAAGTATGCACACGGGACCTTTACCTCGTGGTATAAAAAACATGCAGCAGAGGCCCAGGCGGCTTTCCCGAAACAGGTCTCCTATTTTCACGGATGCTATGTGAATTACAACAATCCGCAGCTCGGTAAGGATCTGATCCGGATCATGAATGCGGCGGGGTATGGTGTCCGCCTGCTGGACAAGGAGAAGTGCTGCGGTGTGGCGCTCATCTCGAACGGACTTTACAATCAGGCCAAACGGCAGGCCGAGAACAATCTCGCGTCGATCCGTACGGCGGTCAACGGGAACGATATGGATGTGATCGCTACCTCGTCGACCTGTACCTTTACGATTCGCGATGAGTATCCCCATCTGTTGAGCCTGAAGAACGACGACGTGCGGGATCGGGTAGAGCTTGCGACGCGGTACCTCTACCGGCTGATCCAGTCCGGAAAGGTTTCGTTCAAGTTCAAGGAAGCGGAGCCGATTCGTGTAGCCTACCATACACCCTGTCACATGGAGAAGATGGGCTGGAGTTACTATTCGATCGAATTGCTGCGGATGATTCCGGGCGTTGAGGTGACCGTACTCGATTCCCAGTGTTGCGGTATTGCCGGTACCTATGGTTTCAAAAAGGAGAATTATCGGACTTCCCAGGATGTGGGAGAGCCGCTATTCCGGCAGATCGAAGCCTCGGGAGCCGATCTTGTGGCTACCGATTGCGAGACGTGCAAGTGGCAGATCGAGATGTCTACGACCAAACGGTGCGAACATCCGCTGACCCTCTTCGCATCCCGACTGGTATAAATTTACAATAAGAAAACGCTATTAACTTAAAAAATAAAACTAAACTCTAACCTATTATGAAACAGTATATTCTTGCTCTCGATCAGGGGACGAGCAGCTCTCGTGCCATTGTTTTCGATGAAAAAGGAACGGCATGCGTTGTAGCTCAAAAAGAGTTCCGGCAGATTTTTCCGAAATCCGGGTGGGTGGAACACGATCCGCACGAGATCTGGTCGTCGCAGGCATCCGTCATTGCGGAGGCTATTACGATGATGGACATCAACGGGTTGAACATTGCCGGTATCGGTATCACCAACCAACGCGAAACCACCATTGTGTGGGACTGCGAGACGGAGGAACCTATCTATAATGCGATCGTATGGCAGGACCGTAGGACTTCGGACTATTGTGACGAACTGAAAAATCGGGGTTTGACGGAGACAATCCGTCAGAAAACCGGATTGATCATCGATGCCTATTTCAGTGCGACGAAGATCAAGTGGATTCTGGACAACGTTCCCGGTGCACGCGAACGGGCCGAAAAGGGGAAGCTGATGTTCGGAACGGTGGATACGTGGCTGATCTGGCGTCTGACGCGGGGCGAGGTGCATGTGACCGATGTGAGCAATGCTTCGCGTACCATGTTGTTCAACATCAATACGTTGGAATGGGATCAGGAGTTGCTCGATCTGTTCGGTATTCCGCTGTCGATGATGCCGGAGGTCAAATCTTCCAGCGAGATTTACGGGCATACGAAGACCACGATCTTTGCCCATAAGGTTCCCATTGCCGGGATTGCCGGCGACCAGCAGGCTGCTCTTTTCGGGCAGATGTGTACCGAGCCCGGTATGGTTAAAAATACCTACGGAACGGGATGTTTCCTGCTGATGAACAGTGGAGAAAAGCCTATCCTGTCCAAAAACAATCTGATTACGACGGTTGCTTGGAAGATCGGCGACAAGGTGAATTATGCGTTGGAGGGAAGTATCTTTGTCGGAGGCTCTGTCGTTCAGTGGTTGCGGGACGGATTGGGCGTGATCAGTTCTTCGTCGGAGGTCGAAGAGTTGGCCTCGCGGGTACCCGATACGAATGGGGTCTATTTTGTTCCTGCTTTGACCGGCCTCGGGGCTCCGTGGTGGGATCAGTATGCCCGGGGAACGATCGTAGGTATCAGTCGGGGAACGACTACCGCACACATTGCCCGGGCTGCGCTCGAAGGGATTGCTTTCCAGACAATGGATATTGCCAACGCCATGTCGCGCGATGCCGGTATTCCGCTCAAGGAGCTCAAAGTAGATGGCGGTGCCTCGCGAAACAACCTGTTGATGCAGTTCCAGGCCGATATTCTCGGGACGCGTGTCATCCGTCCGCAAGTGGTCGAAACTACCGCTATGGGGGCCGCTTATCTGGCCGGACTGGCTGTTGGATATTGGTCGAGCATAGACGAAATCCGCAAGCAGTGGCGGATCGACCGGACTTTCGAACCGACTTGGGAAGAGGATAAGATCCAAACGGCCAAATCCGGATGGGAAGATGCTGTTGAACGGACATTGAGTTCCTATACAAAATAACCTGAAATTCACACTAAAACCTAAACTACTATGGATGGAATGCTGACAAAATGCTTGTTCGAGTTTATCGGAACGGCGATTTTGGTATTATTCGGAGACGGAGTGGTCGCTTCGACCGTATTGAAAAAATCGAAAGGAGAAAATGGCGGCTGGGTGGTCATAACGATGGCCTGGGGTTTGGCCGTAATGCTAGGGGTTTTCATTGCCGGACCCTATTCCGGAGCGCACCTGAATCCGGCGGTCACGTTGGGTCTGGCGGCTGCAGGGACTTTCAGCTGGGCGTTGGTGCTGCCCTATATCGTAGCCCAGATGCTTGGAGGGCTTCTGGGTGCCGTACTTGTCTATCTCTACTACAAGGATCATTACGATGCAACGGACGATCCCGTAGCCAAACTTTCCACTTTCTGTACCATACCGGCTATCAGAAACTACGGAAGGAATCTGTTTAGCGAAATCGTGGGAACGTTCGTACTCGTGTTCGTCATTCTGGCGCTTTCGATGCAAAACAATCTTCCCGAGGTGGGTATGGGATCGCTCGGAGCTTTCCCGGTTGCCATGCTTATCGTTGCATTGGGTATGTCGTTGGGCGGGACGACCGGTTATGCCATCAATCCGGCCCGAGACCTTGCTCCCCGTATCGCTCATGCCATTCTTCCGATTAAAGGTAAAGGTTCCAGTGATTGGGCCTACTCATGGGTTCCCGTTTTGGGACCGATCATCGGAGGTTTTTTGGCGGCTGTTCTTTACTGTTTGATTCTTTGTTGATCGATTTGTCGTTTGCATGTCGAAACGGACTACGGGTGTTGGAAAATTCGATGCATTTTGGGAATAGGAGCATCATCTCTTTGTATTTGTTACATTTTAAATCATTCAGGCAACCGATATGACAACGCTTCTGGAAAGACACAAAGTAATTTTGGAACAGTTGAGGGAGTTCGGCAGTGTGGACGTTGGGGACTTGAGTTTTCGATTGGGGGTCTCAGCCGTTACGATCAGAAAAGATCTGGATCAGTTGGAAGAGCGGCAGTTGTTGTATCGGACGCATGGTGGGGCAGTCCTCGCAGATCCGTATACCGCCACCCGAAAAGTTTCGGAAAAAGAGAAACTCAATCCGGAGTTGAAACACAGGATCGGACAGAAAGCGGCAGAGCTTCTTTCTCCTCAGGAGGCGCTTATTATTGCTTCGGGGACGACGGTCCAGGCATTCGCCCGCTGTATTCAGAATATGAAGATGACGGTCATTACCTCGGCAATGAACGTGGCGATGGAACTGCTCGATAAACCGGATATAGAGATCATCCAGCTGGGAGGTATTATCCGGCATTCGTCTGCATCGGTAGTAAGCGAGTATGCGGTACGCATGTTGGATAATTTCACCTGTGGGAAACTGTTCCTCGGAGTGGACGGCATCGATCCGGAGTATGGGTTGAGCACGACCCATTTGCAGGAGGCTTGCCTGAACCGGGCGATGATCGCTACGGCGACAAAGACCATCGTGTTGGCCGATTCTTCGAAATTCGGGCGGCGGGGGTTCAGTAAAATCTGCGATATCAGTGATATTGATCAGGTCATAACCGATTCAGGTGTCCCGCCGAAAATTTTAGATGCCATAAAAGAGCAGGGTGTAAAGGTTACAGTAGTTTCTGATCGGGCAAATTAAATTTTACAGGATTTTAAAAAAATAATATACTTATAAATGAAGTGTTATATATGTTAGGTGGAAATAAACACTATCCAGAATTTTGTATAAATGGAAACAGGATTTAGTTGTAAGTATATTTTATATCTGGATTCTGTTTCCAAACATAAGTATAAACTGGTTCATAATCAATCTCCCAGTTATGAATAGGTTGTGTCCATTTTTTCTCAATCTCTACAAGTGAAAGATACACGGTCTTTTTTACGACATCATCTGAAGGGAATGAAGGCTTTGATTTTGTGTACTCTCTGATTTTTCCATTTATACAAAATGTTTTATAGTGCCTTGAAATAGTTTGAAATAGATTTGATGAAGTTTGGTCGGAGTGTTAGATAAAGGTAATTTTTGTTGTTGAATACGACTTTTATTAAACGAATAACGGGAAAATAATTTTATTTTCCCGTTATTCGTTTAATATTAATTGTTTCTTGTTATCTGAGAGATGTCGAATTTTCCATCCATGTCTCGGATTTCGATTTTCCCGGTTAAAACATCAAAAAAGAAGTTTCTTATATTTTCGATTGTTAAAGGTGTGGTGTCTCCATTTTTGCCAATTCCCAAATCATAAGTTTTTAACAATTGAGTTCCCAAACTGGCAGCTGTTAATAGAAAATGGTTTTGGAATTTGTCAGTGTCTAATAAATCCGCGGCTAATACTTTCCCTACAACAGTATAACTTCTTAATGTTTTTTGAACCTCTTCGTTTACAAGTTTGCTTTTGATTTCGTCGGTTTCAATAGTCATTTCGATTTTTCCAGAATTTTCTGCTTGAGGCAAACCTTTATACAATGCACCCAGATCTGCTAAAC
>DWXH01000008.1 GCA_019119305.1 Candidatus Alistipes merdigallinarum | reverse complement strand
GAACTCAAAGCCCTATTCTGTAAACCTAACTGCAATATTGTCAATGAACTGAATGACTCAAGTGAACCTACTTTGTTTTAATTGTTAAACTTTATAATTACTGTCCTCAATTTTTAGTGGACACGAATGATTTCAAGTATCGAATATATTTATGATGTAAGTGAATCCGCAATTCCTGACATGGTTATTGATGGTACGCAGACAGCCCAAGCTATCATAAAAGACGCTCTCAACGGATCAATCAAATTTGTAAATAACAATGGAATTATTAAATAATCTGCGCCCCTATATCCGCCCCTCCAAAAGAAAGAAGGCTTCTAAGTCGCTAATTTAGCATAGCTTAGAAGTCTTCTTTGAGGTCTGAAGCGGATTCGAACCGCTGTACGAGGTTTTGCAGACCTCTGCCTAGCCACTCGGCCATCAGACCTTTTCGAGGTGCAAATATAGTATAATTTTTTTATACACAAAAAGATTATCCCCTTTTATCCCTAAATAAAACACCACATTCCCAATCTCTTTTCACCTATCTATGTACAAAAAAAGTAGTATACAGCAGCCTGTTAAGACAACAACACTCTAAAAACGGGGCCTAAATATTTCCGAATACAATACAGCTTGACGCGCATCAAAACCTGTCGGAAACAGATCATTCATCCCTGTCGATTTTTCCTGATCCGGTGATTCCGTATACTCTCTTGAAGCTTGGAAATTTGATTCTTGCTCCTCCTCCAAATAATGAACAGACGAAAGAACGGAGTCGAGATCATACGCTGAGGTCAAAACTGACGACATCGAAACAACACGCTCTGCCTCTTGTGAATAGGGGGTATCTTGAACCGTTTCTAATGAAGTGTACGGAACATCCGGCTGGGGAGTAGGGTGGTTCTCTGCTTGCAAGGTAGGTTTAATTTTGGGTACCAACGTCCGAACCGGTGGCTGTCCGTCACGCTCTTGTCCGATCTCGGGTTTCACTTCAGGGAAAAAATCATCCCATGGCGACTCCTGTGGATAGGAATCGGTCGACTCTTCACTCAGATTTTTTTTCTTTTTTTTATACGACAAAACTGCCGACAGAATCACCAACAATATGAGAGGTAATAACCCGTCCATAACGATCTTCCTATTGAATTCGGTTTTCGACCCGATTGACCTGTTCCACCCCTTTGATCCGGCGGACTTTTTCCATAATCATCCGAAGGTCCTTTATATTTTTCACATACAGGCTGATCCGTCCCTCGAAAATACCGTCGTGACTTTGAATGTGCAACTCCCGGATGTTGATATTCAACTCCCCTGTAATAACCTGGGAAAGCTCCATCAAGATACCGATCCGGTCGATCCCCCGCAACTCCAATACCGAAAGATAGGACATCGCCTTATGGCTGGACCACGTAACCGGAGTCAGGTTATTTCCGTGCTGGGCCGCCAATTTGATCAGCTCATTACAGTTTTTCTTATGTACGTCTATTTTGTGGGTCTCTTCATTTCTGTATCCGACTACTTCATCTCCCGGAATCGGATTGCAGCACGGCGCTATGACAAACTGGGACTCCTCCGTATCCTCCGCCGACGAATCGACAACCAGCTTCTTGTTCTTTTTCTTTTCATCCACCCCCAAAAAACGGAACGGATTGGGAATCTGCAGCGTCCAAAACTTCAATATCTTGTTTGCCGGATTTTCGCGCAATATCTTTTCAATGCCATCCAATTTCAGAATCCCGGCACCGAGTTTACTATAAAACTCGTCTTTCGTCGCACATTCGTATGCCGGCAGAATCTTGCGGAATACCCGCGCACTGGGGGGAATCCCATACTCTTTCAACTTTCCCTCGAACAGCACGATCCCGTTTGCGATATTGTTGAGATTCTCCTTTTTCAGAAAATTCATGATCGACTGCTTGGCTTTGGTCGTAATCACGTGCTCGAGCCATTCGGCTTTCGGCTTCACATTTTTCGAGGTAATGATCTCCACCTGATCGCCGCTGCTGATCGGTGCAAAAATCGATTCGATTTTCCGGTTGATTTTGGCCCCCATCGCACTGTTACCGATCTTCGTGTGAATTTCATAGGCAAAATCGAGCGCTGTCGCCCCTTGCGGCAGGGTACGGGAATCTCCTTTGGGCGTAAAGACGACAATCTCCGACGTATAAAGACTCAACTTGAAATTGTCCAGAAACTCGACCGCATTCTCGGGTGAACTGTTCAACGCCTCGCGCACCTGTTTCATCCAGCGGTCAAATTCACCCTCTTCTTTGGACAACTTTTCGGATTTATATTTCCAATGTGCGGCAAAGCCTCGTTCGGCGATCTCCTCCATGCGTTCCGAACGGATCTGCACCTCGACCCATACGCCATCAGGCCCCATAACCGTCGAATGGAGCGCCTCATAACCGTTCGCCTTAGGGATATTGACCCAATCCCGAATCCGGTCGGGTTTCGGCTTGTAAATATCCGTTATAAGCGAATAGATGTGCCAGCACTGGGACTTCTCCGGAATCAATGGGGAAGGGCGGAAGACGATCCGCACGGCAAAAATATCGTAGATCTCCTCGAACGAAATATGTTTCCGCTGCATCTTCGCCCAAATCGAATAGATCGACTTGACCCGTCCCGATATTTCGAAATCGATATCGTTGCTCTTGAGTTTTTCGATGATCGGGGCATTGAATTTTTCGATAAACCGGGAGCGATCGGCTTCGGTCTCTGCGATTTTGGCCTCGATCTGTTTGTAATCCTCCGGGAACCGGTACTTCAGCGACAAATCCTCCAGTTCGCTTTTTATGGCAAAAAGACCCAGCCGATAGGCTAATGGGGCGAACAGATAGATCGTTTCGCTGGTAATCTTCATCTGCTTATGCGGCGGCATATACTGCAACGTCCGCATATTATGCAGCCGGTCGGCGATCTTGATCAGGATCACCCGAACGTCGTCCGACAGCGTCAGCAACATCTTCCGGAAGTTTTCGGCCTGTTCCGAAGCACTGGTTTTGAAGACACCGGACATCTTGGTCAGGCCGTCGACCATCAGGGCGATTTTCGGACCGAAACGGCTCTCAATGTCCTCGACCGTATAGTCCGTATCCTCGACCACATCGTGCAATAGGGCGGCGACGACCGATTTCACCCCCAGACCGATCTCGTCGACAACGATCTGGGCTACGGCTATCGGATGCAGGATATAGGGTTCGCCCGAACGACGACGTACGCCTTCATGAGCCTCTTTTGCCAGAAAAAAAGCCCGTTGAATCAAATCCTTATCGTACTCATTCTTACAAATCTTGGCACAACTGGCCATCAACCGTTCGAATTGTTCCCCGATAACCCGTTCGTCTTCTTGCGAATATCCCATTTCCGTAACCCAATTATATCACCATGCGGCACCGATCTACTCGGCCGCCAACGCCTCCCGAACTTTGGTTTCCACCTCGTTCAAAAATTCGGGATCGCTCTGCAACAGCTCCTTGACAGCATCCCGACCCTGTCCGATCTTGCGGTCGCCATACGAGAACCACGATCCGCTCTTCTTGAGGATCCCCAAATCTACCCCCATATCGATGATCTCTCCGATCTTCGAGATTCCCTCTCCATAGAGGATATCGAATTCGGCCTTACGGAATGGGGGAGCGAGCTTGTTTTTGACAATCTTGACACGTGCACGTGCACCGAGTTGTTCTTCGCCATCCTTGATGACCGATGCCTTGCGGATATCGATGCGGACACTGGCATAAAACTTCAGCGCATTACCTCCCGTTGTCGTCTCGGGGTTTCCATATACAACGCCTATCTTATCCCGCAGCTGGTTGATAAAGATGCAGACCGTTCCTGTCTTGCTGATGCTTGCCGTCAGCTTCCGCAGGGCCTGCGACATCAGACGAGCCTGTAATCCCATCTTCGCTTCGCCCATTTCCCCTTCGATTTCGGCCTTCGGCGTCAAAGCCGCCACCGAATCAATCACCACGATATCGATCGCACTCGAACGAATCAGATTGTCGGCAATCTCAAGAGCCTGCTCGCCGTTATCGGGTTGTGAAATAAGCAGCTCGTCGATATCGACACCCAACTTCTGGGCATACGTACTGTCGAACGCATGTTCCGCATCGATGAAAGCGGCGATACCGCCGGCTTTCTGGGCTTCGGCGATCGCATGGATTGCCAGAGTGGTTTTACCGGAGGATTCCGGACCGAAAATCTCGATTACCCGTCCTTTGGGATATCCCCCGATCCCCAATGCCTGATCCAGGGCAATCGATCCCGAGGGAATGACCGGGACCTTGTCGACTGCCTTGTCGCTCATCTTCATAATGGCCCCCTTACCGAAATCCTTCTCGATCTTATCCATCACGGCACTCAGCACTTTGAGCTTTTCCGGATTGACTTGTACTTTCTCCGCCATATTTACTGTTTTCTTAACTATCTTTATAAAGTTTGTATTCAAAATATCTATTGCTTCCGGGTGAACGCGCACCGCCTATTCGTATGCCTCCAATATTTGTTGGAAGTGATCGGCTGTCCGCACCTTTTCAAAGACCTTCTCGATCACACCGTCCGTTCCGATAACGAAAGTCGTACGCAGGATGCCCATCGAAACCCGTCCCATGAATTTCTTCTCGCCCCATACGCCATACGCTTCAGCCACCCGATGTTCCGGATCCGACAACAGGGTAAAGTTCAACTCTTTCTTTGCGATAAACCGCTGATGGGATTGAACCGTATCGGGACTGACCCCTACAACCTCAAAACCTCGTTCCTGCAAAACGGCCCGACCGTCCCGCAAGCTGCATGCTTCGGCCGTACATCCCGGCGTATTGTCTTTCGGGTAAAAATAGAGGATCAATTTTTTTCCTGCATAATCGGACAAACGTCTCGTCTCTCCGTTTTGGTCCGGAGCCTCGAAAACAGGTGCTTTATCTCCGATTTTCAAATGAGTCGCCATACAATCTATTCTTTATCTCCAATTTACCCGATCCTTGAAAAATTTTTCACTGATCGGACGATTTATGTCTGTAAAGATACATATCTTCTTATAAAGTAAAAAGTTTTTCCGACCTAATCTTGATCGGAAAAACTTTTAATCGACAAAACTGTCCTATTTTGCGTAATATTATTCTATCCAAAACAGATATTAAAAGGGTAGGAAATTAAGATTGTACCAACACCCGTTTTTCGATCTCCTCGACCTGGTGACGGAATACCTTGTCGGTCTCCATCAGGTTCGAAATCGCCTTGCACGCATGGAGTACCGTCGCATGATTCTTGCCTCCGATCGCCGCTCCGATGCTCGTCAACGGAGCTTTCGTGTGTTGTTTGCTCAAATACATGGCGATCTGGCGCGCCTGTGCGATCTCCCGTGTACGTTTGGGCGACTCAAACACCTCCGGACTAAGGTTCATATACTCGCAGACCACACTCTTGATATGATCGATCGTGATCTCCCGGTGATTATACTGCACATAAACCTTAACGATCTCCTTGGCCAGCGAAATAGAGATCTTCTTGCCCAGGAACGACGCGTTAGCCACCAGCGACGAAAGTGCACCTTCAATCTCCCGGACATTGGCCGTAATGTGGTCGGCCAAAAACTCGACAACCTCCTCCGGAACATCGATCCCCAATTTTCCGGCTTTACTCTTAATAATCTCCACTTTCGTCTTATAGTCGGGCAACAGCAGCTGAGGAGAGAATCCCCATTTGAAACGAGTGAGCAATCGCTGTTCGATATCCTTAAGCTCCACAGGGGACTTATCAGAGGTCATGATCAACTGCTTGTTCGACAAATGCAGGTGGTTGAAGATGTTGAAAAAGGCATTTTGCGTACCCGGTTTCCCGGCCAACTCCTGAATATCGTCGATAATCAGCACATCCAGCATCTGATAGAAATGGATGAAATCGGGCAGCTCCTTTTTCAACACGGCATTCTGAAACTGGGCCTGAAAACGGTTCATCGGAACGTACAGCACCTGCATCTGCGGATACCGCTGTTTCACTTCCATGCCGATCGCTTGCGCAATGTGTGTCTTACCCAATCCCGAATCCCCGAAAATGTAGAGCGGGTTGAAGGCTGTTTTGCCCGGATTGAGCGCCACGGAAAGCCCCGCCGAACGACACAGTTTATTGCATTCCCCCACCACAAACGAATCGAACGTATAGTTCGGATTCAACTGAGGATCGATCATCACCCGACGGATACCCGGAATAATAAAGGGATTCTTTATATTTGCCGTATCGGACTGAGTCACGAACTTATTGATCGCATTCAGATCGGCTTCGGGGGTAACTGTCGGAGTATGTTGTTCGATCTTCGGCACAGCATATCGCAGTTTGGTTTTCATTCCGAACATTTGGTGAATGATCGGTCTCAACACCGGAATAAAATGTTTCTCGATGTGATACACATAACTTTCGTTGGGTACTTTTAACTTAAGGGTCACGCCGTCGAAGTCGAGAGGGACGATGGGTTGAAACCATTTGACGAACTCCTCATTCGATGTGTGCTCCTTAATTCGCATCAGGCAGTTTTGCCATACATCGCTGTATGTCTGATTATTATTAATCATGATTTGGTTTGTTTCGGAATACAAAATTGTAAATAAATTCATAAAAAAAACAGCGATTCCCTATTGTTTCTTTGGCAAATATTTATATAGAAAAATAAGGCTTTACCGAAGGTCAAAATTTAACCGTTTGATATAGAGTATTCAAAAAATTATACTTATCTTTGTTTATAACTTTTTTCACAGATATTGATTTATTTTTATAAGCAAAACTAATAGCACAATGAGCGAAAACATGGATCAACTTATTAAAGAAAAAGCCGAAAAATGGCTCACAGGAAACTATGACGAGCAAACTAAAAATCAAGTTAAATACTTGATGGAAAACGACATAAAGGAGCTTACCGAAAGTTTTTATAAAGATCTCGAGTTCGGGACAGGAGGCCTTCGGGGCATCATGGGAGTAGGTACGAACCGCATGAACATCTACACCGTGGGGATGGCCACGCAAGGATTGGCCAATTACCTGAAAAAAGCCTTCCCCGACAAGCAAATCCGCGTGGCCATCGGACACGACAGCCGCAACAACAGCCGCCTGTTTTCGGAACGTGTCGCCGACATTTTCGCCGCCAACGGCTTCAAGGTTTTCCTGTTCGACTCCCTGCGGCCGACACCCGAATTGAGCTTTGCCATCCGCAAATTGGAGTGCGACAGCGGCGTCGTCATCACCGCCTCGCACAACCCCAAAGAGTACAACGGATACAAAGCCTATTGGAACGACGGGGCTCAAGTTGTCGCTCCGCACGACAAAAACATCATTGCAGAGGTCCAGAAGATCACTTCGCCCGACCAGGTTCTTACAGGAGGGGACAAAAGCAACATCACCATCCTTGACGAAACATTCGACGAAATCTACTTGGAAGCGATCCGCACCCTTTCGTTGTCTCCCGAAGCCATCGAACAGCACAGCGATATGAAGATCGTCTACACCCCGATACACGGCACGGGAGTCATTTTAGTCCCGAAATCACTCCATAAATTCGGATTCAAACGAGTAATTACCGTAAAAGAACAAAACATTCCGGACGGCAACTTCCCGACTGTCGCATCACCCAACCCCGAAGAACGGGCTACAATGAATATGGCAATCGAATTGGCGGCCAAAGAACAGGCCGAACTGGTCCTGGCAACCGACCCCGACGCCGACCGTATCGGCGTAGCGTTACGGAATAAAGAGGGCAACTACATACTGCTCAACGGCAACCAAACCTGTTCACTGCTCGTATATTATATAGTAAAGAGGTGGAGCGAAACCGGACGCCTCAAAGGAAACGAATACGTCATCCGCACGATCGTCACCACAGGATTGGTTTCACGGATCGCAGAATCGTTCGGAGTAAAACATTTCGAATGCCTGACCGGCTTCAAATACATCGCCACAATTATGCGCAACCTCGAGGGGAAGATGCGCTACATCTGCGGAGGAGAGGAGAGCTACGGATTCCTTGCCGAAGATTTCGTACGGGACAAAGATGCCGTCAGCGCCTGCTCGCTGGCTGCGGAAGCCGCCGCATGGGCCAAAACACAGGGTATGACGCTGTTCGATCTGCTGAAAGAGATGTATGTCCGGTACGGATTTTTCCGAGAGTCACTCGTATCCGTCGTACGGAAAGGGAAAGAGGGGGTAGAGGAGATTGCCCGCATGATGTCGGAATACCGCAACAATCCGCCCGTCGCAATCGGAGGGTCACCTGTGGTTACGATCAAAGATTACCAAAAGGGGGAGACGACCGACGTCGCCAGCAGCCAGACAACTCCGATCGATATGGAGCGTTCGAATGTACTGCAATTCATTACGGCCGACTCGACGACCGTCTCCATCCGACCCTCCGGCACGGAGCCCAAAATCAAATTTTATTTCAGTGTTCACACGGCCTTGAACAGCATCGGTCAATATAACGAAACCGAAAAGGCGTTGGACGGAAAGATCGAATCGATAAAAAAAGAGTTAAACCTGATTTAAAAAAGAATAAACAGAGAGTTATGGCATCGATATTCACACGAATCATTCAAGGTGAGATTCCTTGCTACAAGGTAGCTGAGGATGACAAATATTTCGCTTTCTTAGACATCAATCCGGTTGCCAAGGGACACACACTGGTCATTCCGAAGGTCGAAGTCGACAATTTATTTGACCTGGACGACGAGACATTGGCCGGGTTGACACTTTTTGCCAAACGGATTGCCCTCAAGATCCAGGATTTCGCTCATTGCAAAAAAGTCGCAATGGTCGTTTTGGGACTTGAAGTTCCGCATGCTCACATTCATTTGATTCCGATGAACAGTGAATCCGACGTCGACTTCAAACGCGAGAAGCTAAAATTGTCCGAGGAAGAATTCAAGGCTATAGCACAAGCTATTCGTCTTTAAATTTATCATATCTTACAAGAGAGAGGTTAGGGATCCCTGACCTCTCTCTTTTTACTTAACAATCTATTTAACATAATTATTCGGGTTAATAGGAGATTAAAGTTGAAATACATCGATCATTGCACAAGTATCCGAAAACCTCTATTCGAACGTCATCTGGTTTGTGTAATCAACATAAAGGTGGTGCAGGACTTCAACAAAAGATAGAGTAGGGAATCTACCCACAGGAATCACGACGGGGTCGACCCGGTTTTACAAATGTATTCACTTTTGTAAATTAACAATTTATCAACACATGGTATTTGACACATTTGTAAACATTACATTTGTAATTCCAAAATACCCGCCTTTCTCATTAACAGTTGTAACAAATAAATAAACACAGTTTTCATCCGATAGACACACAATATAAAACTATTGAATAATAATATTTAATTTATCTGATTATCTGTATATTATATACATTTACATAAACCTTTAAACGAATAATAAAACTGCGCTTTGAATGACATTTTGATATAATAGGTGAAAATATGTATATTATATACAATAAAACACATATTACCAATATTTTAATCTAATTTATCAAAATAAATACTTTAGAAAAGCCCATAAGGGTCGGCTTGACTTGGTAGAATCTTCAGGTGGTTTTACTTTTGTAACATGACATTTTACTCGAAACAGAATTTCCAAAAGTAACCCAGCATGTTGGATGTGAAATTATTTTTTTATATTTGTAAAAATTATTGTCATGCGCGATCGACTGCAAAAATTCATGGATGCAGAACACCTGCAAGCCTCTCGTTTGGCCGAAATATTAGGTGTGCAACCTGCCACTATTTCCCATATCCTGAACGGACGGAATCGTCCCAGTTTCGAGTTTATCGAAAAACTGTTACAACGCTTTCCCAAAATCAATCCCGACTGGCTCATTTTGGGAAAAGGTGGTTTATACAGAAACGATATGCTTACCCAGCAACCCTATCGAGAACAGCGACCCGCCACCGACAATATTCTACAAAACATTGATACGACGCACAAATCATCTGTCGCTTCAACGCCAGACCTCTTTTCCGAATCCCCACGGCCTGTCGAATTTCAAGAATCAGTAAAAAAGGAAAACTATCCATCCGACGGCCAAAATACAAATGCACGATCCGAAATCTTTTCTACAAAACCGAACCGCACAAGTTTCAATGCTGAAACAAAATCTGAAACCGACACCCAACAGATTTCAAATTCGGATATCGAGCGCATTGTAATATTTCTTAAAAACGGGACATGTATCTCCTACAAACCCCGATAAAAACAGAATAATTATGTTAAATACTACAAGGGCGAGCAAAAGCTCTTTTGAATTATAATATATATTATGTTAAATAATATGGGTGAACAAAAAAGAAAGGTCATTATAAAACCTCCATTTTACTTTTAAAAGACATTGACATTACCTTTATGCTATTATCTGAAATTTCCCTATTTTTGCAGAACGTCGCCACATAACGACACGTACCACTATCATGTATAGAATCCGAGTATTTTTTCTCTGTATTATCGTTTTAATTCTCTGTCTGTCGACCTCGTGTCATCGCCTTGACCGAAACGTAGATACCATCACTGTGAGCATAGATCCGTTACGCTTTATAACAGAACAGATTACAGGCAATGATTTCAATATCCAAGTTTTGGTTCCACCCGGATCAAGTCCGGAAACCTATGAACCCACCTCCGCACAAATGCTGCAAACCGCTCGTTCTAAAGCTTATATAGAGATCGGATTGCTTGATTTCGAGATCAATTTGGAACAAGCCATTCGGGAGAATATGCCTCAAGTAACCCTAATCAAAAGCTCCGACCGGGTTCCTTTGCTTGCCGAACATTGTGGCCATACCCATAACGACGAAGAACATACACACGGAGTCGATCCGCACATCTGGCTATCCCCTACCCGGCTCAAAACCATTGCAGAAAACGTATATAACGGATTATCAGTAATTTACCCCGATTCATCAAAATACAAAGAGAATTATGACGCTCTCTGTAAAAGAATCGACTCACTGGATCGTTCACTCGTTACTTTGCTGACACCCGAAAAAAGAGGATTTTTGATCTATCATCCGGCATTGACCTATTTGGCGGCGGATTATGGACAAACTCAGATCTCCGTAGAGGTGGAGGGGAAAGAGCCTTCGGCCGCATATTTAAGCCGACTGATCGACACGGTCAAAGCAATGGAAATTAATAAGATTTTATACCAAAAACAGTTCGACCAAAGTACAGTAGCGGCTGTTGCTACAGAATTGGACCTTACCCTTGTAGCCATAGACCCCTTAGCAGAGAATGTCATTGAGAATATCGAATATTTAGCCCGTTTAATTGCCAATCGATGCACCCCATAGTAAAGTTACAACATATTTCAGTCGCTTATGATCGCGACCCTGTCCTGACGGATGTCAACTTAACCGTATACGACAAGGATTTTATCGGTGTAATCGGACCCAACGGGGGCGGTAAAACCACTTTGGTCAAAGCGATCCTAAAATCCCTTCCCTACTCCGGAAAGGTAGTCTATGCGCCTGAAATCGAGAATAAAGGATATAGAAGAATCGGTTATTTGCCTCAAACGGCACAGATCGACCGTTCGTTTCCGATCTCGGTCTGTGAGGTCGTGCTCTCCGGATTACAATCCCAGAAAAAACTATGGGGCAGATACACTCTGCTGGACCGGGAAAGAGCTGCCGAATTACTCGATATTTGCGGTATAGCAGATCTGAAAAACCGCCCGATCGGTACCCTTTCGGGCGGGCAAATGCAACGGATGCTGCTGTGCCGTGCGTTGATTTCCGACCCCTTGCTGCTGATTCTCGACGAACCGACCAACTTTGTGGACAACAAATTCGAGCAGGAGCTCTATGCACTTCTGAAACAGTTCAATGAGAAGATGGCCATCGTCATGGTGTCACACGATCTCGGGACGATCTCTTCATATGTCCGTTCGATCGTCTGTGTCAACCGACGCGTCCACCGACACGATTCGAACATCATCACCCCCGAACAACTGCACAACTACAACTGTCCGATACAACTCGTCACCCACGGAACGGTCCCGCACACCGTGTTGGAAAAACACGAATAACCTGTTTTGAAATCAGAGAGCCGCAGACAACAAAATAACCTTATTCCGCAGCGATTCTCTCTATATACTATCAGGATTTGCGTCGAAACGGAACCGATTTAAACGAACCCCAAGTCAAACAGCGCCATACCCACTCCATCGGTCCGTAATAGTATCGTTTGAGCCACCATTTGCTCCACGACACCTGAATGAGGAACAAGATAACTCCGGCTATAAAACAGTAGGTGAAACCCCATTTCGCAGCCAATCCGAAACCGTAACCATAATACATCACCGCACCGATCACCGACTGGCTCATATAGTTCGTCACGCTCATCCGGCCGAATGGCGCGAGATTATCCAACACACGTTTGGCTCCCAACAGGAAATAGGCTTGTACAAACAGGCCGATAATCAGCAACATCATCCCCATCTCTACATAATGGTCAAAAATCATACATCCCATTTTCGCATTTTCGGGATTGATGCCCATAACGGGTAAAACGGCCGACAAGCTGTAGAATACAATAAAAAGAAGGGTTCCGAGGGCAAGCGCATAACGGCTGTAACGGATCATCTCGCGCCGGTCCTTGTGGATTCCGTGGCGGCCGATCAGCAAACCGACAATGAACAGCCCCACCAACTGCCAGATCCGTGTTCCTCCGACGAACCATGCCCATTTCTGGAAATGAGCACTCCACAGGTTATAGTCGAGCACATCGAGAAACGATCCGTATTGGTAAATCTGATTCGATGTCGCATAAGCGTCCCCGATAAATCGCTCATATTCCGGGAAGGGGATAAAAGGATTTTCCGGAGAAAACAGGTTATAGACAAATACTCCGAGATAAGGGATCTGAAAGATAAGGAACAGGCTCAAGCATATCAACCATTTATCCTTGACCTGATACAACGGGACGAGCAACATGCCCAACAAGGCATAGACTGCAAATATCTCGCCCAAATACATCAGCCCATTGATATATCCCAAGGCATACAACAGTACCATCCGCCACAGGAAACGTCCTCGGAAATCGACTCCCCGTTCCTGTTGATTTTTCATCTGAATAAAGAAACTCAGACCGAACAGCAAAGAGAAAATAGCATAAGATTTTCCTGCAAACAGGAACCACACGATAGACTGTAATTTTTCATCGAACCAGGCCAATACGGGCGAATCGGCAACAGGATGAATATAGAGCTCGAAGTGCTCCATTGAATGGAGAATCAGGATTCCCATCAATGCCAAACCGCGTAAAGCATCGATAATCTCGATTCTCTTTTTCGGGACTATTTTTGTTGTCATAAAGTTTGGGTATAAGTCAGGTTTACAAAGATAGCCGTTTATTCGTAATAAAAATTGCACCGATTCACAAATGCCGCATTTTAAGGCATTTTTAACAAATCAGCCCATCCCTGCTACAATTCTATACAGATATTCGAGCTTTTCAAACAAAAAACGGGAACACCCGCCATGGTATTCCCGTTATAACAAGTTTCTGTCGCAGAATGCCCTCTATCGACAAATCTGCTTCCGACCCTATTTACAAACAGCGCTCAATTTTTCGAACAACGCGTCGATTTGTTGCATCATATCGCGCCGCATTTGTTGATAATGCTTACGGACCAAACTTTTGTTTTTCTTTTCAGCCGGATGGTTGGCTCGCTCAATCATCTGATTGCGAAAATCGACCGCTTCTTCCATAATCGCAATAATATCTTCGCGTTTGCTTTGATCCTTGAAATAGAGAGCCGTATAGCAATCCGAAACCACTTCGTTCACAAGATAATTGATATCTTTCTTAATACATCTAAGACTTGCCATGATCAGACATTTTAATGATTAACACCTACAAAAATAGGGATTTTATCTCAAATTTTCACAACCCAGCGATTCAAATATTTTATCTCACAACAAAATACCGACCGAAACGCCTCGTCTGACCGATGACAATCGTCGCTGGCGACTGTTACGGAGAACTAATGGCCGATTGCAAAGATTACAAACCATCAAGGAACAGACCCACCCGAAGCGCGACACAAACTTCGGAAAAACATCCCGACACCTATATCCGCAATCGTCGCTCCTCCTCTCTTCTTCCGATTATCCGTTCCCTTTTATTACTCTCTTTTCGATATCAACTGTTTCCCTGTATCCTGAAGCAGTTTTCTGGCCCAACGGAGGATAACCAACGAACAAATCAACGCGACTGCCGTATCAATCCATACGATGTTCCATACCATAGCACAAACCAGACCGAATATGGCGCCCAGACTCGTAAGCGCGTCGGCCAACACATGCAGATAGGCGGAACGGCCGTTATAATCGTGATGATCGTGCAGGACAATAGCGCATATTATATTGACGACCATTCCGATCACGGCTACAATCATAGCCTCTTTATATTGAATCACTACCCCTGCTGTAAAAAACCGTTCAAAAGCCTCTATGAGAATCAACAATGCGAAAATCAACAGCAATACACCGCTCGTATAGGCGGAAAGGGATAAAACCCTTTCCGAATCGACCGTGTCGATATTCCTCGTCTTCATACGACGTACAAAAATATACGCGCACCAGCTAAGCCCTATGGCCAACACATGGGACCCCATGTGAATCCCGTCGGCAAGCAACGCCATCGAATGGGTGAAAAGCCCGAACACAATCTCCAAGACCATTGTTACGGCAGAGAACAACACGACAAATGCCGTATGCTTCTCATTTTTACTTTTGGGGACATGCGATTCCATAACTCACTCTCTCGTTTAAAAATTCAACAGCACAAAATTACGGAACCGACAACAGTCATCAATGACACAGAACCTTTCACCTTTGGTACATTTCATTCATCAAGAGTCGGAATTCATTCGGTGTAACTCCTGTGTGATGTTTGAAAAAACGAGAAAAGTAGGACAATTCATTAAACCGCAACGCATAAGCTATTTCCGAAATACCGAGGTCCGTACGAAGCAACAAGCGTTTGATCTCCAACAACACACGCCGATGGATGAAAGACAGGGCCGAGTCTCCGAAATATCTTCGACTCAATATATTCAGATAGTTCGGCGTAACTCCGAGTTCTCGGGCATATTCGTTGACCTGGCGGCAATCGAGAAATTTTTCGTTGATCAATTTCCGATACCGAAGCAACACATCGGGAATTTTCTGTCTGATCATTTCCGGCCTGTCTATGCGCATCCATTCCAACAGCAACAAATCGATCTCCGAACGTATGATTGTCTCCGAATCGGGTAACCCGCCAACCGATTCGGCCGACAAAAGATCGAACAGGATCTTCATCCGCCCCTGTTCCGCCTCATTCAAGTCCCTGTATATCCCCGACTCCTCCCGAATCGTCATCCGGTCCCTTTGCGCATAAAACGGCAACATAAACTCTTCGGTAAACTGCAAAGCCGAATAACAGACTTTCGATCCGGTTTTCAGGAAGTGGACCTGATCGGGTTTGACAAAAAACATCCGATTGGACTGAATTGCGTAATGCTCGAAATCGATCATATGTTCCCCCTCTCCCCTATGAATCCAATAAAGTGCATAAAATGCATGGCGATGAGAAAAAGGGACCTCCACATGCGTATCGTTACACACATTGCGCTCTATTTTAAACCGCACCCCCTTTGCAGGAGTGTGTCCAATCTGATAGTGCTCAATCCGATTCATTTCGGAAAACATCTTTTATATTGGATTTTCTCACCTATTGATGCTATTCCCAGCCAATGCTCTCATTCTTTCGAAAATACGGATATGGCCTGCATGCTATTCAACGCCGATCACACCGTTTCAGCTTGTGCTATTCCTAAAAAATCAATCATATCGCTCGCATTCATCCCCTCCTCGCCATATTTTTCAGCAGCCTTATCTCCAGCCAAGCCGTGCAAATAGACTCCGAGAACCGCAGCCCGGCACGGATCGTAACCGCGGGCCAACAATCCGGTTATGTAGCCGGTCAACACATCGCCGCTGCCCCCTTTGGCCATACCCGGATTCCCCGTAGCATTGAACATGCAACGGCCGCCAGGCGTACAGATCATCGTATTGGCTCCTTTTACCACAATATAAGCCTGTAACCGTGCCGCCAATGCCCGTACACGGCCGATCTTCTCCTCTTCCCCGTTCCATGCTCCGATCAGGCGTTTCAGTTCTCCGAGATGCGGAGTCAGAATTGTATTGGGAGGGACAAGATGCAAATATTCGGGATGGGCTGCCAATATATTCAAGGCATCCGCATCGATCACCAACCTCACACCCGCTGTTACCGATGCCAGCAAATCTCTAAAAGCCTGCACCGAGCGGGAATCCTGCCCTACTCCACATCCAACCCCAACGACACGGTAGCGTTCCAAATGTTTCGGGACACAAGAAAAAACGCTCTCCGGATCGCAACTGACCATAGCCGACGGACACGCTACCTGTACGACCATCCGTTCCGATTCGGGCAGGTGGGTTGTCACCAATCCACATCCCGAACGCAACGCCGCCCGCGTAGCCATAACGGCAGCTCCGACCATTCCCCGTGATCCACAAATCAACAAGGCGTGCCCATGCATACCTTTGTGAGCGAAACGATTGCGCGGCTCAATCAACCGCTGGGCTTCTGCCCTTTCCGTATAAAAATAGGGTGACGAATTTTCGGTTATATACTGCGGATCGAGCCCTATGGGCAAAACGACTACCCTACCCGCCGCATCACCCGCTTCGGGCAACAACAGGGCCAACTTCGGAAACTCCAGCGTCAGGGTCACCCATGCACGGACCATCGTCCGCTCCACATTACCAAACTCCGTTCCCATTCCGGAAGGCATATCGATCGACACCGCCCTGTTTTTCAGAGAATTGATCTTGACAATAGCACTTCTTACCGGTTCTTTTACCTCCCCCTGAACTCCGGTCCCCAACAAGGCGTCGACGACAACCGTACCTTCCGTCAACGGCAAACTATCTATTGTACAACGTTCTACATCTTTGGGAAGCCGTTCCCAATTTGTCCGACACTCGTCGGTCATCGATTCCGGAGCAAACAGTCCGCACACCGAACAACAATACCCTTCCTCACTCAACATACGCGCTACGGCCAAACCATCGCCCCCGTTGTTCCCCTTTCCGACAACAAACAGTAAGGGGGTCTCACACCCGATATTTTCTCCCATCCATCGGGCGATCGACCGGGAAGCCCGCTCCATCAGATCAAGACTGCTGATCGGTTCATGCTCCATCGTGTACCGATCTGCCTCGCGAATATCTTTACCTGTCAGTATTTTCATGTTTTTTCTTATCTTTTCTACTCATCCCTACTGCCGCAACACGCAAAGAGAGCGGGCTGGTATCTCATATTCTCTTTTCCCCCTGCTCCCAACCAACCGCATTCGGGACAAAACTCATTTTTATTCATATAAAAAGACTGCAACTAATCAGCAAGCCACATTAAAAGTAAAAATTTTTGCCGAAATCTCAAAAAACTGCCGGAACCGTTTCGCATTGGTTATCTTTGTGTCCGATAAACACAAAGTATTCCAATGATCCGAAACCTCATTTTCGACTTCGGCGGAGTTCTGGTCGACTGGAACCTCCGGCATCTCTACTCCTCCTATTTCAAGACCTCGGAAGAGATGGAACTCTTTTTACACCGTGTCCCTATCGTCCAATGGAATGCAATGTTCGACAGCGGGTACCCTTTCCGTGAAGGGATTACCGAGTTGTGTCAAAAATTTCCGGAATACGACGAACCGATCCGCATGTTCCGGGAACAGTGGGAAAAGACGATCAAAGGCCCTATTCCCGGGATGAGCGAACTGCTCGGCAGGGCAAAGGCAAACGGATACAAACTCTACGGACTGACCAACTGGTCGAACGAAACATTCCCGATCGCCCACTGCAAATACCCGCTTTTCGAGCTGTTCGATGGAATTGTCGTCTCAGGAGTCGAGAAAATATGTAAACCCGACCTGCGTATCTATCGGCTACTGCTCGATCGTTACCGACTTTCGGCCCAAGAGTCATTGTTCATCGACGACAATTTATCCAATGTAGATGCAGCCCGTCAACTCGGCATATCCGCCATTCATTTTCAAGGGTATGATCTATTTATCAAAGAGTTGAAAAAGTTTCAGATCGAGTTATAAATGAATCATTTCCCTGACTCTTTTCTCTCTTTCATCCATTTTTCCTCAACCTTAATACAATCTAATACGACATCCACACAATAGATATAAAAAAGCCGCCTGTCGAGGCGGCTTTTCTATGTTCGAGGACCTTACGATCCAAAGTTGTCGTACAAAATATTTTCGGGCGGAACCCCCAGTGAGTCGAGCATCTTCACGACAGAAGAAATCATCATAGGAGGCCCGCACATCAGATAGATACAATCCTCGGGCGCTTCGTGGTTCTTCAGATAGTTCTCATACAACACCTGATGAACAAATCCGGCTTTGTACTTAACCCCTGCTGCATCGGCTTCGGGATCGGGCCGGTCGAGCGCAAGGTGGAAGCTGAAGTTCGGGAACTCTTTTTCGATCTCCATGAAATCCTCCAGATAGGGAGCCTCCTTCAACGCACGTGCCCCATACCAGAACGAAACCGGACGTTTCGTCTTCTCCGTTTTGAACAGATGCATAATGTGGCTACGCATCGGAGCCATACCCGCACCACCGCCGATAAAGATCAGCTCCTGCGTATCGGGCAAATTGTCGGGCAGGAAGAATTCTCCATAAGGTCCAGAAATCGTTACCTTGTCACCCGGTTTGCGCGAGAAGATGTACGACGAGCAGATACCCGGATTGACCTTCATGAAGCCGCCCGTAGCCTTATCGAACGGAGGCGTCGCAATACGGATATTCAACATGATGATGTTGCCTTCGGCCGGATGGTTGGCCATCGAATAGGCACGGAAGGTGGGCTCGGGATTCTTGGTCACCAGATCCCACATTTTAAACTTATCCCAGTCGGCACGGTATTTCTCATCGACATCGAAATCACTGAACTTAATCTCATCATATTTCGGAATATCGATCTGGATGTATCCTCCGCTTCGGAAGTTCAGCGTTTCACCCTCAGGCAGCTTCACGACGAACTCTTTAAGGAACGTAGAGATGTTCCGGTTCGAAACCACCGTACACTCCCACTTCTTCACGCCCAAGACAGCCTCAGAAACCTTAATTTTCATGTTCTCCTTGACCTTCACCTGACATCCCAGCCGCCAATGGTCTTTGGCCATCTTCCGAGTGATAAATCCGGTCTCCGTCGGCAGGATGTCACCGCCGCCCTCCAGCACCTGACACTTGCACATACCGCACGATCCGCCTCCACCGCAGGCCGAAGGCAAGAACACACCGTTATTACCCAACGTAGAAAGCAGTGAATTCCCTGGTTCGACAGTCAAACTTTTCTCTCCGTCGTTGATATCGATCGTCACCTGACCCGACGGAGTCAATTTCGCCTTGGCATAGAGCAACAATACCACCAAAAGGAGTGTCACTACAAGAAAGGCTACGATTGCTATTATAATTGATAGTCCCATATCTTTTATCGAATTATTCGTACTACAACTGAACTCCCATGAATATCATAAAAGCGATTCCCATCAAACCGGTCAATATGAACGTAATACCGGCACCACGCAACGGGGCGGGAACATTCGAATAGGTGATCTTTTCACGGATCGCCGCCATCAGGATAATGGCCAGCCACCAACCGATCCCCGAACCGGCTGCAAAAGCAGTCGCTTCACCGAGCGAGGCGTAGTCGCGCTCCTGCATGAAAAGCGAACCACCCATAATGGCACAGTTCACAGCGATCAGCGGCAAAAAGATACCCAACTGGTTATATAACGTCGGAGTGAATTTCTCGACCACCATCTCGACCAGTTGCACGAACGAGGCGATAACCGCAATAAACACGATAAAACTCAAGAAACTCAGATCGATCTCATGCGCTCCTTCCGGGCCATACTCGGGGTTGATCCACCCCAAAGCTCCCGGCGAGAGAATGTATTCATTGAGCAGATAGTTGATCGGAACGGTCATCACCATGACGAAAATCACCGCGATACCGAGCCCCATAGCAGTTTTGACGTTCTTGCTGACGGCGATGTAAGAACACATACCGAAGAAGAACGCAAATACCATGTTGTCTATAAAGATAGACCGAACGAATATGCTGATAATATTTTCCATACTTCTGAGGCTTTAACTATTTTTCGATCAAGTTTTTATTCCGGCTGCGCTGGAACCAGATGATCAGGCCGACACAAATCAGCGCCATCGGAGGCAGGATCATCAAACCGTTGTTCACGTACCCGATATTATAAAGGCCTATCTTTTCCAGCACGGGGTATCCCCACAGGGTCCCTGAACCCAGCAACTCACGGAAAAAGCCCAGAATAATCAGAATCATTCCATATCCCATACCGTTGCCCACGCCATCCAGGAAGGCCGGCCAGGGTTTGTTACCCAACGCAAACGCTTCGATACGGCCCATGATGATACAGTTCGTAATGATCAACCCGACAAAGACCGAAAGCTGTTTGCTGACATCGTACACAAAGGCCTTGAGCACCTGGTCGACAAGGATCACCAGCGCGGCCACGACAACCAGCTGTACGATAATTCGGATCCGGTTGGGAATTCCCTTACGAATCAGCGAGATGATCATACTTGAAAATCCGGTTACGACGATCACCGACAGGGCCATCACGAACGCCGGCTTGAGTTTGGCCGTTACGGCCAGCGCCGAACAAATACCCAGAATCTGAACGGTAATCGGGTTGTTCTGACCGAACGGAGCGGTCAGCAACTTCATATTTTTAGCCGAAAAGAGCGGTTCTTTTTCTTGTTTACTCATGGCTTTCCGAATTATTGGTTATAACATTTGCAGCTGTTCCGGAAGACGCCGACAGTTGCTTCTGAATAAAAGCATCGTAGTCTTTCAAACAGTCTTTCAACATATTCTCTACGCCGACACTGGTCAACGTACCTCCAGATACGGCATCCACCGCATAGGGATCGTCATCCGCAGCTCCACCCTTTTGCAGCCTGATCGCAACGACTTTCCCGTCCTGCAGAATCTTCTTCCCTTTGAACTGAGCCTGAAAACCGGGCGTCGCGATCTCTGCTCCCAGACCGGGCGTCTCGCTCTTGTGTCCGAAGACCACTCCGTCAACCGTATCCCAGTCATCGGCCAATGCGATGTATCCCCATACCGGGCCCCACAAACCGGCTCCCCATACAGGGATGACATAACTGACGTTACCTTCGTCGTTCTTGCTGACAAAAACGGGCAATACCCGTTCGCTTTCCGGTTTATCGTACTGAGTTTTCAGGTCAGACAACAGGGCAAACGCATCCACGCCATCCACCTTGTCTCCTGCTGCATTCACCGCATAGCTGTCTACTATGTATTTGGCATACATCTCATTGATGTAGGCATTCTTGTCGGCCACCTGATCGGCTTCGCCGCCTTCGCCCACCGAACGCAGAATGTCGCCCTTCTTTTCGATCTTCACGTTCTCCTCCTGAATGTTTTTCAACGACAACGAAGCGAACGAAAGAACCGCTGCCACGATCACCACCATGACCGAAGCATAGATAATGATATATGTATTACTGTTCTTGTTCATATCCCTATCTATTTAGCTAATTTCAAACGACGGTTTCTGCGGCGGATATTGGCCTGAACCACATAGTAATCGATCAGCGGAGCCACCGCATTCATAAACAGGATGGCAAGCATCATACCTTCGGGATAACCCGGATTGATCACCCGAATCATCACCGCCAGGAAACCGATCAGGAATCCATAGATAAACTTTCCGGTATTGGTCTGACTCGCCGTCACGGGATCGGTCGCCATAAATACGGCTCCGAACGCGAATCCGCCGATAATCAAATGGTAATAGGCCGGAATATCCATATAGGCATTGGCACCGATCAAATTGAACAACAGACCGGTCAGATAACCTCCGGCAAATACGCTCAACATGATCCTCCAGCTGGCGATTCCGGTCCACAACAGGATTACCGCACCGATCAGAATAGCCAACGTCGAGGTTTCACCGATACAGCCGGGGATTGTCCCCAAAAACCAGTCGATCGGGCCTCCGTGCGTCCACTGAACCTGATCGGCCTTGGTCAGCACAGCCGAAGCGGCATCAGTCAATGGAGTCGCACCGGAAAATCCGTCAACCACCCCTGCCCCGTTGGACAAACCGGCCACCCAAACTTTTTCTCCAGAGATATAGGGGGTATACCCAAAGAAGATGAACGCCCGGGCCAGCAAAGCAGGATTGAAGACATTCATTCCCGTACCGCCGAAGACCTCTTTCCCGATGATTACCGCAAAAGCAGTAGCAACGGCCACCATCCACAACGGGATGTCGACCGGCATGACCATCGGGATCAGCATTCCGCTGACCAGAAAACCTTCGTTGACCTCATGTCCGCGAATCTGAGCCGAGATAAACTCGATGCCCAAACCCACCACATACGATACGATGATGATCGGCAGCACCTTCAGAAAGCCGAACCAGAAGCAGGTCCATCCCGAAGCGTCGGCCTCGCCCATCGCACGGAAGTGTTGGAGTCCCGTGTTGTACATACCGAACAGCAGAGCCGGCATCAGTGCAATGACGACTACGATCATGACCCGTTTCAGATCGAGGCAGTCACGGATGTGGCTACCACTGCGGGTTACACGATTCGGTACGAACAAAAATGTTTCGAATGCATCGAACGTCGAGTGAAGTTTCGCAAACTTACCTCCTTTCTCGAAGTTCGGTTTTATTTTATCGATCAGTTCTCTTAATCTTTTCATCTTCGTCCGGATTAGTTAAGCTCTTTAATCATAAGGTCGATTCCCTGACGGATAATCGCCTGCATTTCGGTTTTCGAAGGATCGACGAACTCACACAACGCAAAATCCTCCTCGATCACCTCGTAAATTCCCAGATTTTCCATTTTATCGATATCGCCCGCGAGAATGGCTTTCAGCAGATAGAGCGGATAGATATCCATAGGCAGATACTTGTCATACAGACCGGTCACCACATAGGCGCGGACACCTCCGTTCATGTTGGTGTCCAACCGATAATGTTTCTTCGGACAGAGCCACGAAAAATAGCTTCTCGAAACGGAGAACTTATTGAGTCGCGGCATGCCCCATCCCAGAAATTCGTAGGTGTCCCCTTCCGGTATCACCGTCACCTGATTGCTGTAAAAGCCCAAATAGCCTTCGGGTTCCACACGACGTCCCGTCAGTACATTCCCGCTGATGATTCGGACCTTTTCCGTCTGCGACCGAAGCTCTTTCTGACGCACGATGCTGTTGATCGGAAGCCCCGCAATCACGCTGAAATAGCGCGGTTGTACCGTTTCCGATCCGGTCAGGGCGATAATTTTACTCATATCGACCTTCCCGTTCCGGAAGAAACGCCCGATCATGGCCACATGCTGCACGTCGACCGTCCATACCACATCCCCCTTGTTGATCGGATCGATATGGTGAATCTGCACTCCGACATTTCCCGCCGGATGCGGACCTTCGAACAACCGGATTTCGGCATTTTTCACTCGATTCAACACCCCGGAGGTCCCGTTTCTCAAACCCAAATAGACCTTTCCGTCGGTCAATTTACCGAGCAGGGCAAAACCGGCCTCCAGATTCTCCGCCTCGTTTTCGAGTACGAAATTCATATCGGGAGCCAAAGGCGCCGAATCGAACCCCGAAACGAAAATCGACTTCGGCGTGTCTTGCGGATTGGCGATAATCCCGTACGGACGTTGCATGATCATCGGCCACAAACCGGCTTGCAACAACAGCGATTTGATCTGCTCCCGATCAGCCGCCTCGACAGTGGGCACCTCGAACGTCTCATACACCTGTTCCGCTTCAGGAGTGATGACGACCTCCAGAATCTTCCGTTTTTCTCCCCTAACAATATCCGATACCTTTCCGCTTACGGGTGACGTAAACAGAATCTGCGGGCGATACTTGTCGAAAAACAGCGGGGTTCCCACCTTCACCGCATCGTCCACACGCACCAGCAGCTTAGGCGTCACTCCCGGAAAATCCTCAGGCTTCAGCGCATAGGCGTGAACCAACGGCAACCGCGTCAGCTCCCGCTTCGCCTCCCCCTGCAAGAGAATATCGAGCCCTTTTTTCAACTTGATGACTTGCGACATATTCTGACTATTAATTATTTATGTTTACTCTGACACGTTTTATTCGTATCTGTTCCGTTCGTTGGCTTCCAGTTTCTTGAGCACCTCCTGCGGCACGGCATCCCGATGAACCGACAGAGCGGTTGTCTTATAGAGCAGATATGGTTTCGACACATAGAAGAACCCTTTGTATTTTCCGGTCTCGCCCCACGAATTCTTCACCTTATAGAAGCGGTTCCCGTTCTGATCCGTCGCTGTCCCGACGATCAGCATTCCGTGATCGTCGGTTGTCCTGTAATCGTCGAAGGCCTCCTGGCGCATCTCAGGTGTAATCGTCACCTCCTGTTCCGAACCCTTCGCAATAGCTTCTGCCGACAATACCGGTTTCCCATCTTCGTTTTCCAAAATGACGGCAAAGCCATCCTTATATCGGAACCCGGGGTCACTGACGTCCGATGCCCAGTTGATCGCATGTCCTGCTTCGAGCGATGCCTCGACAATCGCTTCGAGCTCATCGATCGTCACGTTGCCGAAACGCGACCAATTCCAGTTGTCGGGAATCTCGAGAGAAAATGTCGCATAGAGCGGATGATGCGAGAATGAGGTCAAGTTAATATACTCCTCCGTATCGATATCGAGCTCTTCGGCCAAGCTTTTCGGGGTATACTCCTTCCCCCGATAGACAAATGTTTCGGGACAAGTACCCAGATAACGATCCAGTATGGAATCCAACTGCAGTTCCCACTCCGTAGCGAGCACGGCGGAATCGTTTTTCACCATTTTCTGCGCAAATGTCCGGATCGCATCATCCAACTCCTTATGGTTATGATTTTCCGCACCGTTCAAACCGGAATAGACCTCTTCCGGAACAATTCCGTAACGAGAGATAATATAGACCACATCGTCGGGAACGCCTCCGGGCGAAAGCGATGAGTTTCCATGCATCCGCACATATTTGGCCACTTTCTCCTTATAGATATTACGGACGATCCACATTTCCGAGAGGTCATGCTCCCCTTTTCCATCCCGCAACAGTTCACATTCAACCATTCCGATCCCCGAAAAGCACCAACAGGTTCCGGATTGGGCCTGATTCTTTACCGGCGTAACAGGGAGGACCTTTTCATCCGAAAAAACGAATGTTGTTTTCAACGAATCCGGTTCGCCGTCCCGAAGTTCAGCGTCGAATGCTGCTACAGCTATCCCAACATCCTCTCCCTCTTTTGACGAATTGGGTTCAACTCCGGCTGCCACACCTCGAGTAAGGCCCAAAATAAAGACGCTGCAAATCGCCAATACCGCAATTTGCCAAGATTTCTTCTTCACGATCCGTTAGATTTTTGCAATTTATCGCAAAAATAGAAAAAAAAGTGAAACGATAGCCTCAAAATCCACAGGTTATTTCACGAAAACCCGAATTATATCGCGACATATAACGACGTGTACGGTCGACAAAGCGATTCAGACCCGGACGGAGGGCCTCGGGCAGGGTCTCCTCAGCGTAGGCCGGAATAATCTCGTATCGGTATCCCGAACAGCTTTTCCGATCCTTCGTGATCGCAGTCCAATGGATCAAATATTCCGGAACATATTCGGTTTGTCCCGTATTTTCCGACAACGTCAATCCGATTCGGACCGAAATACCGCCATCGGTTCCGGGCTGCCGCTGGTTGGAGACGAAATTACCCAACGAATAGGCAGTTACCCCAACGATCCGCCCCGAAGAATCCGTGTCCGTCTCGAGCGACTGCACAACATGCGGATGCGACCCGATCACAATCTCGGCTCCGGCCCGGTGGCAAAATTCGGACAGAGAATGCTGTACCCGATTGGGAACCGTTTCGTACTCGTTTCCCCAATGAAGAAACACAACGATATGAGAAGCTCCGCTCTGCCGGGCCTTCGCAATATCCCGTCCCATACGGACGGTATCGATCCCGTTGACAAAACAGCCGCGGGGTACGGGAATTCCGTTGGTCCCATAAGTATAGTTGAACAACGCTACACGGAATGGGTCCTTTTCGAGCCACAGCGGATGGTTATCGGCAGGCAAGGTGTCGGTCCATGCACCGGTATGCCGAACTCCGGCACGGTCGAGGGCATCGAGCGTCGACCGGATACCGACACCGCCCCGATCGCAGAGATGATTATTGGCCAGTACAGCCACACCGATCCCGACACGACGCATCGCTTCGGCCAATGCAGTCGGCGACCGAAACTGGGGATAACCCGAATAGGGCGGTTCGCCGAGCGTTGTTTCAAGGTTGGCCACGACAAAATCCGCACTTGCAAAATACCCTTTCAATCGAGAAAAACACGAGGTATAGTCCATGCTTCCGTCCTGCTGTTGCGCAGCGTAAACCTGAGGCAGATGTTGCATCAAATCCCCTGCAAAGATCAAGGTCAAATGCTGTTCCGCCGGTTCCTCACAAGAAACGGTCGCTCCCAGACGATCGTTCCTTTCGGTTGAGATTAAAGGCTCCAGCAACAGAAAACCGATCACAAACCCCAACACAACGCCCGAACAAATCAGTTCGGGAAAGATAACACACCTCCAAATAATTCTTTTCTGCTCCATAGATCACAACCGTCGGGGTTCAGACAACAAAACCGGACATAATCCGGCAAATTTCATCTTAAAAGGTTCGAATTTCCGCATGATTGCCCAAAATTCACAGCCCTATTCGCAAATATAGTGAATATTGAACTACTTTTGTAAACCCTCTTTATGAATCAAGAGATACAATCATGGATATTCCTTTCGTCGATATACACACGCACCAAAACGGGTTCCGGCCAAATGTTGTGTCGATCCGGTCGGTCCGGCTCGGGAAAGAGGACATACCGACATCCGGCGAGCGCTTTTCTGCGGGAATACATCCATGGGACTGCGAGACCGTAGGATCGGAGTGGCTCGACTCGTTGGAGACACTACCCGTCGCCGCTGTCGGAGAGATCGGGCTCGACTACTGTAAACCGGTCGACCGGACCGTACAGCTCCGACGGCTGACCGCGCAAGCCGACCTTGCCGAAAAACGACGCCAGCCCATCGTCCTCCATTGTGTCAAAGCTTACGAAGAGCTTATCACACAAATGGACCGATACACGGTCCCCCTCATTCTCCACGGCTTTATCGGATCGTCCCAATTAGCCGGACAGCTCATCCGGAAAGGGTATTTCCTTTCGTTCGGGGCTGCTCTGTTCCGTTCCCCGAAGACACAAAAAGCCCTTCTTGCAGTTCCCGACGAACGTCTCTTCCTCGAAACGGATGAAGCCAACACGACCATAGAGGAGGTATACCGACAGGCAGCCGCCCTCCGCAATACTCCGATCGACACACTAAAACAATCGATATATAAAAACTACAAAACCCTATTCGGATGAACGATTCATGGCAAATAAGGACACAACTGCTGTTGGGCGACGAACGGATGCAACGCCTGCATGAGGCTCATGTTTTGGTGGTCGGACTGGGCGGTGTCGGGGCCTATGCAGCCGAGATGTTGGCCCGTAGCGGCATCGGAACTCTGACGTTGGTCGATGCGGACCGGGTGTCGGAATCGAACATCAACCGACAACTGATCGCTCTCCACAGCACCATCGGACAACCCAAGGCCGACATTCTGGCCGCCCGCCTCAAAGACATAAATCCGGAGATCCAGCTGACCGTATTACAGGAGTACGTGCGCGACGAAGCGACCGACCGCCTGCTCGACCGGGCACCCTACTCTTACGTCGTCGATGCCATCGACACCCTCTCTCCGAAACTGAACCTGATACTCGGCGCGCTGCATCGGGGGATCCCGATCATCAGCTCGATGGGTGCCGGAGCGAAAGTCGATCCGACACAGATCGAGATTCAGGACATCTCCCGTTCACACCACTGCCCGCTGGCCCACATGCTGCGCAAAAGGCTCCACAAAGAGGGTATCCGAACCGGATTCCGCGTCGTCTTCTCGCCCGAACCGCCCTGCAAGGAGGCCATCGTTCCCTGCGAGGAGACCAACAAAAAGTCGAACGTCGGCACCATCTCCTACATGCCGGCCCTGTTCGGCTGTCACTGCGCCTCGGTCGTCATCCGCGACCTGACCGATACGTTCGGCCGACCGTTCTCACCATCCGATCCAAACCTATAAAACTTCAATAAACTAACCCTATGAAACTATACCGAACCCTCGTTTGTTTTATTCTGAGCTTATGGTTTTGGGCTCCCGCAAAAGCCCAAAAAAGCTACGCACTTGATTCTCCGAACAGCCGCCTGTCGGTAGTGATCTCGGTGGATGACTCCGTCCGGTTCTCGCTCTACAAAGATGGAGCGGAGATCGTCTCTCCGTCGAAGATCGGCCTCACCCTGCAAGAGGGCGAACAGCTGTTTGTCGGTACGAAAGTCGCAAAAACCATCCGCACCTCGGTCAACACCTCCATCCCTACCCTCTGTTATAGAAAAGACACCGTCACGGATCGATACAACGAACTGATATTGAAGTTCAGGGGCAATTACAGCGTAATCTTCCGCATGTACGACGACGGCATGGCCTATCGGTTCGGCTTAGACCGCGAGGGCGAAACAATTATCGAACAGGAGACGGCTGCCTACCGTTTCCCGAAAGACTACAAAACCTATACAGCCTACGTCAACAACGCAGACAAGAAGCTCGAAAACCAGTTCTACGCATCGTTCGAAAACACCTATACAACAAAAACGCTGACCGAGCTGGATCCCAACCGGCTGAAGATGCTTCCTCTGCTGATCGACTTGGAGAAGAACGGCAAACTCTGCATCACGGAGTCGGACCTTGAGGACTATCCGGGCATGATGCTCAACAACGACCCGGACCGTCCCGTGCTCGAAGCCATCCACGCCCGCTACCCGTCCCGATGTGAAGTCGACACGAAAAAACGGCTCTACATCTACGTCCGGGAGCGTGAAGAGTACATTGCACGGACCTCCGCTTTGCGGTTGTTCCCGTGGCGGGCCTTCATCGTCGTCGACCGGGACGAAGAGTTGGCCGACAACGACATGGTCTACCGGCTGGCCTCTCCCTGCCGCATCGAAGACCCGTCGTGGATCAAACCGGGTAAGGTGGCATGGGACTGGTGGAGCAACTGGAATCTGTACGGAGTCGACTTCCGAGCCGGGGTCAACAACGACACCTACAAATACTTTATCGACTTCGCTGCAAAATACGGTCTGGAGTACATCATCCTCGATGCCGGATGGTCGGTGTACGGAGCCGGCGACCTGATGCAGGTGGTTCCGGAGATCGACCTCGAGGAGCTGGTCGCCTACGGCAACTCGAAAAATGTCGGACTGATCCTATGGGCCGGCTGCAATGCCTTCGAAAAGGATATGGAAAAGGCGGTCCGTCACTTCGCCGAGATGGGGATCAAAGGGTTCAAAATCGACTACATGAACCGCGATGACCAGTGGATGGTCGATTTCCTGTACCGTGCCGCAAAAACCTGCGCCGATCACCACATGGTCGTCGATTTCCACGGTGTCTACAAACCCACCGGACTGAACAGGACCTATCCCAACGTACTCAATTTCGAAGGGGTTTGGGGCATGGAACAGATGAAATGGTCCTCTCCGTCGTCCGACATGGTAACCTATGACGTGACAATTCCCTTCATCCGGATGCTGGCCGGTCCGATGGACTACACTCCGGGCGCCATGCGCAATGCCGGCAAATCGAATTACCGTCCGGTCAACTCCGAGCCGATGAGCCAGGGCACCCGCTGCCGCCAACTGGCCATGTACGTCGTCTTCGATGCCCCACTGAACATGCTGAGCGACTCGCCGTCCAATTACCTGCAAGAGAAAGAGTGTACAGAATTCATTGCGGATGTTCCAACGGTATGGGACGAAACGAAAATCCTGCAGGGCAAAGTCGCAGAATATATCGTTACGGCCCGCAAAAAGGATTCGGAATGGTATCTCGGAGCCATGACCGATTGGGATGCCCGAGAATTGGAGGTGGACTTGTCGTTTGTCGGTAAAGGCGACTTCGAAATTGAATACTTTACAGACGGAATCAATGCCGACCGCGCCGCCCGGGACTACAAAAAAGTCATCGCTCCCCTACCTTCGGACCGGGAAATAACCCTGAAAATGGCCCCGGGCGGAGGTTTTGCCGCACGGATCTATCCCATTAAATAATTTTTCGACACCGAAGGTTTTGGGATCAAAGATATTCATAGAATAGCTTCCATTCAGTATATTTTACCACCCGGATTACAACATACCGGTTCAGAAATCCCAGCATGTCAATTTAATGAACTTCAAAATATACTGACATCACAAAACTTGAAATAGGCCCCTGAAATAAAGCATCGAACAATGAAACAACAGGATTATTTACTCACAAAATATCTTCCTGGCAATTACACAGATAGTTTCACCGAAACAATTACGGACAAACCCTATATATCCGTCCAAGAATTGTTTAACTTAATCTTCCTACAATATCCTAAATGGGTATTGTCACTTTTGAAGCTCCGAGATATGATTGTAAAGCCGTTCGGATTAAAAACAAATAAATCATTCGAGGATATGGTTATCGAGCAAAATAATAATGAAATGATCTTAGGGTCGAAGGACAAGCATTTAACATTTTATGTATCATTATATTGCTCTGACATGAAAAACAGGACCCAAAGTGTCCGTATAACAACACTTGTAAAATATGAAAATATTTTAGGCAAAATTTATTTTGCGATAATATGGTTGTTTCATAAAACCATTGTTCATTATTTGCTAAAACATGCTGTAAAAAAGTGGGATGAGCAGTCCTGGCAGAAATAAAATACCCGTTGTCATTTCACAGAGCGCCTATTCGTGTTTTGCCGCTTCACGGGACTTGCCTATGCCGATGTGGAGAAACTCGCCCATGACGATATTCATACGGATGAACGGGGTTATCTGTGGATCGTGGACCATCGACAGAAAACAGGGACGCGGTTTCGGGTTAAATTATACCAGCGTGGAACTGATGGAGTAGTTCTGCATTTCCTGTGTCTCCACCAGCCGAAAGATGGTAAGGCCGTCTTCGTCCTCAGTAAATTGCAGAGCCTGCCGTTGAACTAAAAGTCGAACAGTTGCGGGCAACCATCGCTGAGTTGCGTGATAATACCGTGGTTCCGTATCCCGATATCGTTGGTGGACACTACTCCAAGCGCACGTTTCCTATACAGACCGTGCCGGTCGGTTGTTTCCTGTCCCCTTCGCATTAGGCATAACAAGATCTGCAGGTCATCATCGGTCTCTAAAATCATTTTACCATATCACCCCATCGCTTTTAGGATCGGCACGTGCGGCGAGCATACAAAACAAGATGTGACTGTTCGTTTTTATGCAGGATACGTATTTGCAAATACTCTATCTGTAAATATATTTTTCCGCCGACAATTTCAATCTTCGACAGGCCCTTACCAAGAAAAAATACACCGTTCTTATAAACGGTAAGAAGTTCGTGTAAAATAGCACCCAAATATTTGTAAATTAAAAATTTATTCTTTATCTTTAAACCGGCCGATTCAAGAACCGCAACGCTCCGAAGCTTCCGGTTTTCCCATAGGCAGACCGGACCCGAAAGGGATGCTGGGAAAGGCGCGAAACGAAGAACGGCCAATGAACCGAAGCCTAACTAAAGGAACAGGAGGAATCAGCAATGAAGTACAAACTGATTCAAAAAACAAACCAGAACAAACGAGAAGAAGCTCTCTTGTGGTACGTACCCCCCATCATGGATGACAACAAAGACGACAAACCGATACTGATCCACTTCTGTCGAGCAGCCTCCGACAGCCAAAAAAAGTAAAGAGTAGGAACGATGTTCCGATTTCAGGAAAACATCTGATATCAATCTGTTCACGAATATAGACAAAATGAAAAAAAACATGTATGCAACATTCATTTTGGCCTCCTGCCTCTCCGTCGGGTGCGGAGGGGCAGGAGGAAGCGGGAACTCTGTCAGAGGAACAGACCTGGACGGGGAGACGCAACATAAGCCTACCGCCACCGTGTACCACGAAACACGGAAAGTCAGTTTGTATGATCCCTACTTGCAGAATGCCTTAGTGCTTACCATCGACTGCCTACCTGGCTGGCAACTGGTGGGTAAGGTTGGCCTGGAGGATTTCCAACAAGCCAACGGCTCTCCCAATGCCCAAATCAAAGGGAGCGACGGAGCTCGGCAACTGGGCTTTTACTCCGAGATGGTCCGATCCTACTACGACGAGAACGACGGTGTAGCTGCCGGGCAACGCCATCCCTTGCTGCGCAGCATGAAACGGCCTTATACCACCGCCGAAGATTACCTGCAATACGTGGTGAGGACGCAATTTCCCCAAGCTCGTTCTATCGAACTGAAAGAGGTGCAAACTTACGACAAGATGCCGGACGTAATGAGGCAACGCGCCGATACCTACTGCAAAGTACTCCTACAGAATTTCCAACGAGGTCTGGCCAACTCAGCAATGGGCAGCAGCTTTGCACAGATACGCGCGGCCAAGGCGGATGCGGCAGTCATTGGCTGTGTAGTCAAGCTGGAGGATGGCAAGGAAGTGTACCACATAGCAACGGCCTACTTTTTCATCCTCGACCTAAGGATGCCATCCGGCACGATGCGCACCATCGACCGTCGTATGTGGAACGTCCTTGAACTGACCACCTTCACGGCTGCCGACGAAAAGAGCCTGGAGCTGGCCGGCAGCGAAGCATCGCGTATGAAAGAGTCAGTTCAGTTCAATCCTCAGTATGTGCAGGCCATCGCATCCATGCAGCAGGCCAGCATTGAGCAAATCAAGCAAAATGTTCGGGCAAGCATTCTCCGCAACCAGCAGCAGGCCGCCCGAATCAGTGAGCAGCTCCGGCAGAATGCCGCCGAAATAAGCGACATACAGATGTCCATGTACGAGAGCACAAGTGCCACACAAGACCGCGTGACGCAACTGCAAAGCGAAGCCATCCGGGGTGTGAACCCTTATGTGAGCAGCGACGGTACGGTGGTGGATGTACCCATAGGCAGCGGTACTCAGGTGTGGAGTACGTCCGACGCCGGCACCATCCTCTCCTCTGACAGCTATTTCTTCAACCCCAACATAGGATCAACCATCGAATACCAGGAAATGCAACTGTTGCACTGATGCCGTAAGAAAGGAAGGGTGGTTGGGAAGGAAGAAAAGAAGGAAGGAAAAACAAATACAAATAGTTCACTTTTAATATTGCATGATTATGAAAAACGTTATGAAAAAAAACATCCATTTTTATCTCATGATGCTGGCAGCATTGACGATGACGATGATCTCCTGCAACAAAGATAATGACGCCCCCCCCGATCCGACTCCTTCCGAGAACACCACCATAGAAATTACGGATGGTTGTGGATTGAGACTGAACTCCACGAATCCATCGGTTGCCGAATACAGTTTCCAGGAGCTGATTCTTTTTGAAAAAGGGATCAACCCCAATAATTTTTATATCAACGGATATGGCGAATTGGGAACCGGCAGGGTTCTTAACCTCCATTGTTGCTGCCTGAATGAAGAGGTTGCGAAACTGGAAAGAGGAGAGATTCAAAAAATGTGCTATGATTTGCTTGTTTCCGGCACCTACACCTGGGACGGAAGCCAAGAGAACAAACACTTGCGCATTATGAATATTGTTTTCGATTTGTATGAGAATGACAAAAGGGTAGAGAGATATCTCTCTAATAATGGAGAAGTAAAGGCATGTACTATCGAAATCAAGCGGGGCCATTTGGGCGAACAGTACGAAGTTGCCGGGGAGATCAGTCTCGCGGATGGGAAAAAATTCTCGATCGTTTGGAAAGGAGGAAGTATCCAACATAGGTATAATGCACAGTAAAACACCTTGCACATAACCATTGTTTCACATCTTTCAAAAACATATTATTCACTTTTTAATTGTTCGAATTATGAAAAAGATTTACTTGTTTCTTGTTGCGGTTTTTCTTGGGTTGAATGTTCTTGCCCAGGATAACGGTTTCGGCGTGCGTGCCGGTGTGAACATAGCCAGCATGACCAATTACAACTCCAAAGTGGGATTTCATGTGGGCGGTTTGTATCGTTTACAGCTTTCGTCCAATACCCCTGTCTTTTTTGAACCGGGGGTGATGTTGCAATTCAAAGGAGGAAAACTCACCCGGGAAGGCGTTTCATCCACGATAAATCTGGCCTATGTAGAAGTTCCTGTTGTGTTCGGTTATTGTTTCCAAATCAATGACACATGGGCCATTCAACCCGCGTTGGGCCCTTATTTCGCATTCGGGGTCTCGGGAACGCTCAAACAGTCTTTCATGGGACAGACCCAGAGTGGTGATCTGTTCGGTTCGAACGGAGCCCTGAAACGCGGGGATGTGGGATTGAAAGTAGCGTTGGGGACATTGATAAATCGCGTATATATTGGAATCGGATATGATCTGAGCTTCGTTAATTTACCTAAAAATTATGCGAAAGGTGATCCGAAACTCAGAAACGGATCCTTCTATATTTCAGCAGGGTATAATTTTTAATGTACGATCTGATACAAACTACTTCGGTTCACACGGGAAGTTGATTTCGTCTATAAGTAGGAAATTCAGACAAAGTTCAAACAAATTACTTTTAAGACAATCAGATTTTTATCTATGACCGTGCGAACAAACACCGACCGGAGAGGTATTGCCGATGTATAATACTTCTTTGAACCGGAATATGTATCTGAGATACAAATTGACAAACATGTTATAAATAAAGCAGTCGGGGTACACGTGACTGAATAGTACATCTACCCCGACTGCTTTATATTGAACTGACCGCAAATTTAGAAAAGACCTTCGACTGGTTGTAAATTTTTGTATAGGGCTTTTTATTATCATTTTTCAGGACAGAGGAATATCCGCCCGCAGATAACGATAACGGGAACCGCTTCGTATCGCGGGCAGGATTTGGAATGTGTGCGGAGAGATGTACGGATAGCGACAGATCAACTCGCCCGTAAGATAAATTCTTCCAGTATCGTGAAGCGATAATTGTCCCTTGCCTGCTGTAATATCTGCATTACCTCAGATAGTTGAGAGTGTAGCCTTCATCTTCTTGTTCTCGTTATTCCAATGTCAAGCATGGCTGTTTATTTCTGACGGTTCTACGTTCGATACCCTTGACAAGATCACATTCCCCAATGGTCATAAGAGATGGTCGCCCCTTCGATCAACATAAGGCTATAAGCAAAATGTTTCTTTCTGTCTCGAGGGACAGTTGCGGAATAAGGGAATAGCGACGGTAGAAATAGGCCGCCCAGTACCCGATAATAATGTTTGGTATACGACTTATAAACGAGCAATAAAGGACGGACAGCCTGATTATCCGAAACGTCCTTAATCACCGGATTCGTCTATGAAAAACTATCGCTCCAGCTCAACTACCTGCCCGCTCTTGCGGCTCTGTTCTGCCGCAAAGGCAATGACGTGACTCTCTAATGAGTCATCCAACGGGGTACTCATGACCGAAGCATCCTGCCGACGCACGGCCTCGATCCAATCCCGGATCATTCCGGCATCGCCGCCTCCGTGACCGGCCCCTTTGTAATTCTCCGCATCCTCCGCATTCGCATCGTAAACCATCTTTTCGCCGGTAGCGAAATCCGTCAGCGTAAAATGTTCCATATCGCCCACGATATCACCACGCGTTCCCATAATGCGGGTACGGCGTCCGCTATACGATGTGAAGGCCTCGATCGAAAAGTTTACCGTCACGTTGCCCTCAAACTCCATACTCATCACGTAATGGTCCGGCTGGTCGTTTTCGCAACGGTAAACACAACGTCCGTAATCGGTCGTTTTCAGGTAATGCAGTATAGCCTCGCCTCTCGCCGGTTCCTCTTCGGGCAGATCAAATACGTAGAGCCACGTCCGGTCCCGATAGTAGATTTTCAGGGCTGAAAACGGACAGGTTCCCTCAACCGCACATCCCTCCATACAGCGCGGTGAACTCCCTTTCGGGGCGTGTTCGGCCCGGAAATGATCCAGCCCGCCGAAAGCCACGACACGACGGCACGGCTTACCGATCAGCCAATACAGGATATCAAGATCGTGGCTCGACTTGGCCAACACCAACGGCGTACTCCTGACCGAATCGTGCCAACTGCCCCGTACATACGAATGCGACATGTGGATGTGATCCACCGGTTCGAAGTGCTGTATGCTCACAAGGTCACCGATCCGACCCGTATCGATCATCTCCTTCAATTTCAGAAAATAGGGAGAGTAACGCAGCACATGGGTCAGACAGACGATTTTTTTCTTGCTCCGTGCGTATTCAACCAGTTTTTTACACTGTTCGAGCGTCTGTGCAATCGGCTTTTCGAGCAGAATGTCGTACCCCAAATCGATCGCCCGCATACACGGTTCATAATGTAAATGATCCGGCGTAGCGATAATGACCGCATCGGCAAATTTGGGACGCTCGAGCATCTCCTGCCACGTGGCGACCCGATTCTCGTCCGGAACCCCGTACTTGTCGCCATACATCTGACGGCGCAAATCCACCAATTCGGCGATCCCGACAATCTTCAACTCATCGGGATGCTCCAATGCATAATCGCCATACAACTTCCCTCGTCCGCTGGCTCCCAGCACTACGGCCGTAATCGCTCCCTGTTTCATATCAAACTAATATAAATCAATGACACTCCTAAAATTCCACTACTTTTTCCACGGCAAGCATCCGCCCCGCTTCACCGTCAACCAACTTATATTGGATTTGGCGCATTCCTCCGGTCGGTTGTGCATTGCTATCCCCCTCTTTGTATATCGGGAACCGTTGACAAAAGGTACTCTCTACGATCGCCATCTCGTCATGTCCCATATACCCTTCATTTATCTCTTCATTTTCGGATATTTCTGGCAAATAGACCTGGCTGACCGATTTCCCGTTGTTCGTAGAATAACCGATCAATTTACCGTAGCTACCGCTTCCCTCAGACGAGAGATAAACGAAAATTTCAGGATAACTGTCTATATTCAGATCTCCGATTTCTGCATTGACAAAACTGTATCCCGTGATATCATGCCTCAACGTATCATTGGTTACGAACAATCCACTCGGTATAATATATAAACTATCCCCCGTGACTTTCACCTGAAAAGATATGTCGCTTCCGGGGTAGGCCAACTCCATATCTTGCGTGGAACTTATTTCACTTAACTCGGGTGTAACACTTCCCGTTGTATCCGTATTGCTGTTATTCCCTGTATTTCCTCCCATACATGAAACCATCAACAAACAGGCTGAAATGCACACTATTCTCTTACTCATAACCCTCTAATTTTTATTCCAATAAGCACAATCCCTCCCTCTGTTTCACAATTCATGAAACGTCCTAATCACAACAAACGTCTTTATATAAACCGATTACATTTCAAGAATCCGGTCCAGCCGGGCACAAAGATCCTGCAACTCTTCGGGAGAGGCTCCACCACCCTGCTCGGTCGTCAACCATCCGCCGCGATAGTGCTTACGAATCTGCTCCATCACCTTCGCCCAGTTCACATTGCCCTCGGTCAATTTCACATTAAATCCGTTCCAACGGCCCTCCCGATCGGCAACCTCACGGCTGAACTCCTTGATATGGATCCGACCGATCCTTTTCCCCAAAATAGGAATCCACTGTTCGGGCCACCCATACACCAGTATATTTCCGCAATCGAAATAGAAACGCACATACGGACTCTTAAACTGATCGATATAGGAACAAGCCTCGACAGGACTCAACAGAAAGTTGTTCCAAACATTTTCCAGACAGATCTTTACCTTTAGTTTTTCAGCCACTGGAACCAGTTTCTTGATACACTCCGTCGAGCGTTCCCAACAGGCGTCATAAGGTACCTCCTCACTGACCACTCCGGGCACAAGCAACACCGCGTCCGTTCCGTAGGCCTTCGCATCCTCCATCGCCACGATCATGGCTTCAATTCCCTCCTGCCGGACCGCAACATCGGGGTGCGACAGGGGTTTGCTCCAATGCACGGAGTTGCACACGCTCGAAACCACAAGCCCCGTCTGCTCGACGGCCGACAACACCTCGTCGCGATTCATGTGGCTGTTGGGCTCGATCCCGTCGTATCCGGCTGCCTTTATGGCCCGACACTTGTCCAACACCGAACCCTCCATACCGACCGTTCCCCACATAATCGATTTGCGCAACAACTGCGCCGCTCCACCTTCAGTATCCGTATCGCTTTCGGCACCGGTCCACAAAGGAGAAGCAACGGCCTCAAGGCTCCAACCCGAAAAGGCCAAAGCCCCAGCTCCCGCCAGAGCTTTTTTCAGAAATTCTCTTCGCTGCATGAAGTCTCTGTTTTTAAATTATAGGCAAAACTTAAGCAGGAGTTCCTGCTACGGGTGGTGTTTCCGGAATGTTCGGCACCGGACCAAATTCATATGTATCGGGGCCAAGCTTCATCTCCGAAGCCATAATCTCATCCCACGTTACAAATTTCCCGGTATAAGCCGACTGACGCCCCATCATGGCCATCAGCGTCGAACGGACATGCTGTTCGGCATCGTTGACCGGTGTATTGGTTCTGATCGCCGTAACCAGACGGATCAACTCCTGTACGTAAGGATCGGGAACCGCCATCGATTGATCGGCATCTTCGGCCGCAGGATGCGGATATTTCCACGCAACGCTTCCATCCAGATTATAAATCGTATCAAAACAGTTCGTATAGCCTTTCGTTCCGTAAACCATCACGTTATGGGTCGTGTCGCAACCGTTGATCTGACGTGAGGTACAATGGGCCCGCATACCGTTCTCGTAGACATACTCGATACTGAAAAAGTCGTACATATCTCCGGTCACCCGACGTTGACGCCCTCCGGTCGCTTCGGCACGAACCGGAACAATGTCCCCCAAGAACCACGTCATCATGTCGATTTCATGGATAAATTGCTCGACCACGAGATCTCCCGAAGTCCAACAGAAATTCACCCAGTTGCGCAACATATACTCCATGTCGTTCCACTCGGGCCGACGGGTCACATACCACAAGGCTCCACCCAAACGGGTCACATGGGCCGAAACGATCTCGCCGATCGCCCCTTCGGCCACACGCCGGTAGGTTTCGATGCAATCCTTCTGCGAACGCCGGATCGTACCGCTGATCACCGACAAACCCTTTTGCTCGGCCTTTTTCGCCGTTACCAATATCTTCTTTGCCCCGACCGGATCGACAGCACAAGGTTTTTCGATAAAACAGTGTTTCCCCTGCTCGATCGCATAATCGAAATGGTCGGGCCGGAATACGGGTGGCGTACACAACAACACTACATCCACCCCTGAATCGATCACTTTCTTGTAAGCATCGAAACCGACAAAACATTTGTCATCCGGGATCTCTTGTCCCCGGTCAGCCAATGTCTGACGGCACGCAGCCAATTTATCCTCAAAAACATCGCCCAAAGCGGTAATCTGCAAATTGGGACCCGCATCCAAAAAGTTGCAGGCCGCACCTGTTCCGCGTCCTCCACAACCGACCAGACCGGCTTTCAGGGGTTGACCATCCGGCGCACTAGCCAAAATTTCGGGAACAGACACCTCCCTCAAAGGCGCTTTGTCCTCCGAAGAGGTACAACCGGATATCCACGCCGGCATACTGAACGTTCCCAATGTTCCAATGGCACCTATGGCCGAAGTCTTTAAAAAGTCTCTTCTGCTAAGTTTGAATTCTTTCTCTTTTTCCATATTTAGGTTAAAATTTAGGTCTTTGTACAAATATAATCTATTACAAATAAATAGCAAAATAAAGCCGCCCCAAGCAAGTCTTTTCTGCGTATAAATTTCAACTACCAATACCATTTGGTCACCCCGAAAAACTATACACTCCCAATAAAATACAGAAAAATATTCTCAGTGGCAATCGTCTGAAAGACAAAATAAAAATAAATCGGACAGAAATAAATCAAACGATTTTGGCAAAATGAATTTGCAGAATAAATAATTTAGCGTATATTTGCACACGCAAACGGAAACCGAGAGGGATCGAGAGAGGGAGACGAGGCAAAGGGGACTAATTGCTATAAAAAATATTCCTCAATAGCTCAGTTGGTTAGAGCACCTGACTGTTAATCAGGGGGTCCAAGGTTCAAGTCCTTGTTGAGGAGCCAGAAAATCAAGCACTTGCAAAGGGATTTGTGAGTGCTTTTTTTGCAACCTCAATTTTGCCGTAAAAATTTGCCGTAAAACATATTTTGTACTTTTGTTTCGGCTGATTAAACATTCATTTACAACCACAAAATTACACTTCTTTTGAGTCAAACAAAAGTTTTTCGGAAGAATACATTCATCAGCTTACCGTTTGATCTCCCCAAGTGATATA
>DWXH01000007.1 GCA_019119305.1 Candidatus Alistipes merdigallinarum | reverse complement strand
CGATAGGTTCCCTGTCGGGTAGCCCTCAGGAATGTCTGGAATATATTCATGCAGCTCTTTCCGTTTTCATACCGGCTCCTTCCGATTCTGTTTCTTGCATAGTCTGAAGAAAGACGTTCCAATGTAAACTCTACGAAGTCCTTCCCTTGATCACGACGCGCAAGAGGTTTGTCCGCAAGAAAGCCCGCCACAACTTCGGCTGTAATCTGATTAGGATGTTTTTCGTTATATTCGGCAAGTAGCGAATCTATACGTTCCACACGTGCCAGCAATAACTGGTTAAGTCGTTTGGATTCACCGCCATGACTTGCACGTATTTCACCCCGTCCCTGGTTGCCGTTCTGGTTCCAGTCCGCAACCTTGACAAAGACATTCGTTGTCTTACGGATTACCTGCCTGTTCCAAGTGTATTCCAACTCGACAGGATAGGCTTTTTCCTTGTCAACCACTTTCGGCGTGCGAAGGCGGTATTTGCCCAATGGATATAGTCTTTTCGGTCTTCCCATATGCTTTTCCTCCCAATTCAATATTCCTGAGGAGAAACAAAGGTAATGTATTTTAGACAAACAAACCGCACCATCAAGCACCATAAAACACCAACGCGACAAACAAATTATCTTTGTTCATCGCGTTGATATTTAATTGTTTAACTAGTCCGAAGGGTATCAGTATTCCTCCTCGTTGAAAAAGAAATCGTCTTTACTCGGGTAGTCGGGCCAAATATCTTCTATACTTTCGTATATATCTCCTTCATCCTCAATCTCGTTCAAATTTTCAATTACCTCAAGCGGAGCTCCCGAACGAATCGCATAATCGATTAACTCTTCTTTTGTCGCAGGCCAAGGTGCATCCTCCAACTTCGACGCTAATTCCAATGTCCAGTACATAGCAGTAAAGTTTAGTTAAGCTATATTTTAGTCTGCAAAAATAAAAAAATTTTTATTTATCGTACTGCCACAACAACTCTTTTATATGAAATTCTTGCGACATTTTTCGACCCAACACATAAAAATAGTCAGACAGACGATTTACATACTCTGTTACACACTCATTTACAACACATTGACCAGACAAGGAACAAATCCTTCGTTCGGCTCTGCGGCACACGGTTCTGCACACATGACACAACGAAACGACAGGTGCGCCGCCTGGTAATGTAAAATATCGGATCTCGGGCAATGATGCCTGCATCCAATCAATTTGTTTTTCCAGAAATTCAACAGCCTGGGCATCGAAAACCGGAAGATATTTTATCGAATCGGTTTCCGCTGCCAGATGTGACGCGATACGCATCAAATGATCCAGTATCGTTGTCAATGTTTCATGATATGGGGCACAGAGCTCGGTCTGAGGCAAACTGTCATTTAACAATGCTGTAAAAGACATCAATTCATCAATCGTTCCGTATGCCTCGATTCGAGGATGTGTTTTGGCTACCCGTTCGCCGCCGACCAACGACGTCGTGCCCCGATCTCCGGTTTTGGTATAAACTTTCATCGTCACACAAATTTAGATTCGGTAATGTTGTGGTTGGAATTTCGAATTGAAAAAGTAGAGTACCATCACCCGACGATCCACGCTGACACACGGGTAATGACACCAAATCTGCTGTGCAAATCGCCAGCAATGGGCATTCCGATGCGGCGATAACAGGATCAATGTCGCACGGTTTTCTGAAACCTGACGGGCTGTTGCTGCTATGGTCTCCAGTGACACCCCGGGCAATAGAATGCACATCTGATCCGACGCAATATGATCCAAATTTTGGCCGGATGCGACGGTCGTAAACCCTTTCATCCGGCAATGGGTATACAAGTTCTGGATTTTTATCGCTTGTTTTTGTTCGATCCCGTTATGACGCAGAATCTCGTACAACTGTCTGTCTGTCCCTATAATATGACTCTTCATGAACACATTGCGAACGATTCCGTACATGAACGGCGAATGAATCCCATGTCCCCGCCAATGGTGCACGTGAATATTGGACCTCAATCGAAAATATCCCCGAAACAAACGTTGTCTGATCTTTCCTACGACTTTCATAATCAAACTTTCAAATTTCCGGCCAAATAACCGGTCGAATAGGCCAACTGCAAGTTATACCCTCCCGTGTCGGCATCGATATCGATCACTTCACCCGCAAAATAGAGTCCTTTTACCCGAAGGGACTGCATCGTACGGGGATCTATCTCATCGGTCGAAACACCGCCTGCCGTAACGATCGCCTCTTCGAATGGACGGTAATCGTCGATCGGCAGCACAAACTCTTTCAACAAACGGATAATGTGACTGCATTCTTGCTCGCTACACGAAAATTTATTATCGGGTCGGAAAGGCAGCCGCGAGTCGAACAGGGGTAACAACTGTGCCGGCAGCAATTTACGGAGCAATCTCTTCCTGTCGGCTTTCCCATCCAAAGCCTTCCACTCTCGAAGAAGACGGTTCTGCAGCTGTTTTTCGGAGAGCGCCGGTTTCAGGTCGAGTACTATTTCGACCTGCCGTCCATCGATCAGCGCATCCACCGCACTGCGGCTCATACGCAAAACGACGGGGCCGGCCACATAGGGTGTGAACTCCATCTCTCCGAACTCACGGCAGAAGATCGTACCATCTACACGCAACGATGCGGCAATGTTTCGCAACGACAATCCTTTCAATGCACGCACTCCGGACACATTCGTCTCCAACGGAGTCAATGATGGGCGAACCTCCACGATCGTATGCCCCAAACGATGGGCCAACAGGTAACCGTCGCCCGTAGAACCGGTCGCAGGATAGGAAACACCTCCTGTCGCCAAAATAACCTGTATCGCAACGATCCGTTCCGTCTCCCCTCGCCTATTTTCGGCAACGACACCCGTAACACGACCGTGCTCCGAGCAAATATCCACGACCTTAACTCCGCATTCGATCACAGCGCCCTGCTCCCGGCACCAGCGGATATGCGCTTCAGCCACATCCCACGCCTTACCGCTTACAGGAAAAACCCGATCGCCACGTTCCACCGCTAAAGGCACACCGATCCGTTCAAAAAAAGCATAGGCATCCTTATTGGAAAAAACGCGCAATGCCTCCCCGACAAACTCAGGAGATTCGTGGACGTGATTCAAAAATTCCGTACCGGAACGCATGTTGGTCAGATTACAACGTCCCTTACCGGTAATGCGCACCTTACGCTGCGGTTTTTCCATCTTCTCGCATAACAAAACGTTATACCCTGCCCCAGCTGCAACTCCTGCAGCCATCACGCCTGCGGCACCGCCACCAATCACGATCACATCGAAACGTCTCACATCTGCAAAATTTCATACAAAGGTAAAAAATTAAGCGTGTTTCTTTTCGTTTCACTAAAAATTGAGTAGTTTTGCGTCCCGAAACAGTTCACAAAGAGATGTTAAGCAGAAGATTATTAAGAATTAAGGTTGTAAAGGCATTATACGCACATTTCAAATCGGAGTCTGATTCTCTGATCGTTTCGGAAAAAAATCTGCTGTTCAGCATCGACAAGACATACGAGCTGTACCACCAGATGTTGTGGTTGATCGTCGATGTGGCTCAATATGCAGAGAAAAGAATCGAACTGGGCCGCCAAAAGAAGCTCCCGACTCCTGAAGAGCTGAATCCCAATACCCGTTTCATCGACAATCCGGTCATCGCCATGATCCGCGACAACGAAGAGCTCGTCGACTTTTTGGAACGCAAAAAACTGGGTTGGAGCAACTATCCCGAATTGATCAAACATCTGTATCTCGCATTGACCGAGAGTGATTTCTACACTGCATACATGAACAGCGAAACCCCTTCGTTTAAAGAAGATGTGGATGTTATCGGCAAATTTTACAGCCAAATTGTATGCGACGACACGATGACCGAAGAGGTCCTCGAAGAACAATCCATCCTTTGGAACGACGATACGGATTTTGCCGGTATCATGGTCCTCAGGACACTCGACAACCTGAAAAACGAGCACGACCATATAGAGCTGTTGCCCCAGTATAAAAACGAAGACGATTTGGCCTACGCCCGCGAACTGTTCCGCTACACGCTCGTCCATTTTAAAGAGCACATCGAATACATCGGCAAATACACCAGCAACTGGGAGGTCGACCGTATTGCATTCATGGACAACGTGATTATGGCCACAGCCATGTCCGAACTGATAGACTTTCCATCCATCCCGGTCAAAGTAACGCTCGACGAATTCATCGAGATTGCCAAATATTACAGTACTCCGGGCAGCAGCACGTTCATCAACGGTGTACTGGACAAGATCGTCGAAACGCTGACCGCCGAAAACCGCATCCAGAAAAGCGGACGGGGCCTGCTCGACAAATAGAGAATATCCGACTGTCTATCGGGCACCATTTTTGCTGATCGACAAGCCGAATTATAACTTCCGCTATATGAGGTACATTATATCGCTCGTCGTCTTCGGCTGTCTCCTCGTCTCGTGTTTGGGCGAACAACAAAAAAAATTCCCTGTAAAAACAACTGGAGAACGGCCCGTGTGGACATTGAATCCCTCCGACAGCATACGTTCGGATACTGTCGACCTGGGGCGTATCCGTCAAGGCGAAATTATCCGGAAAGAGTTCTATCTGCATAACGCAAGCGACAAACCGCTGCTTATTCTTTCGGCATCGGCCAACTGCGGATGTACAGCCGTCGATTTCACCCGAGAGCCGATCAAACCCGGAGAAAACGGCGATTTCAGCTTCGAATTCGACAGCAAGGGATTCATCGGATACCAACTCAAACAGATTAAATTACGTACAACTCTCTCCTCTGCCCCCTATATTTTGGTCGTTACCGGAGAGGTCGAATCGAATGAATAAACAGACAAATACCGAATTTATTTGCTGATCGAGTTGTTATATTGCACAATTCAGTTAACTTTGCGTGAAATCTTACTAAATCAATAACTAATTATTATGCTGACAACATTTTTGCTTCAGAGCGGCGCGCCTGCCGGAACTCAAAGCGGCGGAGGTTCCATGATGCTGATCATGATGCTGATCATTTTCGCCGTTATGTATTTTTTTATGATCCGCCCGCAACAAAAACGGCAAAAAGAGCTTGTTAAATTCCGCAACGCTCTTGAAAAAGGACAAAAGATCATCACAGCCGGCGGAATATACGGAACCGTCAAGGAAGTTAAAGAGACATACGTTTTGATGGAGGTTGACAACAACGTATCCATCCGTGTCGACAAAAACATGGTGATGAAAGATCCGGCCGATCTGGCACAACAGGGAAAATAGAACATCGATCTTTATTTTTATTGAAAGGGAACTGTTAGAGTTCCCTTTCGTTTTATCTAACAGGCCGCCCCTCTCTTCTTGCAGGTTTCATCAGACCAACCAGCCATCGCAGGGGCACCCTATATAATACTTATTTTGCCTTGTTTTAAGACCCGTTTATACGAAAGGGAGGACATAAATATGTCCTCCCTTTCGTATACTCAATAAACAAGTTTCGACTTCTACTCCAACTCGATCATCAACGCATGGTTCGGAATGTTATCCCCCTCCTTCACGTCGATTTTCTTGATCTTTCCGTCGAAAGCCGCTTTAATGTTGTTGTTCATCTTCATCGCCCGATACACGATCAACAGATCACCGGCTTTCACCTCTTGACCTTCGGCAACGCATATTTTAACGATTGTTCCGGGGATCGATGATTTGATGTGTTTCGGATTGTTCGGAATCCACGGTTTGCGTGCCAGATGTTTTTGTGTCAACGTGGTCTGGAACGTCCCATGCATGGTCTCCAATGTATCGTAATGTGTCTTCTTTTCCATTTCCATAACCGCAAGATAAAATTTTAGAAGGGAGGATTACCGTGTTTCTTCTGCGGCTGCGAACGACTCTTGTGGGCCGAAACTTTCAATGCGTGTTCGATGAACATTCTCGTCTCCGACGGAGCGATCACCGAATCGATATAACCTTTCGCTGCCGCTACGTACGGATTGGCAAACTTGTCTTTGTACTCCTGAATCTTGATTTTCCGCATCTCGGCCGGATTCTCAGCGCTGACGATATCTTTCTTGAAGATGATATTGGCCGCACCTTCAGGACCCATCACGGCAATTTCGGCCAACGGCCATGCAAATACGAAGTCGGCACGAAGGTGACGCGATCCCATAGCGATATATCCTCCGCCATAGGCCTTACGCAACACGACGGTAATCGACGGAACCGTAGCCTCGCTGTATGCGTACAGCATTTTGGCTCCGTGGCGAATCACACCGGCATGTTCCTGGTCGACACCCGGCAGATAACCCGGAAGGTCCTCGAGCGTTACGATCGGAATATTGAAGCAGTCGCAGAAACGGATGAAACGGGCCGCCTTATCCGACGAGTCGCAATCGAGTACACCGGCCATCACCATCGGCTGGTTGGCGATAAATCCGACCGTCTCACCAGCAATACGCCCGAATCCGATAACGATATTCGCAGCGAACATCTCCATTACTTCGAGGAATTCGCTCTCGTCGACCAACGCCTTGATCACATCGCGCACATCATAGGGTACGGTCGGATCGCTCGGGACGATTTTTGTGATGTCGTATTCAGGAAGCGGCATTGCAGGAGCAATCTTCTCCGCTTTGGTCGTATTGTTCATCGGGATCATTGAGATCAGCTTACGAATCTGCACGAAGCATTCGTCTTCACTCGCTGCATAGAAGTGAGCGTTTCCGGTCAGTTCGCTGTGTACCTTGGCCCCTCCCAGTTCTTCCATAGAGATCTCTTCACCGAGCACGGTCTTGATCACTTCGGGACCGGTAATGAACATTTTCGAAATATTCTCGACTACGAACACGAAGTCGGTCAATGCCGGAGAGTAAACGGCACCTCCCGCACACGGTCCGAGAATGACCGAGATCTGAGGAATCACACCACTCGACAACGTATTACGGAAAAATATCTCACCGTAACCGGCCAATGCATTGACACCCTCTTGAATACGGGCTCCACCCGAATCGTTGATTCCGATCAGCGGAATACGCATGTTCAATGCATAGTCCATGATCTTGGTGATCTTGCGGGCGTGCATGAAACCGAGCGAACCGCCGGCGACCGTAAAGTCCTGTGCGAAGATCGCAACCGGTTGTCCGCAAATCATTCCGGTACCGATAATCACACCGTCACCCGGGAGCGATTTATCCTGCATACCGAAATCCCGACCGTCATGTTCCACGAAGATATCGTATTCATGGAACGAGTCTTTATCCAACAAAGCGATGATCCGTTCACGAGCCGTGAGTTTACCCATCGCCTTTTGTTTCTCTATGGCCTTTGTTCCGCCTCCAAAATAGATTTTTTCTTTTCGATGCTGAAGTTCGAGAACTTTTTCATCCTCTACCGTCATTGTTCAATACCGTTTAGTTAGTAATCAAATTGTATCATTGCCGGGCATTATCACCGGACAACGGGTGCGAATTTACAAAAAAAATTCCAAATTAAATTTTTTCACCTCATTTAACTGTTTATCCCCACTCGACATCTCACTCGCAACAGACCGGCAAGCAGGCCTCTCTCATCCGAGAATCTCCCTATGGACGAACATCCCTGAAAAACACGAGAGATCGACATCAGCTTCACGATCGAAGATTCCGAACACAGCCGAGCCCGATCCGGACATCGAGGCATAATCGGCCCCCAAACGATATAAATCCGCCTTGATTCGGGCGATAACCGGATAACGGGTAAAAACCGATGCTTCGAAGTCATTCACGATACCTGTTTTCCATTCGCCGATCGGACAACGGATCAGCGCTTCCGACAATCGGATCTCCGACCGGTAAGGAGCCACCCCTGCATACGCCTCTGCCGTCCCGACCGAAATTTCGGGTTTGACCAATACGAGTTGGTATCCCCCGAGCAAATGGGGATACTCCTCCAGGCACTCTCCCCTGCCTGTCGCTATGGCCGGCACATTTTTTATAAAAAAAGGGACATCGCTCCCCACTTCGGAGGCAAGACGCTCCATCTGCGCCATACTCAACCCCAAACCGAACAGATCGGAAAGCCCCCGAATTACGAAAGCAGCATCGGAGGAGCCCCCTCCCAATCCGGCACCCATCGGAATCGCTTTATGCAGATGCATGTACACCCCTTTGACTTGAGGGTATTCTCTCTGAACCGCACGATACGCCTTGATACATATATTGTCCTCACTCGGTCCGTCGACAGTCATTCCGGTTACCGAAAAATCGATATCCTCACAATCATACGGAAGAATTTCCAATATGTCGCACAAGTTTTTCACCGGATACATTACGGTCTCAATATCGTGGTATCCGTCCGTCCGTTTCGAAACGATCCGAAGACCGAGATTGATTTTACAATTCGGGAACGACAACATAATATTTCAACAGGTAGGTTTACGACAAAAGTAAGAAATCTATTCGGATTGTCTCTTCCGAAAAAGCATTTTTCCGCTTATTTAGTGTATCTTTGTTCCCATATACATCAACAGGATATGCAGTTTCGCACCCCCATACATATAAAACCGCCGGAACACCGTATCAACCATGCCCAAAAAGGGTTACTGCTCGGTTCATGTTTCTCCGAAAACATAGGGACACGCATGGTTCGGTATAAATTGCCCGTAACGGTCAATCCGTCCGGCATTTTATTCAATCCTGCCTCCATATTCCGCACATTGGAGCGATATGCATCGGGCAAACCGTACCGGGCAGAAGATTTATCATACGACAACAATCTGTGGTTCAGTTTCGATCACCACTCCGCTTTCTCCTCGACCGACCGGCAAAAGACGCTCGACGAGATCAACCGGGCCACAGAGATCGGCAGCCGTGCACTCCTTTCGGCGGACTACCTCATCCTTACGCTGGGAACCGCATGGGTTTATCGCCTAAAAACCAGCGGCCAGATCGTTTGCAACTGCCACAAACAGCCGCGTTTACAATTCGATGAAGAGCGATTAAGTGCTGAAACGATCCTCGAACAGTTCAAACCGTTAGCCGAAGGCTGCCTGAAAAACAAGCGAATCATTTGGAGTGTGAGTCCCGTTCGGCACACCCGGGACGGATTGGTAGAAAACACATGGAGCAAAGCCATTCTGATCGACGCCGTGCACCGAATCATAGAGCTTTACCCCAACAACGAATACTTTCCCTCGTTCGAAATCGTCAACGACGACCTCCGGGACTACCGTTTCTACGACAAAGACATGGTTCATCCGTCAGAATCGGCCGTCGATTATATCTGGGAGCTATTTCAAGAAAAATGGATCAGCCGGGAAACGCTCATGTTGTTCAAGCGAATCCATGCCGTACACTTGGCTATGGACCACCGTCCTTTAAAGCCCGGCACGCCGCAATACCGTATATTCCGACAAGAGTATGCCAACGAGACGCGACGTCTGATGTTGGAATATCCCGATTTGGACTTCACCGACGAAATCAACTATTTCGAATTATGAGTCGCCCATCCCGTTTCCGTATCATCAAATGTCCGCAGTGCGGCAACGAAGTCCGTATCCCTTGGTTCTGGATTTTGGGCCTCGAAGGCATTTTCCGTTGCAGCAACTGCAAAACGCCGTTCAAGACCGGATACAAAACCGGGGCTGTATTGTCGGCTCTCGGACTATCGTTCAGCGTTGCAATCGTTCAACTGATCGTCTATATATTCAGTATATATTCAATGATCATCGCCATAATCTTGATGATCCCGATGTGGATTTTCTTTGCTTTTCACATGCGCAAACACCACATGCTCCGCAAAACAGCCCGTCGGATACAACACTCTAAAAAAACCGACATTCTCCCGGAAAACACAGCGGAATAAATAGTCGGCCGAAAACCGGACGCATTATAAAACTTTTTTATAATTTTGTCCGTCCAATCATTCGATCTGCAAAATATGAAAACGAGACCGTTTATTCTCACAGCCCTGTTGCTGTCTGTACTGCATACCGCGACTTTCGCCCAAACAACGACACCTCCCAAGCTGATCGTACAAATCGTCGTCAGCCAGATGCGTTACGACTATCTGGAGCGTTTCCGCGATAATTTTTCAGAAAAAGGGTTCCGCTTTCTTATGGACAACGGGACATACTTCACGAACACCCGTTACAACTACATGGGGACCAATACCGTCGCAGGGCTGGCCACACTCACGACAGGAACGGAGCCTGCGGGACACGGCATCATCGCCCCAAGCTGGTATAACTACACCACCAGCGACAGCGTCAATCTGATCGCCGACACCCAGGCAAGAGGATTGGAGTGCGAAGCGGGACAAAACGGATATTCCGCTATCAATCTGGTAGCATCGACGCTGGGAGACCGATTGCACGAAACCGATTCACTCGCCAAAGTGATTGCCATCGCATTCGACCCCTATTCTGCTGTCGTATGCGGCGGATCGACCGGTCAGGCCTTCTGGGTCGATCCGAAGTTGGGCGATTGGGTATCGAGCAGTTACTATTTCAACACATTCCCCGATTGGGTGAGACAGTACAACGCAACGAATTACTCCGATGCGCTGCTCGAACGCGACTGGACTCCAGAACGGGCTTATGCAGTCTACAAAAATCGAGACACGACCCTGCTAAGTTTTGCCGCACAACCGTCGAAAACCAAACTTTTTTTCCAGAACATATTCAGTATCTTCAAAAAGAAAGATAAAAGTACGGGAGAGACCGAAAACGAAGAGGGATTTGAACCGCTGTTCTATACTCCGTACGGCAATACACTGGTAACGGACTTTGCCAAAGAGACCATTATCAAGGAGAAACTCGGCGAAGACGAACAGACGGACCTGCTGACAATCTGCTACGATACACCCCGGCTGATTTGTGAATGTTTCGGCCCACGATCCGTCGAACTGGAAGACATGTACTACAAACTCGACTGGGAGCTCGGTGATCTGCTCGGTATGCTTCAGGCGCGTTACAAACCCGAAGAGTTCATCGTCGTTCTCTCATCTGACCACGGGAGCAGCAACGTCTACAAAGAGAACAGCCGTACACCCGGAGGACGATTCAACACCGGCCAGTTCAAAATGATCCTGAACGGTTTTCTGAGCGCCCAATACGAACCGGCGAACTGGATTCTCGGATATTCGGAACGCCAAATCTATCTGAATCGGGAGATGATTTACAAATACGGCTTCGATCTGGAAGAGATACAATCCCGTGCCGCAACCTTCGCGTTGCAATTCAGAGGCGTATCGGGAGCACTCACCGCGTCCGACATGCAAAGCGGATATTTCGGCAAAGGATATGGCGAAAAGATGCAGAACAGCTTCTATCCGAAACGGTCGGGTGACATTACGATCAACCTGATGCCCGGTTGGATCGAAGAGCGGCCGAACGCTGTCTCTCTTTCCGGTTCGCTGTTTACCTACGATACGCACGTCCCGCTGATCTTCGTCGGCGGAGGGATTCCATCCAGCAAAGTCGAACGGAATGTAAACCCTACTGCCGTCGTTCCCACTTTAGCGCGGATTTTGCAGATTCCCCTGCCGGATGCTGCAACCGGCGAAGTGCTCGACGAAGTAGTCGGCTCGGCTGCACAATAAACAGAGTATCGATAAAGTTATAAAATTCAAAGAAAAAGAATAAACTATTATATATATAGTATGACCATCAACGAAGCGCAGGATGAGATCATCGAAGAGTTCGAGGTGTTCGACGAGTGGCTCGACAAGTACGAATACCTGATCGAACTGAGCCGCGAGCTTCCTGCCATCGACGAAAAACACAGAACGGAAGAGTATCTGATCAAAGGTTGCCAGTCCCGGGTATGGATCGACGCCCGATTGGACAGCGAAGGGAAAATCCTCTTTTCAGCCGACAGCGACGCCATCATCACCAAAGGGATCATTGCCCTGTTGATCCGGGTCATGAACCGCCGAACCCCCGATGAAATCATCGACGCCGACCTCTATTTCATCGACCGCATAGGACTCAAAGAGAACCTCTCGCCCACCCGTGCCAACGGGCTGCTGTCCATGATCAAACAGATGAAACTGTATGCCCTCGCATACAAAAGCAAAACGCTATGACGACACCGCAAGAGATCATGCGCATGGAACAGGACATCGTCCTGACCTTAAAAAACATATACGATCCGGAGATTCCCGTCAACATATATGATTTGGGGCTTGTTTATGAAATAGATGTAGAGCCCGACGGAACAGCCAACATCCGGATGACGCTTACCGCTCCGAATTGTCCGATGGCCGACCAACTGCTCGAACAGGTCAACGATATGGTCGGAAAGGTAAAAGGAGTCACATCGGTAAATGTTATTCTAACGTTCGATCCCCCTTGGGACAAAAGTATGATGTCCGAAGAGACGCTGCTCGATTTGGGCTTGCTGTAAAACTTTTTATCAAACCATAGCATAGTGTCATGTCATCCGTTCCCGTTGAAAAGGCCGAAGAGTTTCTCCGTTTCGTATGGAGCAATCGTTTGTACTCTTCGCTGTCACCCGAATCGATCCGGATCATCGGTCACGGGACCGAAAACCACGACACGGGAGCGGAATTGGTCAACGTCCAATACGAACAGGAAGGCAAATCGTTCTGTGGTCCCGCCGCAGTGCATTGCCGTGCGTCGGATTGGCACAAACACCTGCACCACATCGATCCGAAGTACGACGACTGCGTACTGAACATCGTTTTTGAAGACGATACGGTAATCTGTCGGACTGACGGTTCGATTGTCCCTGCACTGACCGTAACCTGTCCGGATGAATTGGTCGACCGGTACAACCGCTTGATCGAAGGAAGTCGGTCGTATCGTTGCGGGAAAATCATCCATGAATTACCCGAAGTCAAACGCCATGCACTGCTTACATGGCTCACCATCGAACGGCTCGAACGGAAATACAACGATTTCGTCCAACGGTACAAAACAGGAGGAAACAACTGGAATGAAGCGTTTTATATCACGCTGTTCCGGACATTGGGCGCGGGTTCGAACCGGGAACCATACGAAAAACTCGCACAAACCGTTTCATACACCCAAATCTGCCGTATCAAAGAGTCGCTACCGGCAGTCGAGGCCCTGTTGCTCGGAGGAGCGGGACTTCTCGACACAGAGTACCCGGACGAATACACCTATCGTCTGCAACAGGAGTTCAGACATCTGCAAAGGCGATTCGATATCCTCCCGATGAGGAGAAACGAATGGGAAACAACCCGCCATCATCCAAACCACACCCCGATCATCCGTATCGTAGAACTTGCAGCCCTGTTGGCATCGGAAGACTTCCTGTTTTCCCGACTGATCGAATGTAAATCCTACGAAGAGGTCAAGAAGATCCTCGACGTGCAGACTTCGGAATATTGGGCAACCCATTACCGCCCGAGCCAAAGCAGCCGGTACAGCGTCAAAGGTTTCGGACACATGATGATCTGCAACATGTGTATCAATCTGGTGGCTCCGATGATCTTCACCTACGGCAAAATCTCCAAAAACGAGGAGATGAAAGAGCGGGCTATCGACCTGCTCGAACAGATACCTGCCGAGAACAATACCTACATCCGTAATTGGCAGTACAAGGGAATCACTGCCGAAAACGCATTTTTCACACAAGGACTGTTACAACTTTCTAAAGAATATTGCGAGAAAAAACGATGTACCGAATGCAATATCGGGAAATCGGTCATGTGTTCTCGATAAAAAATACTAAATTTACGCGATTTATTTACGAATAAAATTAATACGAATCACAAATATGAGTAATGTAGTATCCGGCTTAATCAAGCTATTTTTCGGAACAAAAAGTGAAAAAGACCGTAAGTTAATACAACCCTACGTAGATAAAATCAAAGCCATATACCCCTCCATCGAGCAGCTGACCAACGACGAACTCCGGGCTCGGAGTCTTGCCCTGAAGAGCTCGATCGCAGAGTACATCAGCGGAGAGGAGAAACAGATCGAAGAGTTGAAGACACAGCTTGAAGACCTGAATACATCGCTCAACGACAAGGAGAGTATTTCGCGCCAAATCGACAACCTGACCGAAGAGATCGACCGCAAGATCGAAGAGAAACTTGAAGAGATCCTGCCCGAAGCATTCGCCATCGTAAAGGATACAGCCCGTCGGTTCAAGGAAAACGAAGAGATCACGGTAACCGCGACCGATTTCGACCGTCAACTCGCCGCTACCAAAGATTTCGTCCGTATCGAGGACGACAAAGCCATCTACAAAAACTCATGGGTGGCCGGCGGCAATACGATCCAATGGGATATGGTCCACTACGACTGCCAGCTCTTCGGCGGTGTCGTACTTCACAAGGGAAACATCGCGGAGATGGCTACCGGTGAGGGTAAGACGTTGGTCGCTACGCTTCCCGTCTTCCTCAATGCGTTGGCCGGGAAGGGTGTTCACGTAGTGACCGTCAACGATTATCTGGCTCGCCGTGACTCGGAATGGATGGGTCCGTTGTATGAATTCCACGGTCTGTCGGTCGACTGTATCGACAAGCACAAGCCCAACTCGAAAGAGCGTCGTCAAGCCTACATGGCCGACATCACGTTCGGCACAAACAACGAATTCGGTTTCGACTACCTGCGGGACAACATGGCCTTTTCGCCGGACGATCTGGTTCAACGGAAACACCACTACGCTATCGTCGACGAGGTCGACTCGGTCCTGATCGACGATGCCCGGACGCCGTTGATTATTTCGGGCCCCGTACCGAAAGGCGACGACCAGATGTTTGAACAGTATCGCGGTTCCGTTGAGAACCTGTTCAACCTGCAACGAAACTTGGTGTCGCAGCTCGTTGCCGATGCGAAAAAGCTGATCGCAGAGGGTAAAACCGAAGAGGGCGGTATACTGCTCTATCGGGCACACAAAGGTCTGCCGAAATACAAACCGCTGATCAAATTCCTCAGCGAACAGGGAATCAAGGCCTTGATGCAAAAGACCGAGAATATCTACATGCAGGACAACAATCGACGCATGCCGGAAATCGTCGACGACCTCTATTTCGTTATCGACGAAAAACTGAATTCGGTCGAGCTGCAGGATAAGGGTCAGGAAATCTTGTCGAAGAGCGTCAATGAAGACAAATTCTTCGTCCTCCCCGACATGGGTTCGATCATGGCCGACATCGAAAAGAGCGACATGACCCCCGAGCAAAAGGCAGCCAAGAAAGACGAGGTGTTGAATGACTACGCGATTCGTTCGGAACGACTCCATACGGTCAACCAACTGCTCAAGGCATATAGTATGTTCGAAAAGGATGTAGAGTATGTCGTTATCGACAACAAGGTGAAAATCGTTGATGAACAGACCGGCCGAATCATGGAGGGGCGACGCTACTCCGACGGCCTGCATCAGGCGATTGAAGCCAAGGAACGGGTGAAAGTCGAAGCTGCCACGCAGACGTTCGCCACGGTCACTCTGCAGAACTACTTCCGTATGTACCACAAGCTGGCCGGTATGACCGGTACGGCCGAGACAGAAGCCAGCGAGTTCTGGAACATTTATAAACTGGATGTGATCGTCATCCCGACGAACCGTCCGGTTATCCGCGAGGATAAGGACGATGTGATCTACAAAACCAAACGGGAAAAATATGCAGCCGTAATCGAAGAGATCGTTCGCATGGTCGAAGCCGGACGTCCCGTACTGGTAGGTACGACATCGGTCGAGATCTCCGAGTTACTGAGCCGGATGCTCAAACTTCGGGGCATCAAACACAACGTATTGAACGCCAAACAGCACCAACTCGAGGCGCAAATCGTAGCCGAAGCCGGACGCAAGGGCCAGGTTACCATCGCGACCAACATGGCCGGTCGTGGTACCGATATCAAGCTGACGGACGAGGTGAAAGCAGCCGGAGGTTTGGCGATTATCGGCACCGAACGCCATGAATCGCGCCGTGTAGACCGTCAGTTAAGAGGACGTTCCGGACGTCAGGGCGACCCCGGTTCCTCGTTGTTTTTCGTCTCGTTGGAGGATAACCTGATGCGTCTGTTCGGATCGGAACGTATCGCCGGGTTGATGGACCGTATGGGTCTGAAAGAGGGCGAAGTGATACAGGCCGGCATGATGTCGAGAGCCATCGAGCGGGCACAGCGCAAGGTGGAAGAGAATAACTTCGGTATCCGTAAACACCTGCTTGAATACGACGACGTGATGAACGCCCAACGTGAAGTGGTCTACACGCGCCGCCGCCACGCACTGTTCGGAGAACGGATCGAAGTGGACCTGAACAACATCATGGCCGATTTTGCCGAAAGTTTCGTCGACGCATACGGTGAAGAGGATTACGACACCTTCAAATTGGAATTGATCCGTCAGGTCGCCGTTCAGCCTTCGTTTACGGAAGAGGCTTTTGAGAATGCGAAAAAGAAACGGGAAATACTGACGGGCATGCTGGCCAAAGATTTCCAGGATGCCTACATCCGCCGCATGTCTTCCATCGCCTCGATTACCTATCCGGTCATCAAGAATGTCTACGAACAAAACGGGTCCCGTTATGAAAACATCTATGTACCGGTATCGGACGGCAAACGGGTATTCAACGTTCCGGTCAATCTGAAAAAAGCCTACGAGAGCGAAGGGAAAGAGGTATTCAAACACTTCAGCAAGGTGGCCATGCTGCTGATCATCGACGAAGACTGGAAAGAGCACCTGCGCGAAATGGACGATTTGCGTCAAAGCGTCCGCAACGCATCGTACGAACAGAAGGATCCGCTGTTGATCTACAAATTCGAATCATACAACCTGTTCAGCAAGATGCTCGAACGCGGTAACCGGGAGATTCTTTCTACGCTCTTCAAAGCATTCGTTCCGGTACGGGAGAACCAGGATGTCACCAAACAACAGGCTCCGGAACGTCCGAGAACGGATATGTCCCAATTACAGACTTCGCGTCGGGAGGCTGCAGCAGCTGCCGGTTCGGGTGAAAAGAGCAAACCGGCTCCGGTTCATGTCGAAAAGAAGGTGGGCCGAAACGACCCCTGTCCGTGCGGAAGCGGCAAGAAGTATAAACATTGCCACGGCCGTATGAACGGATAATGGGTATCAAAATGAAGCGAAAGTCTATCTAACCATACTTCACAACAGAAAAGCGGGGCGGAACTCCAACTGGAATTCCGCCCCGCTTCCATTTTACTAAACGAACGCTCATTTACATGCAACGTTTGGCTATCGCTGCATCAGATAGGATTTAAAATCTCCGAAATCAGCAGAGAGTTCGATCGAAAGTTTTTTACCCTTCATAAACTCGGCCAGACGCGCAGGCACCTCCACCTCTCGACCGATTATAGGTTCTACACGATCCTTGAACTTGGCAGGATGAGCCGTCTCAAGGAAAATACCCGCCTCATTGTCTGCTATTCCCTGCCGCAGCGCTTCGTAACCGCAAGCGCCATGCGGGTCGAGCAGATATCCGGTACGCTGTAACGTATCGGCAATAATCTGACGAATCTGATCATCACTGAAACGTGCACCGCTTATATCGGCCCGAATCGCATCGATCCGATGTCCGTACAGGTCAAGCACGCGGACAAAATTACTCGGGTCTCCCACATCCATCGCATTGGCCAGCGTCGGCACCGACGGACGCGGCGTATATACCCCCGTCGTCAGGTATTCCAAAAAGATATCGTTGCTGTTGTTCGCCGCAATAAACCGCTTTACGGGCAGTCCCATACGTTTGGCAAAAAGTCCGGCCGTAATGTTACCGAAGTTTCCGCTGGGAACGCAGATTACGACATCCCGCTGCTCTCCTGCCCCGCGCAATTGTGCATAAGCATTGAAATAATAGAACGCTTGCGGAAGGAAACGGGCCACATTGATCGAGTTAGCCGATGTCAGACGGAATTTCCGGTTCAGCTCCTCGTCCAGGAAAGCGCTTTTGACCAAACGCTGGCAATCGTCGAACGTACCGTCGATTTCGAGTGCCGTGATGTTCCGTCCCAGCGTCGTAAACTGTTTTTCCTGAATCTCGCTCACCTTTCCTTTTGGATAGAGCACCACCACTTCGATACCCTCTACACCGAGGAAACCGTTCGCCACGGCACTTCCCGTATCTCCCGAGGTGGCTACCAGCACCGTTACCCGATCCTTGCCGCGACCGATAAAATAGGAAAGCATCCGGGCCATAAAGCGGGCTCCGACATCCTTAAAAGCAAGGGTCGGCCCGTGAAAAAGTTCCAAAGACCAGATGTTCGGATCAACCTGTACGATCGGCGTTTCAAAACTCAACGTATCGCAAACGATCCGTTCGAGCGCATCGTGTTCCACATCTTCGCCGAAAAAGGCTTCGGCTACACGGCAGGCAATCTGTTGGAAAGACATCGAGGCGATCTGCCGATAAAAATCTTCGGGCAGCCGTTCGATCCGTTCCGGCATGAAAAGTCCTTTATCGGGCGCCAGTCCGTGTACGACCGCCTCTCGCAGATCTACATCCGGCGTATTATGATTCGTGCTGTAATATTTCATGACTCTTTTCGCTGTTATTTTTCTCGTTGAATAAAACATTCCATAAACTGATCGCCCGACAGGTTGCCATAACTACCTTCTCGTGCGGCAAATTCATCAAAAGTCTGAACCCCATCGCCCGACTCATTGGTCCGGTAGATTACGAACGGAATCGGTGCCGAAGTGTGGGTCCGGAGCTTGCACGGAGTCGGATGATCCGGCAGTACGGCAATCGAAACCGGTTCTGGCCATTTCGACACGGCCTCCAAAATCGGACGTACCACCCGATGATCCAGATATTCGATCGTACGAATCTTCAATGCGACATCCCCTTCGTGTCCGGCCTCGTCGCTAGCCTCGATGTGCAGAAATACAAAATCGTGCGTCTTCAATGCATCGATCGCCGCCTGAGCCTTACCTTCATAATTTGTATCGTACAGGCCTGTCGCTCCCTCTACTTCAATCGGGGTGAGACCCGCATAGACACCGATTCCCTTGATCAGATCGACCGCTGAGATCACCACACCGTTCTTAATCCCATAACGGCTCATAAGTGTCTCCATTTGCGGTCTGTATCCGGGCGACCAAGGCCAAATGCTGTGCGCTGGATCCTTTCCCTGGGCTTTCCGGGCCAGATTGACCGGATGGTTTGCCAGCAACTCTTGAGAACGCTCGATCAGCTCATTCAGCCGTTTTGCGGTGGCTTCTCCTTCCGCATCGGCCGGTCGGACCAAGACCTCTTTATACGGAGTTCCCGGCACATCGTGCGGCGGAGTGGTAATGATCCGCTTGCTCCCTCCCTTGAGTTTGAGCAGATGCCGGTACGACACACCCGGAAAAAAGTTGACATCACCGCCACCCAACTCTTGCTGCAGAAAGGCAATCAGTTGAGCAGCCTCTTCGTTGGAGATATGACCTGCCGAATGGTTCTTGATCTTCCCATCCTCGATCGTAATCAGGTTACACCGCATGGCCATTTCCCCTTCGTCGATAGAGATTCCCATGCTGGCCGCTTCCAATGAACCGCGTCCTTCGAACACCTTAGGCACATCGTACCCCAGAACCGAAAGATTGGCTATCTCGCTTCCCGGCGCAAATCCCGACGGCACCGTCGCCAACATACCGCTGCGGCCATGAGCCGTCAACCAATCGATCGCCGGTTTGTCAGCAGCCTGCAGAGGAGTCTTTCCGCCCAACATGTCGATCGGCTCATCGGCCATCCCGTCACCTAAAACAATAATGTACTTCATATAATCGATTTTTACATTTTACTCATCAATAGTTTTCCCTGAATCTTTTAAGAAAAATCCGGACGAAACCGCCATCCGGCGCATATCCCGAATCAAGACGAAACCTATTTCATACCCTTGTTCGGGAAGCGGACAAACAAAAAGTTTCCGTTTGGTATCGATCGTACCCGCGATGGAAGACCACACCCGATCGGCATTTGCGGAGATCGTATCGTTCGAGAAATAGAATGTGCCCTCAAGCGAGCTTAACCGCGAATCGTACGGCACCCGAACCGAATCGGTCACTACCGGTTCTTCTATCCGCACAAGCGGACACCCTCCGTTCAAAACACCGTCGAAGAAGCAGCGGATCTCATTCGGTTCCCAACCTTCATAATGACCATGCATCATACCCGGGCGGATCGATATCGTCCGCAACGAATCGGGAACCAGAGCGCAACTTTTGCGGTAAGCATACAACTGATAGGCCGTATCGTTATTCCCCGTAAGGAACAGAAACGGGATCCGGGCATACCCCAAATAGACGGACGGGTCAAAGGCCTTCATCCAACGCTGTACTCCCGTTTCGGAGAGACGGTCCATCATTCCGGGTGCAAAAAACGGCAGTTCGTCGTAAAACCCGCATCCATAGACCGGAGCCGCTGCCTTGAAACGATCGTCGAGGCTACCCACGATACAGGTCAAATATCCACCCCAACTGATTCCCGTCACACAGGTCCGCTCGGGATCTACCGAGGGAAACGACAGCAGCAGCGAATGAGCTTTAATAGCCGAAGCCACCGCATGATAGCTCCACATCGCCCGCAGATCGTCCGAATCGGCCATATGAAATACCCGGTAATTATCCGACAAAGAGGGACCGCCATCGGGCAGCTTCACTCCTCCTTCACCGCAACCGCAGAGATCGATCGCCAATGCCGCATAGCCTTCGGAAGCCCACTTCTCGACCCACATCCGGAATGCAGCACCGCCACCTCCATGCAGCAGGATGACCCCCGCATAACGTTCGCCGTCGTTTCTCGTCGCTCCGGCCAAAACGGAGGGATCGGAGTAGTAGCCGAACACATGCGTCGGAGCACCTTCGTAATCGGCTCCACGAAACACCAGCGAGCGGACCGCACTCGTCGAATCGACCCACTCCATCTGCGGCACATGGCTCAACTCTTCCAAATTCCACAACAATGCTTCCCGGTCGATCGCAGGACTCTCGATACACGGCACAGAACGGACTTCCGGGCCGTTGCAACTGAAGCAAGCCCATGCTACAACTCCGAAAACAATATGTTTCACCGTTCCCACTGTCGGAGATCCTCCAAATGTTTATTCCACGCTTTATCGGATATTGGCGATGCTGATGATATCGGCAAATACTCCCGCTGCCGTCACACTCGCACCGGCACCATAGCCCTTGATCTGCATCGGATACTCTTTGTAACGCTCCGTCGTAATCAAGATCACGTTGTTGCTACCGGCCAGATGGTAGAACGGACTTTCGCTGTCCACCTCGCACAGAGCCACCTGGGTCTTTCCCTCGTCCATCCGGGCAATAAACCGCCAACGTTTACCGCTCGCCTCCAGCTTCTTCCGACGCTCTTCGAATTCGGCATCGATTTCGGGAATTTTTTTCCAGAAATCCTCGACCGACCCTTCGAAATATTTTTCCGGGATGAACAGGTGCTTTTCGACGTCGCTCTGCTCCACCCGATATCCAGCCTCCCGAGAAAGGATAACCAGTTTGCGGATTACATCCATACCACTCAGGTCGATACGGGGATCGGGTTCTGCATATCCGGCCTCCTGCGCCATCTTGATCGCCTTACTCATCGGCACATCGGCGCTCATCTCGTTGAAAATATAGTTCAACGTTCCGGAAACCACCGCCTCGATCCGAATGATCCGGTCACCGCTGTTGATCAGGTCACTGATCGTATTGATGATCGGCAATCCGGCTCCCACGTTCGTTTCGAACAGGTATTTCACACCACGCTTGCGGGCAATCGACTTGAGCTCGAAATATCGGTCGTACTCAGACGATGCTGCTATTTTATTGGCCGCAACCACCGAAACGTTGTGTTCCAACAAATCTTTATAGATCGAGGCGACCTCTGCACTGGCCGTACAATCCACGAAAACCGAATTGAATATGTTCATCGACAAAATCGCATCGCGGAACTTTTCGGGCGACGACACATTCTCAGACCGTTGCAGATCTTCCCGATAGGTCGTCAGATCAATCCCCTCGCGGTCGACAATAAACCGTTTCGAATCGGTCGCTCCGACTACACGAATTTGCAATGAGTTATTCTTCATCAAGGTCTCTTGCTGCAAACGGATCTGTTCGAGCAGATTGCGTCCCACGAGTCCGACCCCGGCAATAAAGATGTTCAACACCTGATATTCCGAAAGGAAGAACGAATTATGGATCACATTCAACGATTTCCGAAGGCTTTCGAGCGAAACGACGAACGAAATGTTGGTTTCGGAGGCCCCTTGCGCACAAGCAATCACGTTAATACCCTCACGTCCGAGCGTACTGAACAGCTTTCCGGCAATACCGGGCGTATGTTTCATGTTCTCACCGACAATGGCAATCGTAGCCAGATTGGGCTCTTTCTTGATCTTATTGATCTCGCCCATCTTGATCTCACCGGCGAACTCTTCCGTGAGTACCTCCATCGCGAGATCTGCGTCTGCATTGCGAACACCGATCGAAGTCGTATTCTCCGAGGCTGCCTGCGAAACGAGAAAAACACTGATTCCCGATTTAGCCAACGTCTTGAAGATTCTGTAATTGACGCCGATCACGCCGACCATACCCAACCCTTGAATCGTAATCAGACACGTATCGTTGATCGAGGAGATACCTTTTATCGCACGGCTCCCGTCACGAATCTCTTCGCGGGTAATCAACGTACCGGGAGAATCGAGGTTGAAAGTATTGCGGATCACCACCGGGATGTTCTTATGGTAAGCCGGGAAAATCGTCGGAGGATAGATCACTTTCGCGCCGAAATTACACAATTCCATAGCCTCTACATAGCTTAAGTGGTTAATCACATAAGCATTGTTAATTACTTTAGGATCAGCTGTCATAAATCCATCCACATCGGTCCATATCTCAAGTTTCGATGCAGTTAATGCCGAAGCAATGATCGCAGCCGTGTAATCCGATCCGCCCCGTCCCAAATTGGTCGTGTTACCACTGGCCTGATCGGTCGATATGAAACCCGGAACCACTGTTATATGAGGACAATCGGCAAAACGCTCCCGAATCAACCGGTCGCTCGTTTCAAAATCGACCACATGACGGTTGAACAACGGCTTTGTCTTGATAAACTCACGCGCATCGTACCGAACTGCGTGGGCGATCGATCCGGCAATGATGGTCGACGACATACGCTCTCCATAGCTAAGAATCAGGTCCGACGTCTTCTGCGACAGATCGCGGATCAGGCTCACACCTTTGAAAACATTGCTCAATTCGTCCAAAAGAATGTTTACCTGTTCCTGCACGCTGTCGCGGTTTTCAGGAAGCACGATCTCCGAAATCAATTCGTTGTGGCGGGTAACCATTGCGGTCCATTGAGAAACATAGGAGCTATCCCCTGCCGCAGCCAACTTCGAGGTAAGCTGCAACTGATCGGTTATCCCTCCCAATGCCGATACGACCACAATAACGTCTTCGGCCTCCGATTCCACAATCTTCTTGACCTGCAACAATCCTTTCACGGAACCTACCGATGTTCCGCCAAACTTCAATACTTTCATCGGTTATCTATATTTCATTTAAACAGTTAACGAACTTTCTTTCGGCAATCGACGACCTTGCATCCAACCGTTTTCGCAAACTTTCGCCCCATAATCCATTTCGTCCGATTTACCGTAATAAGAACCTGCAATGATAGAAAAAAAAACAGTAAAAACCTAATCTACCTCTATCTTATGGAACAAGACTCCTTATTTAAATCGACTTTCGTGCAAGAACGTTGTATAAATCCACTTGGATATCCATTTTTTATTGTACTTTTGCGCATCGTAAACCAAAAATTGAGATCATGGACTTTAAAGACATATTGGCCATATCGGGCCAAAGCGGGTTGTTCAAATTCGTCGCTCAAAGCCGAAACGGCATCATTGTCGAATCTTTGGCCAATGGCACACGTTCTTGTGCGTCGGCTTCGGCACGGGTCAGTGCACTGAGCGAAATCGCTATTTTCACCGAAGGCGAAGACATGCCGCTCGCCAAAGTTTTTCAGAGTATTTATGAAAAGCAAGAGGGGAAAGAGGCCATCAGTCCAAAATCCACTCCCGAAGAGTTGAAACGTTTCTTCGCCGGAGTCCTTCCCGAGTATGACAGGGATCGGGTACATGTCTCCGACATCAAAAAGGTAGTCGCATGGTACAACCTACTGATCGCCGCCGGCGTCACCCGGTTCGAAACAAAAGAGGAGGAAGGACCGAAAGAGGAATCGCAGGAAGAGAAATAATTTTATAAAGAATCGGACGAACAGAAAGGTTTAGACATTTCGTCTTGTTCCTCTTTACGGTCGACCTTCCGATCCGAGAACTAAAAAACGATGCTGATGAATCAGCATCGTTTTTTTTACTCTATGATTGCGAAAACCGACAAGCGGCACTTTTTTCCCTAAATAAAACACAAACAGCCTTTATTTTTCTTGCGACTGTAATTTCTCGTTATACTCGCGGATTAAAGCAAAGATATATTTTCCACGTTCGCTTTCCGCCGTGAAACTATATTCGATATTTCCCTTATTTGAAAAGTTCCAGACCAAAGACAAAGGCACCCCTGCCCGCAAGAAAGCATCATAGTAGACACGATAATCAGCCTCTTCAGGCAACACCCCGGCAAATTCACCCACATAATAGACCTTACCCAACGATCGGGCGGCACCCATCGCCAAGGCCAACTGTCCATCAAGCGACAGCAAACTATCGGAAGGACCGATCTTACGCCCTTGATCATAAAGATGTTCGGAGACAGATTGCATCCCTTCTGGGTTAAGTATTCCGGTAATCGTTTCATACTCCTGAGGTGTGTCGGTCACCCATGTATTTTCCACATACTGATGGTACTGCGAAGGGCGTAAAGCTGCGTTTCCCGAACAGATCAGGCGTCCCGTAGTGTCGATTTCCCGAACCGTACGGACAAAAACATCATAAACATGACGTACATCGTCTGCGGTCATCCGGTTGTTCGGATCTTCCGTTTTGTAATTCTCACGCCAATTAGGCAGATCTGCCTCCAAGTTAAATTCGTTCCCGAACTCCCATGCAAAAATACTTTTATATCCATGCAACGACTCCACCACACGGCGGGTATAAAATCGCATAAATTCCATCGTCCGGCTCGTATCGCACCCCCATCCCCGATAGGGCTCACCGTAATAACGAGGGATTGCGGCATAATGCCAGAAAACGCTCGGGATCAAACCGATCTGTTGCTGTTGGGCATATTCGGCAACTTTTTGCAAAGCATCAAAATACTCTTTTTCATGTTCGAGGCATGCCGGCAACTCGTGATCGTAATAGACTCCGCAATTAAAACGCACGACGGGTACACCTTCGCTTTTCAATATATCTAATGTCGCATAGGCGTTCGACAGATCGAAACGGAAACCTGCACTATCGCGCATGACTCCACCGACAAAAAGATCGTAACAATTCACGCCTGTTGCACGGAATGGTCGGTGAGCCAATACTAATTCCGGGAATACCCCATCCTCCGTTTCCGATTCAGACACCACCACACGCAAACCCACAGGAGCCGCAGGATCGGTCCAATAATTTTTTCCCTCCGACCGGTCGGCACATCCGCCCACAGCAACCATTACCAACAGACCGATAGCCAAAATACAAACAGGCCTCTTCATAATCATCAGTTTTTTTTTAACACATCGAACAAGGTGATCAGATAAATATAACTGTTTCTCTCAGTTTGTCAAAACGTCGACGACCGGGTGATATCCGATTGTCCGGCAATAAAATGCATACCCACCAAACTCAGCATTCTTAAAAACCGGCCAATTTGATCACTCAGCTATACCGTTTCAATCTTCCTTACACTTTTTCAAAACGAGGGCTGAACGACACAAATTATAAATACAAATCGTGTATCGAGGATTACCTTCCGGATCGAATTTCGTTTTACTGAAAGCCACGACCTCCGGGTCGATGCGGCCGTACCCGCCGAACTCTTTGGCATCCGTACTCAACAATACGCAATAACGGCCCGGTTCCGGAACCGGAATCTCATAATCGGGTATACTGTGCGAAGGGTGCCAGTTAAAGACGAATACGACTGTCCCATGACTGAACACAAGTGTCTTATTCGTTTCATCCATCAAATGGTTATACGCATAACCGCTTTCGAGAATCCGGTTCTCCTGCATCAGGCGCAGCATCGCCCGGTCGAAAGCTCCCAAAAAACTGTATCGCAAAAATCCGTTATCGGCCAAACTCCATTGCCTACGTGCATGATGATAGCTCCAGCCATTCCCCTCCCGCGGAAAATCGATCCATTCGGGATGCCCGAATTCGTTTCCCATGAAATTCAGCCAGGCGTCACCGGCCAACGATATCGTAAAGAGCCGGATCATTTTGTGCAAGGCCATACCGCGATCGATTACGATGCTTTCGGTCGCCCGATCCATATCGGTATACATCGCCTGATCCATCAACCGGAAAGCCAAAGTCTTATCGCCGACCAGAGCCTGATCGTGCGATTCGCAATAGGCTACCGTATGCACATAGGGTAACCGGTTGGTCATCATGTCCCACATCTGCCAAATATTCCAATCCTCATCGGGTACCTCTTTCAACAGTTTGATCCAGAAATCGGGCACAGCCATTCCGAGCCGGTAGTCGAACCCCACGCCTCCCATCTCAGTTGGCACGCAGACGCCGGGCATACCGCTGACATCTTCAGCTATGGTGACGGCCGTCGGATGCAAATCGTGAACCAAGCGATTGGCAAGCGTCAAATAACAGAGGGCATCCTCATTGACATCGGGGCAGAAATACTTTTCCCGGCAGTCGAACTCCGTATAACCGTGATGGTAATAGATCATCGAGGTCACCCCGTCGAAGCGGAAGCCGTCGAAATGAAACTCGTCCATCCAGTATTTGATATTGGAGAGCAAAAAGTGCCGCACCTGATCTTTCCCGTAATCGAAAAGTTTGGATCCCCAATAAGGGTGATCCCCAGCCTCTCCGGGAGGGGAATAGAGGCAATCCGTTCCGTCAAGTTCATTGATTCCCTCGTTGATATTTTTCACATAGTGGGCATGTACCAGATCCATCACTACGGCCAGCCCCATCCCATGAGCCGTACGAATCAAAACCTTTAACTCTTCAGGAGTACCGAACCGCGACGAAGGGGCAAAAAAGTTGCTTACATGATACCCGAAGCTCCCGTAATAGGGGTGTTCGGCCACGGCCATCAGCTGTACAGTATTGTATCCATTCTTTTTGATTCGGGGCAGCACGCATTCGGTAAATTCGGTATAGGTTCCGATCTTAGGTTCCTCTTGCGCCATACCCACATGACACTCATATATATAAAGCGGACCAATCTGCGCGATGTCGAACCGGTCGCCCTGCCAGTCAAACGGTTCGGGCGGGGCCCACAGCTGGCCGCAGAAATCCTTGGTCTGCTCGTCCTGCACCACCCGGCGGATATAGGAAGGTATCCGTTCGAGCCATCCGTTGTTTCCATGCACGAGCATCTTGACCTTAGAACCGTGCACAAGACGTTCGGAAAACTCTTCATCGGGGAAAAATATACTCCACACGCCATCAGGCGAAGGCCGCAAACGATACTGCGTCCGTTGCCAATCATTGAAATCTCCGAACAGATAAACATCCTTCGCACCGGGCAGCCATTCGCGAAACCACCACCCTCTCTGCTGCACATCATGCTGGAACCCGAAATAGAGATACCCGTTGGCATAATCCACCAGCGAACCGCACCGTCTCTGAATCTCTTCCAGAGAGGAGACATACCGGTCATAACGCCGATTCAGATCCGCTTCATTCGGCTTCAGCCACGCATCCTGCGCTACAACAGGAAGTTCCCGTAATTTATCCATACCACCCCGTGTTTTTCGATCAAATAAAGTTAAGCAAAATTAACATTCCAGCCAAGTAATACGGGAAAAAACTTTATCTTTGTCAGTATTACATCATTATTATAAAATAACGTGAGTTCGATGAAAAGTAACTAAAACAAAGTCAATTGCTTATAAGGATCAGGGGAGGTACACCTATCAACAGCAATCATCGGTTTCTTCGGGAAGAAGCAGTAAGCGGAAAGGGCGGAGAC
>DWXH01000006.1 GCA_019119305.1 Candidatus Alistipes merdigallinarum | reverse complement strand
CATTACTTCAATATGCTTGACGATTTCAATCTCCGATGCCGTACATGCCTTTTCGTCAGTCACATTGAACGATTGCGACATCGGTATAAAACAAATATAGGTACATCCGTCGTGGCGAATACGAGTAATTGGAGTCGTTATGTCCACCATTTCGAGCAAGCCTGTACGCGGTATGCGATACCAAGAGACAATCTTCTTTTCAGGCTCTCGATGAATACTTTCGCATTCGATATAGATATGAGATGATGTAATTACCCGTTCCGCCGAAAGATATTCGTAATCACCTGTTTCACAGATCACCTTCCAAGCCTCCGCCACTGCCAACTCGACAAACTTTTCGTATGAATCATCCTCTGATCCCATCAAAATCACAGGAAAGTCATCATATCGGTTTGTCTTAAACTTCCACTCAATGCGTTGTGGTTTTTGTGGATTGTCAATCAAACAAATACCGTTCATATAGGCTTGTTCCTGAATCGAATTACCCGTACAAATTTTTTCTACTTCCGATTGGCGCAACAACTGAAAATCTATCCTTTCATTATTTTCTTGATAAATAGATATTTCGTAACGCACTTCTGTAATACGCCTTGCCGGCAGGTCGAACATTCTGCGAATTAATATATAATCCAAGCCTAACTCCTCGAACAACCAATAGACCGGATTTCCCCCGCATGAACCATACTCTTTCCATGCACCTTGCATCAAATCGGGATGTATTTTTTGCTGATTCATATGGCAGTTCACGTGCGTAAGCGCCTCCGGATTATAATTATTTTTCAAATTGGCTACAATCTCTCGCGTAAAATGAATCAGATCCAACCGAGTGAATAACTCGCCTTTTCGGATGCGTCGTACCGCATTCTGGTACATTTCTGTCAGATAAGGAGCAAATCTAAGGACTCGACTACCCTGATAGAGCGGCCGGAAATAGTCGCATAATTGAATAAGGTGCTTAAGATGTTTGTTCGGGTCAACGTCTCCGCTCTTAGCCTGAAACGAAGGAAGAATATTCAGGACCAGCAAAGTAAGAAGCGAGACATCCACGTCAGGCAGTGATTCTATAACTACGCGATATGGATTTGCAGCCTCCAAGGCAGCAAATTTATCATCGAGCAAACAGCGCAATACCTCGCGATGAAATTCCGGCTGAGCCTTACGTGTCTTGGCAATCTTTTCAAAACAACGTGATGCGGTTGAATAGTCATTCATCAATTCATCAAGATCCGTACTCGCGCGCTCCCATGCTTCCCGACAAAACTCACTGTATATGCACCGGGCAATGAACGGAGTTTTCTTATTGAAACTATTGTTACGAAGTTGAATACCGGTATGCTCAGACATCTCCTCCGTTGTGTTTCGCAACAGGCGCAGACGATGAATAGCATTGAGGCAGTCGGCATAAGTCATGGATAGGTAATCGTTATAAACTGTGGACATCGGATTCTGTTTTTCTCAAAACAAAGGTAGATAATTAGCAAAACTCACAAAAAAATATCGAAATGAATCTTTATCACGTCATCGTATTATTTACTCGTATTCAGTCGTATTTTACGGAATGTAGACTTTATTAGCATTACACCCAAAATCCAATTGCGTTACAGTATATATAAAAAAATAGTGCTGTAAATTTGTTATCGGAAATAAAATACAAACATACCCTATGAAAAATTTGATAAATAACTAATTTATCCAGCCGCACCCTGCAGGTTGTGCAAAATTTCTATTATCTTTGTTTACCAAGCCTTGATTGGGCTTGTGACATGATATTAGATGCGTGAATCTTAGGATTCCTTGAACAACAAAACCGCCAATTTTGTCCGGAAGCTAGAAAGCTTCCGACCTCAAAGGAAGAATAAGCACGGTCTGCACACATCCGTATGGGTGCGGGCTGCTTGTATTTTCATTTTGAGGAAAGGCGCTTGGCGGTGCCTGTTGTTCGAATGGGGGCAAGTAGGACCGCACTTTTTTATTTGAATACTTTGAATGTTAATAAATATCGTATGGAAGAGAATAGAATTTGTCCAAATTGCGGCACCCCACTTACCTCCCATGAAACCATCTGCCGAAACTGTGGGGTAGAAATTGGACAATCGTCCAAAGCCACTCAATCCCGGAAAGAATCCATCCAAAGTTCGTCAGATTCCCCGCGGAATATTAGGACGATCGAAGATATGACCAATTATCTTGAGGAGTTAGCTCAACAGGCCAATGAATCAACCGAGGCAGCCTTGCAGGCACAGTTGCAGGTTATCCGATACATACAATCCCCAAAACTATACGACAGTTCGTTCGATTTGCTTTTCAAAAATCTCAAGAAAGCTCTGAAATATGCCGATTCGCCACGAATGCAGGAAATGATTCAGGAACGGACGACCGTCATGATTCAGAATTATGTGTTTTTTATGAACGCCAAATTGCAGTTTGAGGTTAAAGTCAACAGAGAGGAATATCGCAAGTTGGTGGAGGATGCATGTAAGATGTTGGCAGAAAGTTTGGCTGAAGTGGCCGCAATGGCGATACCAGGAGGTGCTACTACAAAACTTACAAAGAAAGCAATGATTGCGAAGATATCTATACAGGTGCTGACCTCTAAAGACACCAAAGGAGACAATTTGTTTACTCGCTTTTACAGGTGGTATACGAGATCCTCGCGGGAACGCGAAAAACAAGGGGAATTTATACAGACGATGAACTCTTTGACCGAAAAGCTGTACAAGAATCGGGAAATAATTGGCAAATCAGATCTGATCGCTGGATTGATAGACCGATATACATCAGATATGACCGAATATTTCTGTGGTAATGCTGTAACCTTTGCCCGCCAACAATATGTCAGCAACTGGGATCATACGATTTCGAATGTAAAAAAATACATGTGGATTATTCTGTCGCTCAATGTGCTTGTTCTGTTGATTCGCTGGATCTTCAAGGGAGTTTCATATGTATCGGCGCAAATTTCTGGCACCGAATATACTGCGGATACGACACATTGGGCCATTACTCAATGGGGAATAGCCCTTGTATTGTTCGCAGTAGTAACGCTGGTATTATTCATTGACTATTGGCAGAGAAAGAAAGGATGCACTGCGGCCTTGAAGGAAGCGATAGAAAAATACAACAAGCGATATCAAACATACCACGACATAGCAAGAACCTTTGATGAATAACTTTTTTAAGGATTTATGGAAAAGAAAGAAAAATTGTACGAACAGATGCAAAACAAGGCTTCTGAACAGGATGTAGATCGAATTCGGGAGAATCTCGGTGGCATGAATCGAGGCCCTATCGCCAAAGTATGGGATCAGGTGATGGCCTTGTGGAAATTCGTGCAAGATTCCAATGCGCCATGGGCCGGAAAGGCTATTGCCATCGGAGCTTTGATTTATTTGATCAGCCCCATTGATGCAATTCCCGATGTTATTCCCGTATTAGGATTGACTGATGATGTCTCGATTATCGGACTGGCCGTCGCAAAATTGGCAACAGATCTACAAAAATATATGAAAACCAACCAATAAGGAATTTATGGCACTTTTCAAAGTAACAGTAAAACGTAGTGCTCAAGTGGGGGGAATACGTTTGGAGAAAGGCATGAGTGTAGAAATTCCCACAACAGGATATAATCCTCTTTCCTCCAATGGAGGGCATGATGTCATTATGGCATTCATGCGAATTTATGGAATTGATTTAAAACGCGCTGGAGCTTGTCATTTAGGTTATCTCGATGTGACAAAGATCGGGTAGCATGCAACTTCGGAGCCGCCTCAGACAACCAGCAATTGTTGCTTGGGGCGTTTTTTAATATCTGCATAATGGAAAGCCAATTAGAAATATTGAAACAACGCGCCGAAAAAGGAGATGCAACAGCCCAATGGGATTTGGCAAAATATTATTGCGAGCATCCCGACCAAGGGGGACTCTATGACTGGATTAACTGGGCACGCAAAGCGGCTGAGCAGGGACATCCCGAAGCAGAAGTTTGTGTGGGAAGGTTTTGCGAGGACCATTTCGATGAACCGCAGGCTGCAATGTGGTATGAACGCGCTGCGATGCAAGGGTATACGCAGGGGGACTATTATCTCGGTCTCTATTACAAAGAGGGGCGAGGCGGTTTATCTCGCGATTTGAAGCAGGCCGAGCAGTGTTTTCTCCGTGCGAGCCGTTATGCCGAGGCGGCGTATGAATATTACGAATGCTATCGGTTACGTACCGGTGATGATTGGGAAGAGAACGAAAAGGAAGTTATGCAGGCCTGTCGTTTGTTGAAGGGAAGTGCCGATGGCGGCTATGCGCCGGCACAATATACATTGGGAATGCTATATGATTCTTATAATGACCATGAAGAGGCTCAGATCTACCTGAAAGCGGCTGCCAAACAAGGACATGCTGCAGCAGTTGAATATCTGTGTACCATGTATGCACAACAATACATGGCTGCCGGCGATTTCAAAAAAGCGCTCAAGTATCTGAAAAAAGGGTCTAAAAGAGATGTGCGCGGAATTTGTGCCTATATGTGTGGTGATTTTTGGGAACATAATTACAGGGGCCTGTTGCCATGGGATGACAATCAGCCTAACCGTGCGTCTCGAACATCTATCGCCTCACATTGGTATTCATACAGTTACCTTCGCGGATATAAACCAGCCTTAGAGCATGTAATACGGTGCTTTTTGATTACAAACAAAGTCGAGCCTACAACAGAAAATATTGCGTCAGTCGAAAGCTTTCTTAAAAATGGATGTTTAATTCTGACTTACAAAAATATCAGAACGATATACTACGACATATATCCCGGATGGTAAATACCCCACCGAACTACTAATACCCGACTTGTATCACTGCAGTATAACAAATATATATAATACTTTTAATCGTTCCTTGAAAATCCGGTCCGACACTTTGCAATCTGTCTGCTGTATCCGGCAGATTTCGTTCCGGCTTCGTTCAGAACGTCAGCCAAGTCTGTTTTTGCGGCTGTGTCCATGCACGCTCTCGCGCTCGTCATGCACTGAAGGGCATCACCTTCGGCTTCGCCTTCAATGATGGAAGGTGCACTCCTCCGCTCGTGCGCACATGGCCGCAACCTTTACCTCTAACACGCACGAAAGGAGGATCGGATTTTTCAAGGAACTCTTTTATGATTCACAATGGCTCGCATACGAATATTTGCCGAAGACTGGCTGAAAATAAATAATCTACCAGATTTTTTTGAAATCCTGCACACATGCGGTTATTTGATTGATTGTTGGGCTATGACCGAGCGGCCTGAGCGAATCGTCCGCCGCTTTCTACCTGCACGTGTCCGTGCAGACTCTTATGTAGAGTTCACCATCCCCAAGAAGGCTGGAGGTTCCCGGTCGATTTGCGCACCTATCCAACCGTTGAAAAAGGTACAGCGGGCACTCGGTACGTTGTTACAGGCACTCTTCCAGCCCTCGGAGGAGGCCATGGGATTCGTGGCGGGCCGAAACATTGCAGCAAATGCCCGCTGCCACCTGAACCAGAGCTGCATACTCAACCTCGATTTAGAAAACTTTTTTCCGAGTATCACGAAAACATTGGTCCGCCAAGCCCTGAAACGGGAGCTTGCTGACCGAATTCCCTCGTCCGAGGTTCGCAACCTGATTTGCCGTCTTTGTACCATACCGAACCAATCGGGAATCGAGGTGCTTCCACAGGGTGCTCCGACCTCTCCGGTCCTGTCAAATATCGTCCTAAAGGGCTTGGACCGCCGGCTATCGGCATTCGCCGAGGCACACGGATACAATTACACACGCTATGCCGATGACATCACCTTCAGCCACAACCACCCCATACGCCGTTTCTCACCATTTTTTATAGAGAAGATTCGCTCGATCATCGAAGAATATGGTCTGAAGATCAACGACGAAAAGACAAAAGTCAGCATCAAGGGCGAACGGCAGGAGGTCACAGGACTGACCGTCGGCGAAAAAGTTAACGTACCGCGAAATTACATCAAACAGTTGCGCACACTGCTCCACTTGTGGGAGCACTACGGGTACGAACAAGCCCAGCTAATTTACGACCAGGACTTCTGTCAGGGAACCGGCAAAAGTCTGAAAACAGTCATCTACGGTAAAATTAACTACCTCGCCATGGTCAAGGGCCGGGATGATTCGACCGTCATCGGTTACCGCAACCGATTCAGGAAACTGGTTCGGGTAACGAAAGCCAAAGAACAAGCAAGTTTTACATCATAAATCACCATGATTCGCTACATTCAAGATGAAGCCCATTACGCCGAAGTAGTCAAACGAATCCGTAACATCCGACACTCACTCTGGATAGGTACGGCAGACAGATCTATATGTGAAAGAAGGTTTGATATCAGTTCCTCTCCTGAAGGTATTGGAAAGTCTGATTCACCGCGGTGTTGAGGTGCGTCTGATCCATGCCAAAGAACCGGGACGTAATTTCGCTGATGATTTTGACAAGTATCCGCTTTTATGGAGCCGTTTGGAGCGAAGGCTATGTCCGCGCGTGCATTTCAAAATCTTGATTTTCGACCGCACGGTTGCTTATATAGGATCGGCAAATCTGACCGGAGCCGGACTTGGCATGAAAGGTATAACGACACGTAATTTTGAAGCCGGTATCTTGACGGACGCCCCTATATTGGTCGATGCTGCCGCCGACCAATTTGATGCCGTATGGCACGGACTACACTGCGGCAAATGTCGCCGAAAGAGTTTTTGTAGCGACAGGATTCGGAAATAATCGGATGTCTGCCACACGCAAGAAGCGCACATCTATTGTTAAATAATGCAGCCAAAATATTCATAATTAAGCCCTCGATCCCAATAAACACAGGGAGCCCATAAGACTCCCTGCTTTATTACTATCAGACACATTAGAACCAAGCGATGTCCAAATTCATCAACTCATCGTCAGTCATTGGCGGATAATCGTATCGATCAATCAAATCACCTACGACCAGAGGCCCGATATGTTCTCCCATCAAACAAACCAACGCTTGATCAGTGCAATCAATCATAGTTTGCAAATACTGCTTATACATTTCGTAAGAAAATGCAAAAGCGATTGATAAGCCACTGTTACCACACATATACCCTACAGCCCAATCGGCTACATTATGGAGTGCAAAACGATACTCAATTAGATGATAGAATAGCCTCACACCCGCATAAGACGCAAATTGCGATCCAACACCGAATCGACTTACATCCAAATGTCCAATACGGCATACCTGCAAAAGTCGTTCATACACCTTTTGTTGCTTTTCGATTCGTTTGGTCTCCAAAAACAAACCTCGGACAAATGCATGCAATTGAAGTTTACGAGAGTTTCGTGGAAATAATTTGTAAGCCCGAAGTACTGCCATCAATCGGTGATAACGGAGTTTCCGTGGAGGATTCCGTAATAACAATACTTCGGAGTCATCGTGTTTAAGTCCCGACAGAGACTCTCCGTATATCAGCGACAAAAACTCCATCAAATTACGCATGAATCGTTGAGGTGTGATTGTTTGAGCACGAAAATCTTCCAATGCCGTAGATTTAGCAGATTCGATTGAGTTCAGTCTCGTCATAAATGCATGAAGTTTCAATATCGATTAATCATTGTCTACATCAACAGACTCATCCTCACTCGGAATTTCCTGATCATTCACCGGGATTTCGTTTTTCGGTAAAAATTGAATTTCCCCCTCTTTGATCAAACGCTTTGCTTCGTTTCGAGCCTGTGCAGACGGTTTTTCTTCATCGGTTACCACCTTCTGATTCCAGTCCATGATCCGGTTCGGATCGTACAGTTCCCAACTGATCGCCCGAATCAGATCTTTGACACGCTGTACCAAAGGATGCGAATCATCGCGTTTATCGGTAATGAAGGCACAATGAGTCGGCAACAAGGCATAATTCCACAAAGAATTAAAGAATAGCGGATTATCTGTCTTGGCCCAAATGTGTGCAATCGTATAATTTACTACCGTACTGGTCTGTCCCCAGCTGACGCGATGCCCCGTGTAGCGGAGGATCGTACATTTCGGAGCATAGTTACCATCGGCATCAATCTTCACCCGAATTTTGGTTTCACGATGGAACAGACATTTCGTTTCGTCGATATGTCCGTCGGGATCGCACTCGTATTTGGTGAATCTCACTGCTTCGCTCTTATTTTTGAAACGTGGTGTCGTGGTTTTGACCGCATGTTGCAGAAAATAATTAGCGTTGGATGTGAATCGTACCGGGAGTGCCTGTCCGGTACGGATCAGGGCACGGAGATCCCGTGCCTGATCGCGTACCATCTCGCGATCGAAGAAAAGCGTATGTTCTACAATGTGTTCGACTAATGCATCCTCGTTCTCAAAAAGAGAACATAATGCGACGAGACCGTTGATCTTATTTGACACTATATCTTCCATATGTTAATCCTCATAAATAATTTCTACTATCGTTTGCAGTTCTCCTGCGATATATGTTTTTATCGATGTGATATAGTCTCCGTCCATTGTATACTCCAACTCTTTCGTCTGGTTGTCATCCTTTGAAACATTGCCATCTTCATCAATGTCAGCATACTGATACTGGTATTTCGCGGGTAACTGTACAGAACGTTTTCCGCCCACATTCAACAGAAACAAAGGAGCCGAACACATCTCTTCCCCCATCCAGTCTATGCCAAAGACGTCAATATTCAGATTATTTGCCGGACCTGCCGTAAACTCGATTTCAGACGATGATCCGTATTGACCATAGCTATCTGTCGTCGAAGCTTTCGACACATATTTGTTAAATATACCTTCGGTAAACGTGTACTGATCTGTCAATATGGATTCATAAGCCTCCTCCGGATCTCCGGAACAAACTTCCGTCCCATCAATAGCAATCAAATAACCTTCGGCATTGTATCGAGGATTCAGTGTTTGTATGGTTTTTATCCCCTCCTCAGCGTATTTACCTCCGCTGATCGTCGTACGTACATACTTCGAAACTCTACCTTCTGTCAGTTCGTAGCTCTCTTCGAGAGATTGTATAAACCCATTACCTTCACCTTTAGATGTGATTTTCGACTCAGCATAGGCATAATTGATCGTTAACGTCTCCTTCTCTCCTTCAAATAAATCAGTTACAGTCATTGTCGACAAACGATCATCCGCATCATACGAATAGGTATAAAGTTGAGTATAATCGCCCTTCGACTCATCTTTAAAAATTACTTTTACTTGTGAAATTTTCCGAGGCAAATATTCGGGATCGGTCGGATCTTCCGGATCAGTCGATTGATTCGCAAACACAAGTGTACCAAGCGTCCATTCATTTCCATCCTGTTTAAGTAATACAGACTGTGATCCATACACTTCAGGTGCAGTAAAGGTAATAGCCGAAGCCGTTACATTGGTGACGGTCGCCTGCACATCGGCGGCTTTCGTCATGTTGCGGAACCAAATTTCGCTACCGGAAGTAAAGCCCTTGCCTTGAATCGTGACCGAGCTACCGGGTACTACGGGATTCTCCGTACTCGATGCAGGCATCGATATTTCCGTTACAGGGCAAATGGGATCCCCTCCGTTCTCCTCTTTTTCACAGCCGCAGAGCAATGCCGCAGCCATGAAGAAATACAAAATTTTCTTCATCATGATGTCAATTATTTATGTAATATGATTATTTCTTGACCGGTTTTACCTCGGCAGCAAAATGCCGGATATGATCGTATGTCGCGCCCGGATAGTTTACCCGCAACCATTCAGCGATTACCTCGTAACGATTAGCTCCCTGAAAAGCCTGCGCCTGACGAATGTCGTCGACGATAAAGGTGCGATTGACCGGGATCGGACCATTACGCTGTACCGTTCCTTTGATTTTGACCTCCCACTGTTTGGGAGCATCATCCGAAAAAAGTTTCTTTAAAAGACCCATGTCCGTATGTTTTTATCGCTCTCCCGTCCCTCGGAGAGATACTACAAAAAAGAAAGCGTGGGACCGATCGCTCATTTCACCGGACAGGCTCTGGTAAACCGTGGAGAAAAATAAGCAACAGTCCTCACGCCCGTATACATACAGACGCGAGAGTCGTCAGCCATTCCTCTCCGTTGAAAATTTACCAGATTTTGTCCGGAAGAATGAAGCCAACACTTTCGTGTAAGTTCCTAATATGTCTGTCACCCCTCGGATGACATAACAAAATTACTATTTTTCCCTTACACCGACAAGTTTTCAGACTCTAAAGGACTGTTGCCGTTTATTTTATCACATCTGTTACTCGTTTGCTTGCTGGAGATGCTCCACAAAACGTTGAGGTAACAGCACATTAGGCAGGTCGAGTGCCTCGGCGAATAGGGGCGCCATTTCTGCGACCGTGTGACGGGCAATGCCGCATCCGATTGCAGTTACCCAAAAGGTGAGTTCTGGATGTGCTTCGGCATAGGCTATGAACTGTTCTACATATGGTCGTATGTTTTCAACAACTCCTCCCGTGGTCGGAATCGCATAACACTGTCCCGTACGACCGACCCCTTCTCCCCAGACCGCCCCGAACCGTTGTCGGGCATAAGCCGCAGCACCTCCGCCGTGCCAGCCTTGTCGGTTACTGCCGAAAACAAAGATTTCATCGGCTCGGAGTGATTCGATTCGCTCCGATGAAAAACGAGTTCTGCTCATTGTTCATTGATTTTATAGTAAACATTTCTTTTATCCGTACATTTGGCAATCGAAAGCAATCCGAGCCGGTACAGGTCTGAAAGATGCTCCTTCCACGCATTAGAAGTATGCTCTTCACCGGTGTACCGGGACAAGTGTTCAGGCCCTACGCCACAAGGGCATTGCCGCTGAAGACCTGCCACGAGAATCAATGTCGCCGTCTGTGTGACGGTCAATCTCATGGTCGTAGCTATTTCTTCCAACTCTGCACGGAAATCAAAGCGTTCGAGTGACGCGATGCCACCACATCTTTTCAACAGGTAAAACAGCACAGAGGGTTCGATACGTCGTGCCGCCACTTCGGCCTCCTCTTCCTGTCGAAGCCACTCTTCGGTCTCGGTAATCTCACGGCGTGTCTGCTCGATAAACTCCTGCAACTCGCGCTCTTCCTTTTTCCGAGAATCACGCGCTATCGCACGCTCCATGCGGCGACACTCTTCACATAAATAATCAGCTAATCCTTTCATATCATATTATTTACTCTAAAACAATTGATGACGCAACACCCGATCCAATTAAAGCGAAATTCCCCGCATTCGCCTCGTTGCGCACAGTGAACCGCCACGCCTTTACATCCTTATGATAGCGTTGAGCGAACTTTACCGTATGCAAGGTACCGCTACGTTCGGGGCACTGCGCGACAATCACAGTATTTGCCAGAGCAGCTTGTAAACGGTTTCGAGCCACAAGATACTTGGGCTTGGCCTCTGCGCCGAATAGTTGTTCGGAAAGCACGGCACCGCCACTGCGCAGAATGTCCTTTTGCAAATCTTCGTTTTCCTGGGGAAACACAGTATCGAGCCCCGTCGCCACAACGGCAACTGTCCTTCCTCCTGCTTCCAGACATCCGCGATGAGCTGCCGTGTCGCATCCTGCGGCGAGGCCGCTCACGACAATATGATCCTTTCCGAATTCGTATCCGAGTTTCCAAGCGGCTTCACACCCTTGGCGGTCAGCATTACGGGCACCAACAACGGCGACTTGATTCAGTTCTGAGAACAAAGAACTGTCTCCGAGGTAGTGAATCAACGGTGGAAAATCGCAGATCTCCATCAGCGATTTCGGGTAATCGACATCGAAACAGGAGATCGTACCGACCCCTGCATTCCGTTGCGCGGACAGGATCCGTTGTGCCCGCGCGAGCAGCATCTCCGGATAACCAGGTGTAAAACCATACTGAGGCAGAAGCAGACGCAGCGTTTTGCATAGTTTTCCCGGCATCAGTGCCTGATCGAGCAAAGGGTGACCGGCGAGGCCGAATATATGCCGAGGCAATATGCCCAACATATGTAGCATCATCACCTCTTCGTGTGTTATCTTACGGATAATGTTCATTGACATTTTGTTTTCTCTAGTTTAAGTTTTACTGTGATTTTCGGCCAAAAATCGAGGCTTTGGAAAATTTGTTTTTTGCTCGTTTTCGTGTGACTCTTTAAATCGCGAAATACGATTTATCAAATTACAAATCAACATATTAAAAGCAAAACCAATCTTTCCCCCTCCTATATTAAAGATACTCAAAAAAGTGCTCCTACACAACTTTTTTACGGTCAATTTAGGTCTTTTTCGACTGAATAACAGCATTTTATCTTCTCACAAAGAGGCCATACGGAACATTGGTCGAGGCTGTGTGCAAATAGCCTTTTCTCCATTTATATGACTGGTGGACAACTTTCGATATTTTACTACTGATTATCTACACATTAGTTTTCATAAATCACAATTTTATCTTACATAAAAGATAAATTAGTAACTTTACAAGATAGCAGAAATACCATGCACATGACGACTGAAGAATTACGGCTCCAGGTCAAACATGATCGACAGATATTGTTGGATACCCCTTTTCAACTTCGGAATTTAGCGGGGATGGCAAGCGGGAACTGGATCATTGCAGCCGACAGACAACGAGGTAAGAGTTGTGCCTTGGCGCAACTCATCTATCAGCGCACTCAACAACGTGAAGATAGAAGAATGTACGGTGTGGAGCCGATCGTGCTCTCCTTTCGTAACGAGATCTACCGACGTACGACAGCCCACGAATTACTCGTGGTTCTATCTTCTCAGATAACAGAAGAAAAAATTCTGCTTTGTCTCGATGATGTGGATCTACTCGACGATTGGCCCCAATTATTAATCAAGGCCGCTGTTGCAACACCAAATATCGAGATACTTGCCACGATGTCGACTCTCTCGGCACGTCAGATTACAGGAAATACCGAATTGCGGAACAAGTTCAATATTAAGAATCTTGCAGATTTTACGCTACACGAATATTTACGCGTATCGAAGTTAAGTTACAACGAAGCCCTCAACCGTTTTATCCGATGGGGATGTTTCCCAGGAATTTTATTATCCCCTGAACGTCACACTGAATCTCTCGAAAGGCTGTTCCGCACATTGTTTTACGAAGAGCTGCTTCCGAGATATAATGTCCGTAACGAAACGGCGTTGCGGATGATCCTGCATTTGCTGGCGGAACACTTGGGCGAAGAGATTTCGTACAATGGGTTATGCCGCATGTTGCAGGAAACAAGATTGAAGGTCGGTGTATCGACTGTCGTAGAATATATTTCAATATTGGAAAAGACGAGATTTATTCGTTCGATAGGATGTTTTTCGGAGCAGACTACCCGAACTCCGAAACGGCGTTATTGGTTTGTGGATAACGGGCTGCTGTCGTTGTTTATTCCTGCAACACAACTGCATAAAAAACTATTACGGAACATAATGGCGCACGCTGTTCTGCAGAAGTATCAAAAGCATACAATTTACTATGCCTCGCAACGGAATGCTTCGGTCGATTTCTATATTCCTGAACGAGATATCGCAATCATACTGTGCCCGAATGATGAGCTGATTCCAGAAGCCGTACAGAATCTCCAGCGATTCGACCGAAAACATCCTACAACATACAAATACATCAATACTGTCGGAAAAATTTCAGATTCACTTCCTCGGGACATTTTCAATATATTTCTGCCTGAGTGGAGTTCGGCATTATAACTTTTGTAACAAAAAAGTTAATCAAAATAAGTTTGTTTGCAGAACATCTCTTTTCGTCAGGCAACCTCCTGTTATCTGAAAACGTTTTTTTATTTGAGATACCTAACTCGGTTAACTGCATTTTTCTCTGGCAGGTCAAAAAATTTGTCCATTGGCAAGTATTCCCAGAGATGCATTATTTTCAATATAGATTCAATGACCTATCGAATAGGCCATACTGCAAATGATAAAACACTGTCATTCAGTGCAAATATTCTTAAATTGCATTCAAAAAAAATGGTCGATTCGTGAAATTTCGCTATCTTCAAAAGACATTTTCGCAAAATTGCATCGCCCACACGAAAACCTTCGCAAAAACGAATAGACAACTAAAACAGAACATTACAAAGATGAACCGGACAAAAGAGAAGATTTACGGAATACTCTTCGGACAGGCCATAGGCGATGCACTGGGATTGGCGGCCGAGGGAATGTCCAGAGATATGGTAGCCGCAACCTATCCAAACGGCGTGAACGACTATGCGGATATCGTGCAGGACGAGTTCCGCAGTCGTTGGCTACGTGGTGCATGGACGGATGATACGGATCAAATGCTCTGTGTTCTGGACAGTCTTTTGGATAAAGGTGCGACCGATCCGTACGATATAGCCTCCCGATTCCTGAAATGGTTTCACTCGGGCGGTCAGGGTGTCGGACGCCACACCTACAATGTTCTCCAAATGCCGCAATACGAGATGTATCCTTACAAAGCAGCAGAGTTCGTATGGCGTCTGAGTAAGAAAAATAACGCACCGAATGGAGCGTTGATGCGTACTTGCATCCTAGGAATATGGGATTGGCAGAATGCGGCGGCCGTCCGCACGAATACGGAATGTGTGTGTCGATTGACCCATTTCGATCCACGCTGTGTCGGTTCTTGTGTCATCGCAACCCATATCATCGATTGCGAGCTGCTCGGTACTCCCATCTCCGAAGAGGCAATAATACGGATCGGTACCGAATATGCTCCAGAGATCGAGAAGTTCGTTCGATTAGGTTTTCAGCCCGATCTTGGCAAGTTGCATCTCGATGATCGCGGAACGAAGGGATACACGCTACGAACGCTGGCCGCAGGATTGTGGGCCTACAATTTCGGAACGGATTTCCGTACGGCATTGCATGCTATCATCGCGGAGGGCGGCGATACAGATACAAACGGAGCCGTCGCCGGAGCACTGATGGGCGCACGGATGGGATATAGAGCTTTACCCGAAACGTGGGTGACAGGGCTGATGAACAAGGAATTACTAGAGGAGCGTATCGAACGTCTTATCAGACACCCGAATGTGCTAAATATTTAATTCCAAATGCAGATGAAAGACGGGCACAACACATTCGCCGCACGATGGAGGAGATCGAGGAACTCCGACAAAACAACTATGTGATGGAACTGACCTATATCGACACGGACGGCAAGACGAGTTACGATCGGGTGGCTCCGATCTGTTTCAAGGAACGCGAGAACGATCAGTATCTACTCGCCCTCACGGAAGACGACAGAGTAGCAATCTTCCCGGTAGCGCACATTACGTGCGTAAGCGAGACCGAGACGCGGACGACCTTTTCCTTGCCGGAGAATTTCGATAGCGAGCGTTTTTTTGATGTGGGGAAGATTATGTAGTGCACAAATTGTAATACCTATTTGTGATCCGAATCCATATGCAGTATAAGATTGCATATGGATTCGCTTTTGTATGTCGGGTTCTTTGCAAAACGATAATCAAAACGCGATCATGTGAATCGAATTATGCAGTCGACATTATCGGAATCGATAATCTGAGATGCATGTGAACATTTGGAATATTTCAAACGCAGAAAAATAGCCAATATAAAATGCTTTTTTTATGAAAAAATCGTCATTGAATAAAATAGTTTCTATTTTTGCATTAAATGGTATTTGGATATGGAAACAATAAAGAGAATACTTCAAGAGCGGATAACAAACAGAATTGAGCCGGGAAAAGCCGTATTGATCTTCGGCGCACGACGAGTAGGGAAAACCGTATTGATGCGCAAAATCGTTGATGGCTATTCGGGCCGGATCATGATGCTTAACGGCGAGGATTACGATACGTTGGCCTTACTTGAGAATCGCTCAGTCGCCAATTATCGGCATTTATTGGAGGGTATTGACCTGTTGGCTATCGATGAAGCGCAAAATATCCCTCAAATCGGTAGCATCTTGAAACTGATTGTTGATGAAATACCGGGTATAAGCGTATTGGCCAGTGGTTCGTCTTCATTTGATCTGCTGAACAAGACGGGAGAGCCATTGGTCGGTCGCAGTACGCAATTCCTGTTGACACCCTTCTCTCAACAGGAAATCGCGCAAACGGAAACGGCTCTCGAAACCCGTCAGAATCTCGAAGCTCGCTTGATTTACGGCTCCTATCCGGAGGTGGTAATGATGGACAACTACGAACGCAAGACCGACTATCTGCGCGATATTGTCGGTGCGTATCTTCTGAAAGATATTTTGGCGATAGACGGGCTGAAAAATTCGAGCAAGATGCGCGATCTGTTGCGGCTTATCGCCTTTCAGCTGGGAAGCGAGGTCTCTTACGAGGAGTTGGGCAAACAGCTTGGTATGAGCAAGACGACCGTTGAA
>DWXH01000005.1 GCA_019119305.1 Candidatus Alistipes merdigallinarum | reverse complement strand
GGCGATATCCATGCCTTTTTAGTTTATGTACTTTCGGAGAAAAGAGGCTTCACATATCCACCCCTCCCTCCTATCCTCCCTTTTTCTCTTCTCCCAAAAAAACTATGTACCCTATAGTAGTGCTCTTTACTAAACCATATCTACTCTAAGAATTTGAATTTTCTATCTCGCTTGTTCACCTGAAAAGAGAATAAACCAATAAATGAGGTGGAATATATTGGTTTGTAATAAAAGCAGGAAGGTTTATGGTTTTAAAAATTTAGGATGAGAATACGGGCTTTCCTTTACCAAAGTAACATCTTTGTTATTGCAGGATTTTCATTATCTTTGACAGATAAAGCAGGTATTCAGGCTATAAGGATTTTTGTCTGACAATAGGCTTCGAATATTTGCTAAGAACAGTTTAACCTACAACTAACCTAAATGAATTTTTCGAAACCCTTGTTCGGGGGACTGTTTTGTGTCGCAACCGCTTTGGGCTTGAGCGTGGCGAATGCTCAAGTGTCCGTGGTCCCCTCATACGATGAATTGCATCGGCCTTTTGGAACACAAGATTATCAAAATTTCGCTGCACCGGAAAAAGTATTTTACCCTGAAACATGGTTTCATTATATCGGGGGAAATGTCTCTTTGGCTGGAATTACAAAGGATTTGGAAGCGATTGCTGCTGCCGGTTTCTCCGGAATCCAGCTGTTTCATGGACAGTTTGGAGGCGTTTGGCCCGGAGCCGAGGAGCAGATAACCTGTCTCAGTCCTAAATGGGATGCGGCAGTGCAGCACACCGCAAAAGAGTGTGAACGGCTCGGTTTGCGTTTTACGATGCAGGGGTGTCCCGGGTGGGCGATGGCCGGAGGACCGTGGATTCAGCCGGAGCAGGCGATGCGTCATTTGGTATGGAGTCGGACGGATGTCTCCGCAAACGACCCTGATGTAATCGTTCTGCCGGCGGCTTTTTCTAATGAGGAGGATTGGCGGGATTATCGGGATGTGGCGGTAATCGCTTTTCCTACACCTTTGGGTGATACAGGGACTCCTTTAAGACCAGAGACAGTTGAGAGTAATACCGGTCACGATTGGTCGAAAGTGTTGACCGGCGAGGCCTCTATACAGCTCGGTGCAACAACAGAGAATGATCCCTATTGTATCGATGTGACTTTACCGGAAGAGAGTGTGGTCCGTCGTGTTGAATTTCCGTCGATCAATGGGTTGAGTCATGCTTGGTGTTATGAGCCCGGAGTAAATGTCCGGGTACAGGCAGTGATGTCCGACGGTAAAGAGATCGATATTGTACATACCGATTTGCCGCAGAGCAGTTGGCAGGACGATCGTCCGATTACGTTGGCCTGTACCGAAACAGAGCCGACACGGAAATATCGGATCACAATCGTCAATCAGCACGATATTACCTTAGGAAATGTGTTTTTGTTCTCCGGAGCCCGAAAAAACAACTGGGAGTCAGAGGCCGGTTGGACGCTGCGTACGATCGAGCGAAGCGGACAGGCGGCGGCCCAGTCGAAAGAGGCTTATGTGTCGCAATCCGGAATTGTGGACCTGTCGGGTAAAATGACTTCTGACGGAACACTCGATTGGAAGGTGCCGGAAGGAGAGTGGACGATACTCCGGATCGGACATGTCAATGCAGGGATGAAAAACGGTCCTGCACCTCCCGAAGGTACCGGTTGGGAGTGTGACAAGCTTTCACGTGCGGGTTCTGATGTCCAGTTTGACAGGTATATAGGACGCTTGACCCAGAACGGAGGGGTGCTTTCCGGAGGTCTGCTCAACGGTCTGTTGTTCGACAGTTGGGAGTGCAAGACCCAGACGTGGACGCCCGATATGGAGCAGGAGTTCTATCGCCGGACGGGGTATGCTTTAAGGAAATGGATACCGGCTCTGTTCGGATACGTAGTCGACGATCCCGAGACGACAGCCCGTTTCTTAATCGATTGGCGCCGTGTCGTAGGGGATCTTTTTGCCGATAATTTTTACGGCAATATGGCCGAACGTGCGAAACAGAATGGTCTTTCGATATCGTATGAGACGGCAGCCGGAGATATTTTTCCGGCAGACATAATGGAGTATTATAAGTATGCCGATGTGCCGATGTGCGAGTTCTGGCAACCTTTTTCTGAGGGATATGTCGGCTCATTGAATTTCAAGCCGATCAAGCCGACTGCTTCGGCAGCTCGTCTGTATGGCAAACCACGCGTCGCGGCAGAGGCTTTTACGTCATTCAATCATACGTGGGACGAAAATTTCCAAATGCTTCGCGAAGTGGCCAATGTCAATTGTGTTGAAGGGGTGACCCATCTGATTTTCCATACTTATACGCACAATCCCCAGGTAGATTTCCTGCCGCCCGGGACCTCTTTCTCAGGAGCTGGAATCGGTACTCCTTTCTTGAAGGGACAGACGTGGTGGAAATATATGAAGGAGTTCAATACCTATCTGGCTCGTTGTGGTTATCTGTTTGAACGAGGGTGCCCGGTGTCGGATGTCTTGTGGTATCTGGGAGATGAGATCGATCACAAACCCGATCAGCAGGCTCCTTTCCCCGATGGCTATAAATACGATTACTGCAATCCGGATGTTTTGCTGAACCGGTTGTCGGTCCGGGACGGGAAAATCGTTACGCCGGAGGGGATTTCATACGAAGTGCTGTGGATGCCTTCGACCTATCGGATGCTGCCCGAAACGTTGGAAAAGATTTACGATCTGCTTTGTGCCGGAGCTGTGGTCGTAGGTGAGGCTCCTCAGGGTTTGGCAACCTTGAGCGGAGGAGATGCGGCTCAAAAACGTTTCGATGAAGCCGTATCGAAAATCTGGGGCGAAAAATCGGCACCGGGAATCCGTGAGGTCGGAAACGGGAAGATCATTTCGGGCTTGTCGTTGGAACAGGTATTGACGCAGCTCGAAATACGGCCGGATGTGCACGCATCGGGTGCTCTTTGGCTACATCGAACGACCGGTGATGTCGATTGGTATTATGTGTGTGCTCCGAAAGGTTCAGGATTCGAGGGCGTTGTTGATTTCCGGAGTACGGGACTCGCTCGTCTTTGGAATCCCATAGATGGGTCTATTAAAGATATTTTTTGTGAGCAGCGTGATGGGCGGACTTTTATTCCGCTTGATTTGGCTCCGTCGGGTTCCTGTTTCATTGTTTTTGAGAAGGGAAAAAAACAGAAAAAGGTGCCGCAACAGCAGATCTTCGAGACGATTGCAGTTTTGGATGGTGAGTGGGAATTCCGATTCCCGGATGGATGGGGGGCGCCTCAGTCCCTACGTTCCGAATTGAAACCGTGGAAAGATTTGGATCTTTCGCCGGAGGGAAAATCGTTTTCGGGGACGGTTGAATACAATTTGTCGTTCGAGTTGCCTCATTTCAAAAAGAATCGGAGTTATCAGCTCGATTTGGGACGAGTCGAACGGATTGCGGAGGTTTGGATAAACGGGAAGCAGGTACAGACCCTTTGGACCGAACCTTATCGGGCGGATGTAACGGCATATCTTCAGAAAGGGGAGAATACGATCAGCATTAAGGTGACTGATACGTGGTTCAACCGTTTGGTCTATGATGCGGGACAACCCGAAAAAGACCGGAAGACGTGGGTGTTGAAATGGCCGGATAAATCGGCTCCGCTGCGTGAAAGCGGTCTGTTGGGACCGGTCGTATTGCGTGAACAACAATAGAGTTTATTTTTATAAAAATTGGATTTAAAAGAGAGAGTATGATGAAGAAGTTATTGGTGCTGGGTGTGCTTATATCGGGTTTGTTTGGAACAGGTTCGATAGAGGCACGGGAGGTGATCAATTTGAAACAGGGATGGCGTTTCCTTTTGGGTGATGGAGCCTACGGCGTTCCGGATGTGGATGACAGCGGCTGGCGGGTCTTGGATGTGCCGCACGACTGGAGCATAGAGGGCAAATACGACAAGCGTAATCCGAGCGGGCCGCAGGGCGGTTTTATGCCGTGCGGAACGGGCTGGTATCGGTTGCATTTCGAGGCCCCGGCAAATTCGGAAGGGAACCGGGTGTTTGTCCGCTTCGACGGGGTATATATGAAGAGTCAGGTATGGATCAACGGCCGTATGGTTGGAGAATATCCGAACGGTTACAATTCATTCGAATATGACATAACGCCGTTTGTCCGTCGGGATACGGTCAATGTTTTGGCGGTACGCGTGGACAATTCGCTGCAGCCGGGTTCCCGGTGGTATACGGGATCGGGGATTTACCGGGACGTAAATCTGATTGTGACCTCGCAGATGCACTTTACGGACGGGAGTACGTTCATTACGACTCCGGAGGTATCGACCGAACGGGCTAAGATCGCCATGCGGTATGAGGTGATCAACCACAACTATCCGGAGACACGGTTTTCGTGGACGGACAACAAGTCGTTGTTTGTGTGGCTGAGGGATCAGGCGGATCAGGAAGCCCCGACGGGTGAAGGGAACCATCGGGTACAGAAGGAGTGTACGCTGACGTCGGTGCTATATGATATGGAGGGGAACGAGGTGGTTCGTACGGAGAGCCGTCAGTCGATCGGGGACTATACCCGAACGGAGATGGAACAGGAGATGGAGGTCTCGGAACCCCGTTTGTGGTCGCACAAAACACCGTATCTGTATAAACTGGTGACGACGATTTCGTATGATGGTAAAGAGGCGGATCGGATCGAGACTCCGGTCGGAATACGGGATATTCGTTTCTCTGCGGAGCAGGGTATGGTAGTGAACGGAGAGCCGGTCAAGATACAAGGAATCTGTATGCACCAGAATGTCGGATGTTTCGGTACGGCCGTGCCTGTCGGTGTTTGGCGTGAACGTCTTGAGACATTGAAGGCGATGGGGTGTAATGCCATTCGGGTAAGTCATTATCCATTCCTGCCCCAATTTTATGCTCTGTGCGACAGCTTGGGGCTGTATGTGTCGAATGAGGTTTTCGATGAGTGGAACCGGGGACAGGAGTGGGGATATTCCGAGAGTACATACGGGAAGATGCCTTATACGTACCACCTTTATTTCAACCAGTGGGGGGAGACGGACCTGCGCCGGATGATCCACCGGGACCGGAACCATCCCTGTGTCTTCATGTATATGCTGGGTAATGAGATTCCGAACCAACGGATTGAAGGGATCGAGATCGCCCGTAAGCTTAAGAGTATTGCGCGCGAAGAGGACCCGACACGTCCGTTGACGGTGGCTTGCGACTTCTTTGTCGGGGCAAATATTTATGGATTTATGGATGAATTTGATATTGCAGGATATAACTACATCGATCGGATTCATACGGATAGCTTGTATGCAGCGGAGCATGCCCGTTACCCGCAACGGATGTTGTTGGGTACGGAGACTTACCACAAGACCCGGAACCATGTCTCGATTAGAGACCATACGTACGCGCTCGGGGAGTTTGTTTGGATCGGCTATGACTATCTCGGAGAGATCGTATGGCCCGATTATCGGGGATGGAACGAGGGAATGCTCGATATTGCAGGGTTTCCGAAAATGGAGTATTGGCTGCGTAAGAGCTATTGGACAGAGGAACCGGTGGTTCATGTAGGTGTACAGCGGAGTGAAGGGCGCGATTTTGACTGGTCTCCCCGGGATGTGGCGGATCACTGGAATTGGGCCGATCGGGATACGGTTTCGGTATGGGTCTATACGAATTGCGATGAGGTGGAGCTGCGCGTAGGCCGGAAGTCGATAGGGAAGAAAGCAGTCGATCCGGATGCATACAGTGTTGAGTGGGATGTACCGTACCGGGCTGGATCGGTTACGGCGATCGGATATCGCGACGGGAAAAAGGTGACGGAACATACTTTGCAGACGGCCGGAGCTCCTTGTGCGTTGGAGGTGTCGCGTATCTACCGTTATGGTGATGTGGTTCGGGCCGAGTTGCAGGTTGTAGACGAAAAAGGGAACCGGGTTCCGGATAGTGAGGTCGAAGTTTCCGTGAGTGGTTCAGCCGCAGGACGTGTTTTGGGCATCGACAACGGGAACCAGTACGATCCGCAGGGCGAGAAATACACGTCGAAAGAGCGGGGTAAGTGTTACGAAGGGCGTATGGTGATCTATTTTGAGCCTTCAGATGCGGCTACAGATGTGACTTTCTCAGCGCAAGGGTTACGGCCGATACAAGTGAATTTATAGTGAGGGATAGTTTCGATAATTCCAAATAGATCTATATAGATTTCAAAAAGAGAGGCGATTCATTGACGAATCGCCTCTCTTTATTTGATCTGATAAAAGTGAGTTCCCAATCACTATTATAAACGGTATATAGATCGCACTATAACTATCTTATAGGTTCGTGTCGCACGCGCAACCGGACAATCCGACTCGCTGTATCAGTCCAGTTTTCCGGGGATAGATCAGATTGGCGATGTGCCTCTTCCCCCCCCCGAGTTGCCTATTTCGATAATTGGGCGATGCGTTCTTGGAGTGCCTTGATCTTGGCCTCCGCATCGTTTTGTTTCGCCCGTTCCGTTTCGACAACTTTGGCCGGGGCATTCTGAACAAAGCGTTCGTTCGAAAGCTTTTTGAGGACAGAGGCCAAGAATCCTTCCATGTAGGCTAAATCGGCTTTCAACTTTTTCAATTCCTCTTCCGTGTCGATCTTGTCGTTGAGCGGAACGAAATATTCAGTCGTCTTGACCATGAACGCTGCTGCGTCGGAACATTTGGTATCGACTTCGCGGATGGTGCTCAAGTTACCCATCTTCATCAAAATAGGATTGAATTCAGCGTGGAAGTTGTTGTCGGCCAAAACGCACAACTCTAAGGAGTCCTTATTCGGAAGGTTGTGCTCTTTCCGGATATTCCGCAGGTTTGAAATGACCTCTTTGACTTGGTCGAATCGCTCGAGCAGAGTCTCGTCGCAAGGTTTTGCCTCGGGCAGGTGAACGATCATAATGCTTTCGCCGTCGCGACGTTCGCTCATGTGTTGCCATATCTCTTCGGTGATGAACGGCATGAACGGGTGAAGCGTCCGCAGCAGTTTGTCGAAGAATTCGCAGACTGCATCGATTGTCGGGCGATCGATCGGACATTGGTAAGCGGGTTTGATCGCTTCGAGGTACCATCCGGAAAATTCGTCCCAGAAGAGTTTGTAGATTTTCATCAAGGCTTCGGATATCCGATACTCGGTGAAGTCTGCTTCGATCTGGGTGAGCGTTCGATTCAGCAAGGTGTCGAACCACTCGGTTGCGATCCGGTTGTTGTCGCTCTGTCCGAGCTTTTCATCGACCTGCCACCCGTTGACCAGACGGTAGGCGTTCCAAATCTTGTTGCCGAAATTCCGTCCCTGTTCGCACAGCGATTCATCGAACAGCAGGTCGTTTCCGGCTGCCGAGCAGAGCAACATGGCCAACCGTACGCCGTCGGCTCCGTAGCGATCGATCAGGTCGAGCGGGTCGGGCGAGTTACCGAGTGACTTACTCATTTTGCGTCTCAGCTTATCCCGAACGATACCGGTCAGGTAGACATTTCGGAACGGTTTTTCTCCCTTGAATTCATATCCGGCTATAATCATACGGGCCACCCAGAAGAATAGGATATCGGGGGCCGTAACCAGGTCGTTGGTCGGATAGTAGTATTTGATCTCTTCGTTGTCGGGACGGTTGATGCCGTCGAAGACCGAGATGGGCCACAACCACGACGAGAACCACGTGTCGAGGACATCGGAGTCCTGCCGTAGGTCGGAAATCGAGAGCGAATTGTTGCCGCTCTTCCGACGGGCGAGCTCCAGTGCCTGTTCGGGGGTTTCGGCTACGACATAGCCGCCTTTGGGCAGATAATAAGCCGGAATCTGTTGGCCCCACCAGAGCTGACGTGAGATACACCAGTCCTTGATGTTTTCCATCCAGTAGCGGTAGGTGTTTTTGAATTTTGCGGGGACGAGTCGGATGGTATCCTCCATGACAGCCCGAAGTGCCGGTTGGGCGAGTTCTTCCATCTTCAGGAACCACTGCATCGAGAGTTTGGGTTCGATTACGGCATTGGTTCGTTCCGAATAGCCCACTTTATTGGTGTAGGCTTCGGTCTTTTCGAGCAGGCCTGCTGCATCGAGATCTTTCTCGATCTGATTCCGCACGTCGAAGCGGTCCATGCCGGCATACTGTTCTCCGTGTTCGTTCAACGTGCCGTTGTCGTTGAAAATGTCGATCGTTTCGAGCCCGTATTTTTCCCCCAACATGTAGTCGTTGACATCGTGTGCCGGAGTCACTTTCAGTACGCCGGTCCCGAATTCGATGTCGACGTATTCGTCGCGGATCACCGGAATCGAGCGGTTGATCAATGGAACCAGAACGCGTGTTTCCGGAGCCAGATGTTGGTATCTCGGATCGTTCGGATTGACGCAGACGGCCGTGTCGCCGAGTATGGTCTCAGGTCGGGTGGTAGCTACAGTGAGGTATTCGTCCGAACCTTCGATGCGATAACGCAGGTAGTAGAGTTTACCTTGCGATTCGTGGTAGATGACCTCTTCGTCCGAGAGGGCCGTTTGTGCGGCGGGGTCCCAGTTGACCATACGGATACCCCTGTATATTTTCCCTTTGTTATATAAATCGACAAAAACCTTGATGACGCTGCGGCTCAATTCGGGATCCATCGTGAATTTGGTCCGTTCCCAGTCACACGATGCCCCCAACCTGCGTAATTGTTTGAGGATGATGCCACCGTGTTTCTCTTTCCACTCCCAAGCGTGTTTGAGGAACTCTTCGCGGGTGAGGCTGTTCTTGTCGATGCCTTCGGCATTGAGTTTTTGCACGACTTTTGCCTCCGTAGCGATCGAGGCGTGGTCGGTACCCGGAACCCAGCAGGCATTTTTTCCCTGCATGCGGGCGCGGCGGACCAATACGTCCTGGATGGTCTCGTTGAGCATGTGTCCCATGTGCAGCATACCCGTCACGTTAGGGGGCGGGATAACGATCGTATAGGGTTCACGCTCGTCCGGAGTCGAGTGAAAATAGTTGTTTTTCAACCAATATTCGTACCATTTGGATTCAATCTCCTGTGGGATGTATTTCGGTCCGATTTCCATATCTTCCATTTTTTATATTTCCGAGTGCAAAAATACATATTTTCCCGTAAATGTATAATTTTCTGATCTTCGAACCCGTGTAACCGGTGCATTTCACAATAAAAAAGGGATCGAAAACGTTCGTTTATTGTGAAATATAGTGTACGGCAGGCAAAGGATGGTTTCTTCTGTCGAAAGTCATTTCGGCGTGAAGCTTGTATCGACTTTGTCTGTTTTTTATATTTAGGTGAAAAGCGCTATATTTGCAGGTTGTATGATTAAGAAGGAGTAAAAACGGAAGATGAGTAAAAAATATAATAAAGAGGAGGATTTTTCAGGTATATCAGATATGCTTGAAGGACGGCATCATGTGATTCCGATCATGACGGGCGATGATGGCGACATGATGGAGAAGGTGGATATTCCTGAAATATTACCGATTCTGACCCTGCGCAGTTCGGTATTGTTTCCCGGATCGATAACGCCCATTACGGTGGGTCGGGACAAGTCGATGCGGTTGGTCCGTGATGTGGAAAGTACGAACGGGATTCTCGGGACTTTGTTGCAGAAGGAGCCCGAAGTAGAGCAGCCCGGTCCGGATGATCTCTATAGGATCGGTACGGCAGCGCGTATTCTGAAGGTGTTGGAGATGCCCAACGGAAATCTGACCGTGATTCTTCAGGGGTTGGAGAAGGTCGAGGTACGCGATTTCGTAGTTTCCGACCCCTATTTCAAGGCTTCGGTCATGCCGTTGAAGGATTCGGTTCCCGAGCCGAACAACATCGAGTTCGATGCTTTGGTCGATTCGATCAAGGACGTGGCGTTGAATATCATCAACGTTTCTCCCCAGATGCCGAAGGAGGCTACTTTTGCCATCAAGAACATCGATAACAAACGGGGAATCATCAATTTTATCTGTTCGAACCTCGATCTTCCCGATGCCGATCGGCAGCGGTTGCTCGAAGCTCCCGGACTTTTGGCCCGGGCCCGTCGGTTGCTGGAGATTCTGGTGCGCGAGCAACAGTTGGTGGAGCTCAAAAACGAGATACAAAGCAAGGTAAAGCAGAATATCGATCAACAGCAGCGAGAGTATTTCCTGCAGCAGCAGATTCGGACAATTCAGGACGAGCTGGGAGGTGATCCTGTTGACAAGGACATCGATGAGCTGCACGAGCGTGCGTCCAAAAAACGGTGGAAACAGGAGGTCAAGGATTTGTTCTATAAAGAGTTGGCAAAACTTGAACGGATGAATCCTGCGGTGGCCGAATATTCGGTTCAGTTGAATTACCTGCAGTTGATGCTCGACCTTCCGTGGGAGACCTATACGAAAGACAATTTGGATCTGGTCCATGCGAAGAAGCGTCTCGATAACGACCATTTCGGGCTCGACGAGGTTAAGGAGCGGATTTTGGAACATCTGGCGGTTCTGAAACTGAAGGGCGATATGAAGTCCCCGATTCTGTGCCTTTACGGTCCTCCGGGAGTCGGCAAGACGTCGTTGGGCAAATCGGTGGCCGGGGCGTTGAAGCGTAAGTTCGGGCGTATTTCGTTAGGAGGACTGCACGACGAGGCTGAGATCCGTGGACACCGTAAAACCTATATCGGTGCTATGCCCGGACGGATCATACAGACGATCAAACGGGCGGGTTCGTCCAATCCGGTCATCATTCTCGATGAGATCGACAAGATTACGGTCAGCAACCACGGCGATCCTTCGTCTGCCCTGCTGGAGGTACTCGATCCGGAGCAGAATGCGACGTTCCACGACAACTACCTCGATACGGAATATGACCTTTCGAAGGTGTTGTTCATCGCTACGGCCAATAACATTACGAATATCCATCCGGCGTTGCGCGACCGTATGGAGATGATCAACATACCGGGATACATTCTCGAAGATAAAGTGCAGATCGCCAAGAAGCATCTGATTCCGAAGGAACTGGAGGCGCATGGAGTTACGGCAAAACAGTTTAAGATGACCCCGAAGGTGATTGAGAAGGTGATCGCCGAGTATACGCGGGAGCAGGGGGTGCGGACGTTGGAGAAACGGTTGGCCAAGCTGATCCGGACCCGTGCCAAAAATATCGGATTCGACGAGCCGTACAAACCGGAGATTTCGGCAGCCGATGTTGAGAAAGTGCTCGGTATGCCGCGTTTCCTGAATGAAGAGTACGAGATCGCCGGTATGGTGGGTGTCGTAACCGGATTGGCTTGGACAGAAGTCGGTGGCGATATCCTGTACGTGGAGTCGATCCTGACGCCGGGTAAGGGAGCCCTGACGATGACCGGTAATTTGGGTGATGTGATGAAGGAGTCGGCGACGATTGCTTTGCAGTGGGTGAAAGCACATTGCAAGGAGCTGGGAATCGATCCCGAAAAATTCGAAAAGAACGATGTGCACATCCATGTACCCGAAGGGGCCATCCCGAAAGACGGTCCGAGTGCGGGGATTACGATGATGACTTCGCTGGTTTCGACCTATACGGGCAGGCCGGTTAAGGATCGGATCGCCATGACGGGTGAGACGACGTTGAGGGGCCGTGTGATGCCGGTCGGCGGAATCAAGGAGAAGATTTTGGCTGCAAAGCGGGCCGGTATCAAGGCGATTATTCTGAGCGAAGAGAATAAAAAAGACATCGAAGAGATCAAGGCCGAATATGTTGCAGGCCTGACTTTCCACTATGTCCGGACGAACGACGATGTACTGAAGCTGGCGATGGCATAGGAGGTGATACGTTTTCGGGGTGCGGCACACAAAAAAGGGGAGTGTCGCATCCTGTTTTTTTTGCATATAACCCAATGAAAAGAGTATGAAGAGAGTTGTTGTAGGAATGTCCGGAGGGGTCGATTCAAGTGTCGCTGCCTACTTGCTCAAAGAGCAGGGATACGATGTCGTGGCGTTGTTCATGCGGAACTGGACCGATACGACCGGTACGCTTGAGGGTGATTGTCCGTGGTACGACGACCACATGTTTGCCGAATTGGTGGCCAAACGGCTCGACATCCCGTTCCACATGGTCGATCTGAGTGAAGTCTATCGTCGTCGGGTGGTGGATTACATGTTTGCCGAGTACGGAAAGGGGCGGACACCCAATCCGGATGTTTTGTGCAACCGGGAGATCAAGTTCGACGCTTTCCTGCAGGAGGCTCTCAAACTGGGTGCCGACTATGTGGCTACGGGGCACTATTGCCGTAAGGAGACGATCGATGTGGACGGTCGGACGGTCTATCGGTTGTTGGTCGGCAGCGATCCGAATAAGGACCAAAGCTACTTTTTGTGCCAACTGACACAGGAACAGTTGTCGCGTGCACTTTTCCCGATCGGACATTTGTTGAAGCCTGAAGTGCGCCGGATTGCCGAAGAACAGCACCTGGCTACGGCCAAGCGTAAGGATTCGCAGGGAATCTGTTTTGTCGGCAAGGTCGATCTTCCGGTCTTTCTCCAGCAGAAATTAAAAGCCCGGGAGGGCGATATTGTAGAGATTCCCGCATCGTGGCCCGGGTATCGGCACGACGATACCGAGAGTTTTTCGGGGATCGAGATTCCGAATGTTGCGGCGTTGGATCGGATGGCAACCCCCTATCTCTATACAGAGGAGGATGGGGCCAAGATCGGTCATCACTCGGGGGCTCATTTTTTAACGATCGGGCAGCGGAAAGGTTTGCATGTGGGCGGTCGTCCCGAACCGTTGTTTGTCATTGCGACGGATGTGGAGCGCAATATCGTTTATGTAGGCCAGGGAAAACAGCATCCGGGCCTGTATCGTCGGGCGTTGCGGATCCTGCCCGAAGAGATGCATTGGATCCGTCCCGATCGGGCGTTGCTGGAGGGTGAACAGGCTCGTTTCCGGATTCGGATCCGTTATCGGCAACCGTTGCAGGACGGGACACTATTTGTTACGTCACAGGGAGGGTATATCGTTTTTGATATGCCTCAGCGTGGTGTGACGGCCGGACAGTTTGCTGCGTGGTACGACGGTGAAGAGTTGATCGGTTCCGGAGTCATTCATCGATAACTCCGAAACCGACCGAACTTTTAGTTCTATTTTTTTGCTCTAAAAGAGAAGTACGATTCCTGTGGTAAGGAAAAATCCCAAGAGTAAGCCGGCAGCGATTTGCAGGGGTGTGTGGCATCCCATCTGAAGTCGTACACCGGCCAGAATCCCGGCTAAAATCAGAAAAACGATCAAGGCGTATTGTAAGTTTCCCAATCCTGTGACACACATGGAAAAGAGCATGCCGAGTACGCCCCCGATGGAGGTCATGTGCAGGCTGATTTTCCAGAACAGGGTAATGATTCCGGCAACCATTACGCAACATAGGGCGGCGATGATGAACCGCATGACCAGAAACGCAAAAATGATTTTCGAGAGAAAGAGAATGCACAATCCGTAGCACAGGGCAACGGTGGCGATGGGGATAACCCGTTGTTTCCGATCCTGTAAGGAACGATCGGTAATGACGCCGGTTCCTTGCAGGATACCGATAGCTCCCAAAGGCAACAGGAGCGTGTCGATGGCGACGACACCGATCAATATTCCTTTGGCCGGAAGCGAAAGGGGAAACAGGATTGTCGGACCGAATAGCAGTAAAATTACGGCAATGGTCGGAGTAACGGACGGATGAAGCACCATCGAAACGACCTTGCATACGGATCGGCTATATACGACTTCTTTCATGTGAAATTTTCAAACGGACTCCAAAGATAGTGATTCCGATGATTTCCCGGATGAGATTGCTTACTTTTTGTATCGCTTGGAACGAAAATTTGCACGTGACGATCAAATCTGCCTGCGTAGTCGGGCGACCGGTATACCGAGCATTTCCCGATATTTGGCTACGGTACGTCGGGCGATTCGGTATCCTTTGTCGTTGAGGATATTCATCAGCGTTTCGTCGGTCAGCGGTTTGTGTTTGTTCTCCTTTTGGATACAATCGGATAGGATGTTTTTGATCTCGTAAGAAGATACCTCTTCGCCGCTGTCTGTCTGCATCGCTTCTGAAAAAAGCTGTTTCAACGGAATGATACCGAATTGGGTCTGTACATATTTGCTGTTGACGACACGCGAGATGGTCGATACATCGAGCTTTGTGGCATCGGCAATGTCCTTTAAGATCATCGGGCGCAATTTCGATTGATCGCCGTCGATGAAAAACTCTTTTTGGTAATCGAGAATGGCCTGCATGGTCCGCATGAGTGTGTCGTGCCGTTGTCGGATGGCTGAAATGAACCATTTGGCCGAGTCGATCTTGTTTTTGACGAATTGGATCGCCTCCCGATTCGATTCGGATTCCGAACCGCTCTCTTGGGTCATATTGCGGATCATCTCCATATACCGGCGGTTGATTTTCAGGTCGGGAATATTCGACGAGTTGAGTTTCAGATCGAATATGCCGTTTTGATAATCCAGCGTAAAATCGGGAATGATATAGGGTTGAGCGGTATTTTTATCGTCGCTGTACAGATTGCCGGGTTTCGGCGAGAGACGGATGATTTCGTCGATTGCACTTCGGAACTCGCTTTCACTGACCGAGAGACGAGACATCAGTTTTTCGTAATGTTTTTTCGTAAACTCGTCGAAATACGATGTCAGAATTTTACGGGCGAGTTTTTGTGCCGGATTCAAAGCCGGGAGTGCGTCTAATTGCAGCAGCAGGCACTCTTTCAGGCTTCTTGATCCTATCCCGACCGGTTCGAGCCGTTGAATGGTGTGGAGAATCTTTTCGAGTTCACTTTCCGTTGTCTCGATTCCTGTGCTGAATGCGATGTCGTCGGTTATCGATGCCAAATCCCGGCGTAAATATCCGTCGTCGTCGATGCTGCCGATGATGTATACGGCCAGAGTCATTTCGCGTTCGGACATGTTTTTGAATCCGAGCTGCTGGATCAGGCTCTCCTGAAGCGAGATACCTTCTGTCAGGTATACCGGCCGTTTCTGGTCGTCCGGTGAGTAGTTGTTGGCGTGATACTTGTATCTGGGAGTATCGTCCTCTGTGAAATACTCCTCGACGGATACCTCTTTGGGTTCTTCGTCCTGTTGTTCTTCGGAGGGCTCTTCCTCGAGAATGGGGTTCTCCTCAATCTCTTGTTTGATGCGTTGTTCTAACTGTATGGTGGGAAGCTCCAGCAGCTTGATCATTTGGATCTGCTGCGGAGAGAGCTTCTGCATGAGTTTCTGAACCTGACGTTGATTGATTGTTGACATAGTTTTCCGTTTTTCAATAGTAGATTAAATGGATATATTTTACCTATCTTTTGGTATAATACAAAGATAAGCATAATTCCATTCCCATCGGAGTCCTATAAAGGGCATATTATAGTAAGAACGGTCCTATGTTGTGGTTTGAAACGTCCGTTGCAATCTGGTTTTCAGGATCAGAATTCAGCATTTTTCGGGGTACGCGGGAACGGAATCACGTCGCGAATGTTACCCATGCCGGTTACGAAAAGTAATAATCGTTCGAAACCGAGCCCGAATCCGCTATGCGGGGCGCTTCCCCAGCGCCGGGTGTCGAGGTACCACCAGATGTCTTTCTCCGGAACGCCTACTTCTTCGACGCGTTGCCGCAATTTGTCGAGGTTCTCTTCCCGTTGCGAACCGCCGATGATCTCCCCGATCTTCGGGAAGAGCACGTCCATGGCCCGCACGGTTTTCCCGTCGTCGTTCAGCTTCATGTAAAAGGCCTTGATCTCTTTGGGATAATTGATCAGGATGACCGGTTTCTTGAAGTGTTGTTCGACGAGGTACCGTTCGTGTTCGCTTTGCAGATCGAGCCCCCAGCTTACCGGGAATTCGAATTTGACTCCGCTTTTCATCAGAATGTCGATCCCTTCTGTGTAATCCAAGCGTACGAAGTCGTTGTCGACGACGAACTTGAGCCGCTCGATCAGTTCGCTGTCGTACATTTTGGCAAGGAATTGCAAGTCGTCCTGGCAGTTGTCCAAGGCATATTGGATCAGAAACTTCAAAAAGTCTTCGGCCAACTCCATGTTGTCTTCCAATTCGTAAAAGGCGACTTCCGGTTCGATCATCCAGAACTCGGCCAAGTGGCGTGGCGTGTTGGAATTCTCGGCACGGAATGTCGGACCGAACGTGTAGATTTGCGACAGGGCCAAAGCTCCGAGTTCGCCTTCGAGCTGACCGGATACGGTCAGGTTGCACGGTTTCCCGAAGAAGTCCTGCGAGTAGTCCACTTTACCCTCTTCTGTTTTGGGAACGTTGTTTAGGTCGAGCGTCGTCACGTTGAACATGGCTCCGGCCCCTTCGCAATCGCTACCTGTAATCAGCGGAGTATGCAGGTAATAAAAACCGTGATCGTTGAAATATTTGTGTATGGCGAAAGCCATTGCGTGCCGGATACGCAGTACGGCTCCAAAAGTATTGGTGCGGGGACGCAAGTAGGCGATTTCGCGGAGAAATTCCAGCGAGTGTCCCTTCTTCTGGAGCGGATAGGAGGCGTCGGTCGTCCCGTAGATTTCGATCGACTCCGCCTGTATCTCGACGGGCTGGCCCGAACCGAGCGATTCGACCAGTTTTCCTGTGGCTTTGATACAACTGCCCGTTGTGATGTTTTTGAGCAAAGCTTCGTCGAACTTGTTGACGTCGGCGACGATTTGTATGTTATGAATGATCGATCCGTCGTTGAGGGCGATGAAGGCTACGTTTTTGTTTCCGCGTTTGGTTCTGACCCACCCTTTCACTACCACTTCCGTTCCGATGGCCGTTGTCGACTGCAACAGCTCTGCGATCTTGGTTCTTCCTCCGCTTAACATATCTTACAGCTTTTTATAGTATCACTATCAGGATGCAAATATCGTATTTTTTCCTGAAAAGAAGAACTCTTCGAGGCTTTTTGATACGATCTGCATTTTCTGTTTTTATTAAAATTGTTAAATTTGTATTTGTAACCAAGAAACAACACGAAAAAAATGAAAAAAGCACTTGTATTGGCGTCCTTTCTCATGTTGGGCGTGTCGGCGGGAGCACAGTGGCAACCGGCCGGTGATAAAATCAAAACGGTGTGGGCTGAAGAGGTCGATCCGAACAATCCGCTGCCGGAGTATCCGCGTCCGCTTATGGAACGTGAGCAGTGGCAGAATCTGAATGGATTATGGGATTACAGTATTGTTCCGGTGGGCACTATTCCGGAGCAGACGGACGGTAAGATTTTGGTTCCGTATGCCGTGGAGTCGAGCCTTTCGGGGGTTCAGAAACAGTTGGGTGCTCAAAACGAATTATGGTATTCCCGGGAATTTACGGTTCCAGCAAAATGGGCCGACGGTCGGGTGCTGCTCCATTTCGGGGCGGTCGACTGGAAAGCCGATGTATGGGTCAACGATGTGAAGGTCGGTGAACACACGGGCGGATATACCCCCTTCTCGTTCGACATAACACAGGCGTTGAATAAAAAAGGGACTAATACGTTAAAGGTAAAAGTGTGGGATCCGACCGACGAAGGATTTCAGCCGCGAGGGAAACAGGTGAACCGTCCGGAGGGAATTTGGTATACTCCGGTGAGTGGTATTTGGCAAACCGTATGGCTCGAACCGGTTCCGGAAAAATACATTGCAGGCATTAAGACGACGCCCGATATCGATAAGAAGGAGTTGAAGGTGGAGGTGCAAACGTCTTGTGCTGCGATGGGAGATGTTGTCGAAGTATCCGTATTGGATGGTGATCGTACGGTGGCTCAAGGGAAGGCGCTTTCAGGCGTACCCGTGACGATTACGATGCCGGCTGATATGAAGCTCTGGAGTCCCGATTCTCCGTTCCTTTACGATCTGAAAATTACATTGAATTCAGCAGGGAAAGCAGTCGATCAGATAGAGAGTTATACAGCTATGCGGAAGTATTCTACAGGATACGACGAGAACGGCATTATGCGGTTGAAGCTGAATAACAAGGATATATTCCATTTCGGTCCGCTCGATCAGGGATGGTGGCCCGACGGGCTTTATACGGCTGCTACCGATGAGGCACTTCTGTATGACCTGAAAAAGACGAAGGATTTCGGATTCAACATGATTCGCAAGCACGTCAAAGTTGAGCCGGCCCGGTGGTATATGTATTGCGACCAACTGGGTATCATGGTTTGGCAGGATATGCCGAGCGGCGGAGAGGGGAATCCGCAGTGGCAGATGACACAATATTTTGATGCACAGGAGTGGAATCGGACTCCTGTGTCAGAAGCCAATTATCGCAAGGAGTGGAAAGAGATTATCGACTATCTCTATTCCTATCCGTGTATTGCGATGTGGGTTCCGTTCAATGAGGCTTGGGGGCAATTCAAGACCCGAGAGATTGCAGCTTGGACCAAAATCTATGACCCGACCCGACCGGTCAATCCGGCCAGTGGCGGAAATCACTACATAGCCTGCGGCGATGTCCTTGACTTGCATCGCTATCCTCATCCGGAAATGTATTTGTATGACACGAAGCGAGTGACGGTGATGGGAGAATATGGCGGAATCGGATTGGTCGTTGCGGATCATCTGTGGGAACCCGACCGGAATTGGGGATATGTTCAATTTAAAAATTCGGATGAAGCTACGGAGGCTTATCTGAAATATACGAACATGTTGAAGGATATGATCGAACGTGGATTTTCGGCCGGTGTCTATACGCAGACCAGTGATGTCGAGGTTGAGGTGAACGGTCTGATGACTTATGACCGGAAGGTAATTAAATTGAATGAGCAGAAAATAAGGGAGCTGAACCAGTCAATTTGTCACGCATTGGACAAATAATCAAAAAAAAGTTTTGTTTTAAACAATATTGAGAAGCAGTGCCTCGTTCTGTTATAGCATTACGGTAAGAGAAACGTCATGTATCGCTTTTTCCGTAATGCTATAATAGTATGGTAAAGCAAAGGGAATAAAAATATTTTTTATTTCTGATAAAAAATCAGTATCGGCACGGAAATTGTCGGTATAAAGTTTGAAATCGATTCTCTAAGAGGGAATATGACAACGAAAGTTTGGCACAGAAATTGATAGTTTAATATATCGAGTAAAGGAAGTAAAGCAGAAAGTACAAGCAACAAGGTTTCTTCATTTATTTAAGTTTGGGTTAGTAGTTTTAGGGATTAATTCCCGGGGAAAGAGGCAACCGTGAGGTTCCCTCTTTTTTATTTTCGTTTGGTTCGGCTGACGATAGATAGCCAGATTGTGTGGAAACGATAAAAAATGTCGGAATAAACGTCGGGTAAGACAAAAGGAGGTTGTTTCGATTTCGAAACAACCTCCTTTTGTCTTGCTTGGTAATTGTCTATTTGTGAATGCGAATATTTCGTATGTAAAGAGGAATTCCGTCAATATTATTGATGTCGAATCGCATTTGGACACCGGCGGCGAGAGCTTCCGGATCGGTTTGTAGCGCTTTGGCTTTGCCCTCTGTTAGGTCGAATGTAATTGAGGTCCAGTCGTCCGCAGCAGGGAAATTCAATCCCGAAACTGAACACCCTGCGATAATTTTGAAGAAAAATTCGATCGATCCTCCTTTCGCGCATTTGTATTCGAATGAGAGCTTATTTTCATCGTCAGCGATGGCTCGGGAACGGGAGGCTGTCGCAACATAGGGATCGTTAGCATTGTTTTCAGCTTGATAGAGATAGGTGTATCCCGTTGCATAACTGAAATAGTCTGTTAGATCTTCGAGTTTCTCAAGTGAGTGAGTCGGCCCAGTAAGTGCGATATACAATGCTGAAGCGGCATTCTCTTCTTCTGTGGTCCGGGTGCGCATACGCATGCGTTTTATCTCGATTTGGGTGCCAACATCTGTGTCGAGGAATAGTTGAATTCGCGAACCGACAGCTCCCCATCCGCATTCAGAGATCAAATAACCCAAATCGAATGCATAAACATTCCAATCGGAAGAGGCTGCAAGAGGCATGATACGAGTCACTGACAAATTGTCATCCATTTTGATTGAAAGGCCTACCTCCTTGTCACATCGATATTGGAAAGTTAGAACCTGATCTGAAATGTTTTCTGCGATCCGTTGTGTCGTAACAGAGGGATTTGTTCCGCTTGTTTTGATAGTAAACGAGCCGTTGGTCCCTGTATAATTATTGTCGGTTACAGTGGCGTTTTCCTGTTCTTTGATGTAAAGATAGCCGGCGGGAAATCCGGTATCATCAATTTCCCAACCTTCGGAACGGATTCCGTAAAATGTCTCTCGAATCTGGTCGACAGTTCCGATATACAAATATACATCGTATTCGAATACCATCCCTTTCGTTACTGCAAAGGTGCGAATGGGTGCAAAGTAGGAACAAGCCCCGCTGGTGGGGCCCGATCCGATTCCGAATCGGTAGAGCGTCATTTGTGGAGTTCCGGGAGTGTATACGCCGAGTCCCCAATCTGAATCATCGACATAGGCGGCCCAATGTTCGGTACGTGTACGCTCTTCGTTGGTAATCGTTCCTGAAGTCTGAGAAGGAGGGGTGTATCGTGTGAGCTCATCGTGCGTCCATGGTGTGTCGCCTGAATAGAAAACCAGATTGCTTAACCCGTTATCCATAAAAATGGCAGGAAGTTCCTGATGGGTGGCTGGGTGATCTGTGGCTCCGGATCCGTTATTGCGGAAAGTGTAATGGACATGAGCAATCTGTCCGTCGAGTGTGATCGTTTCTTCCATTTCGCATTCGGATAGTGCCTTCCCGCTTGCCCAATGAACCGGTTCGGAGACAATGTTGATCGACGTCGGCGTGATGTTTTGTGAAATCACCCGGGCCTTTTCGCCGTGGCTGCCTCCTCCTTGAATCGGATTCCACACCCATGGCGTTCCATTCCAGTTGCTGCCGTCCGATTCGCCGTAATAGGACTGTTGCATGAACCTGCCTTCGTCAGCATGATTCAACAGGTTGCGTTTGGTGTTGACTTCCGAGAAATGGAAAATAGATCCGCCACGATCCATGTCTACTCCCAACTGTATGATCCCGTTGTTGATGTATACGGCATCTTCCATACCCTGTTCCGGCCAAGTGTCGAACACCTCTTGTTGCGGTGTGGCGTTTTGTGTGATGAGAGCCGATTTGCGACCGGCATTGTCGACTGCGGCAAGTGTAAAGGTGTATTCGGTTCCGTTGGTCAGTTGATCGACCGTATGTTCTGTTGTTTCGGCAGATAGAGTGACATTCCCGTCTTCGGGTGTCCATGTAAGAAGATACTCTTTTAGATTTTTACCTGTCGAAGGGGTCCACGAAAGGGTTACCTCGCCATCCCCTGCCTTAGCCGAAAAGTTTGTCGGAGCGGGGACCTCTGCGGCGATCGGAGTGCCTGTTTGTGTAACCGGATCGGAGAGAACACCATTCTCATAGATAGCCTTTAGCGTGAAAGCATATTCTGTGTCGTTGGTTAATTGGTCGACGGTATAGGAATTCTTATCAGCGGAAAGAGTGATATTACCCTCTCCGGGCGTCCAAGTTAATGAGTAGCCGCTAACGAATTGGCTTTCGGGGGCCGTCCAACTCAAGGTGATTTGTGCGTCGGCAGCGAGAACCGAAAATTCGGTAGGAGCTGGTGTCGGATAGTTTTGGTTTTCTTCTTTTTCTTTGCACGATATGCTCAGAATGAACATTGTGAAGAAGAGAACCGGCCAGAACCGTAAGTGTAATAATTGTTTCATATTGCTAAATTTTAAGGAGTGTTATTAGTAAATAGTAGGTGAAATGGAGTTGTTTTGGATGGTAATTTTAGCAAAAATAGCAATAAAAGTGAAATTTACAACAAGCAAAAGGTGTTTCTTTTGTTTTATGATTGAATTGTCAGATAAATGTACGGAATATAAAAAAACGGTCCTTCGATAAAAGGCCGTTTTTATAGAGTTTGAATATGGTTTTAAGGTTCTGTTAGAACCGCCAGCCCGCTGTGAATGTGAACACCCGGTTGGTGACTTTCGTGGAGCCGAATTCTGAAATTTCGTTGAATTTGTTTGTGGCGATGTCGTTGAATGGAATGTTGTACCGGGCATCAAGAACCAATCCGAAATTGAATGAATAGGCCAAACCGACAGGGATTGTCACGTCGACATTTTTCAGCACATCGGCTTTTTTCAGGTCGGTGGTAGTTGATTGAGATCCGGAGTCGTTCGAAATATCATTAATGGATTTGGCCCCCAACAGGAATCCGGGTTGTATGCCGGCTTTGAAAGCCAGCCCGCCAATGATATAGATGTTTGCCATGACAGGAACGTTCAGGTAGTGTAGACGGATATTGTTTGTTGCTGACATGTTGACTGAACCTATGCTTGTCGAGATGTCGTTTTTCATACCTTGGCGGGAATAAAGCACATCTACAGAGAGACCAAAAACCTTGACAGGACGAAATTCGGCGAAAGCACCGATGACCAGCGTCGGTTTGGCTCCGCTGATGTCGTTGTCGGATGAAGATTCAGATCCGTCATCTTCCATTTTCATTCCGATATCGGAGATGTTAAAACCGACTTTCGGACCAAAGGTGAAAGTCTTTTGTGCCGAAGCGATGCTGACAGCAGCAAGAAAAACAATCAAAAGTAAACTTTTCTTCATAAAAATATTGGTTTAAAAGATGGAAAATTCGGGTATTTCTATATCCGCAAATGTAGAAAAAAAAATGGAAACTACAACGGTTTTGTGGGTTAAGTTGTGATGAAATGCTTTATCGGTCGAGTAGAAGAGTTGGGAAGATTTGAGTTTGGAGTATGATTGTTGTGGCTTATAAAAGATATTGAATAAAAATATTTTATATTTATGAATAGGGTTTTACAGATAATGATGTGTTTGCTGGTGGGAACAACAACAGGAACAGTTCTACAAGCTAAAAATCAGTCACGGAAAGATCTGCGGCAAGAAGTGAAAAGGACGCAAGCCGTTTCTGACAGTTTGTCATATATACAGGCTTTCGACGCATTAAAGCAAGGGCGGTTCGTAGTCGAAGTCGATCGTTTGTCTTTCAAAAGAGGCAGGACGGCAAGTGTGAGTACGAATACGAATTTTATTTCGCGGGACGGATCGGAGGGGATGGTCCAAATCACATTTAATGGAGTTCGTCCGGGGCCAAGTGGCATAGGGGGGATCGCTTTGCGTGGAACGGTTTCGGACGTACACCTTGAGGTCGGCCGTAAAAGAATCGTTTATTATAAAATGCGTGTGTTGGGCGGTGGAATTGCGGCTGAAATCAGGATTACGCTTACGCCCGGCAGTAATCGAGTTCGGGTCGAGGTAGATCCTGACTTCAATAATAACGATATAATAATGAACGGACGAATCGTTCCGTATGGCGATTCGTCCGTTTATCGAGGTCGAGTCTATTGACCCAATCCTATTTTTTTACCTGTTTGCAGCGGTAGTCGGCCTTATATTTGCCTTTAGACAATGAGGTAAGTTTCCCTTTAATCAAAGTTTTCCGCAGCGGGGAGAGCCGGTCAACGAACATGATACCGTCAAGGTGGTCGTATTCGTGTTGGATCACGCGGGCGGCAAATCCGTCGTACTCCTCATCGTGTTCCACGAAATTCTCGTCCACGTACCGGATTTTGATCCGGCTGGGCCGATTGACCGATTCGTTCAGTCCCGGCAAACTGAGGCAGCCTTCGCTGAATGGTGTTTCGTCGTCGGATCGTTCGTAAATTCGGGCGTTGATGAACGTTTTTCGGAATCCGACAAGCCTTGGATCCTTATCGGCATTGACCGAAGCATCCACGACGAAGACCCGTATGTTGCGTCCCACTTGCGGGGCTGCGAGTCCTACGCCGTCGGCTTCGTACATGGTCTCCCAAAGATCGGCGACAAAACGGTTCAGGTCGGGATAATCCGGCGTGATGTCGACTGACTCATTCCGCAATACTGTCGATCCGTAGATATAGATTGGTAAAATCATTTTCTGTTCGATTCGAGGTTCTGGCCCGGTTTAGACTAAGTGTGCGATCAGTTCGGTGCGGTTGCCGTACAGCAGATCGATCATCGGGATTTCGATCAGCGTGTAGCATCCGGGTCTTTGACGCATGGCGGCGCGTGCCGTAGAGACCAGGATCTGTGCGGTCAGGGCCGGGTTGTTGATGTGCATGTTGAATTCGAAGAGTTGGTTCTGTGTCTTTCCCGATACGCCTTTGCGGGTCAGGTTGACGCCATGTCCCATGTCTTTCAGTGCGTCGACCGAGTCGACCCGGATGACATGCGTTTCGTCGTGTACGAAATAGGGGTCGTTTTTGATGGCGTTGGCCACTTCTGCAAATTCGTAACCCGGTTTGAGCTCGATGTAAACCATACGGCGGTGAATACCGGTGCCGGTAGGGATCGTCATGGACAACGCTGCCTGTACTCCTTCGATTGCTTTGACAGCTACGGTATGTCCCATACTCATGCCTGGTCCGAAGTTTGTATAGGTCAGTCCTTTTGGGGCGCAGGCTTCGAGCATGGCGCGGACTACCGAGTCGGTGCCGGGGTCCCACCCAGCCGACATGATCGAAACAGCCTTGTGTTGTACGGCAATTTCGTTCAGCTTACGGTACAGTTCGGGAATTTCGGTGTGGATGTCGAAACTGTCTACCGTGTTGATTCCTTTGGCCAGAAGTTCCGAAGCAAAGGCTTCCACTTTCCGGCTCGGCGTGCAGAGGATGGCTACATCGACCTTCCCTAAAGCTTCGATGTTTGAAACTACTTTGTAGCTTTTCAGCTCGTCGGGTACGTCAGATGCATTGCGGCGCACGATGCCGGCGATTTCAAAATCAGGAGCGGCCTGCAGCGCTTCGAGAACGAATTTTCCGATGTTGCCGTAACCGACTACGGCGGCTTTGATCTTTTCCATGTGCGTAAGTTTTTATATCTCTTTTTTTGTTTGTAAACTCTGGGCTTCCATATATCCTTGCAGGATAATCGTTGCGCTGATGCGGTCGACCATACCTTTGTCTTCGCGCCGGCGTTTTTTTGGGACGCCTCCCGTGATCATGGTCTGCAGGGCAAGTTTCGAGGTAAACCGTTCGTCGAACAGTTCGACGGGCATTTGGGGTATCTCCTTGCCGAGCCGGTTTAAAAAGGGACGGATGTAGGTGTAGGCTTCAGCCGGACGCCCGTCCATTTGTAAAGGCATACCCACAACGATCAGATCGACATCGTTTTCAGCGATGTATCGTTTGATGACCTCCATTAGCGTGTGGGTTGGAACGGTTTCGAGCGGATTGGCAATGATCCTCAGCGGATCGGAAACGGCAAGCCCCGTTCTTTTGCGTCCATAGTCGATAGCTAAAATTCTTCCCATATCCTTTCATGCATCCGGCCGAAGATTTTTTTCAACGACCGTTTTACCGCTCATATTGCAGGAGATAGCCTGTTTTTCGTCACAAAGTTAAGAAAAAAACTTATCTTTGCATTCCATAATACGATTCGGGGGAAGATAATGAAAAAAATATTGTATCTGTTTTTGATCGGATTGTTGGCGGCGACGACGGTAAACGAACTGGCTGCACAAAGCGGTACCGAAGGGTTGGGGCAGGGAGTTCCTGTGGATTCGGTGCATATCCGCGATCCGTTCCTTTTGGTCGACTCGGCTGACGGAATTTACTATATGTTCGGTACGACTCGCGGAGACGGTTTCGATCAGTACGTCAGCCGGGACATGCGCCGCTGGCAGGGGCCATATCCGGTTTTTGAACCCGGACCGGGTTTCTGGGGTAAAGGCAATTTCTGGGCAGCCGAATGCCATGAGTATAAGGGCAAATATTATCTTTTCGCGACGGTTCGCGGTGCAGTCGACAGCCTGCTCGGAACGGCGATTTTCGTGGCGGATACACCGCGAGGCCCGTTTGTGGAGCATAGCGACGGACGCGTGACGCCGAATACATGGCAGGCACTCGACGGGACGCTCTATGTCGATGAAAAGGGTAATCCGTGGATGGTCTTCTGTCATGAATGGACCCAGATCGGAGACGGTACGGTTGAGGCGGTACGGCTTACCCGGGATTTGAGGGCGGCTAAAGGGAAACCGCGCACGTTGTTTGCTGCGTCGTCGGCCCCTTGGACCGTGATGATCGATCCGTCGCGGCAGGCGTATGTGACCGATGGCCCGTTCCTGTATCGCAACCGTAAGGGAGAGTTGCTGTTGTTGTGGTCGTCGTTCGGGAAGGAGGGATATGCGATCGGTGTGGCCCGGTCGGCAAACGGTCGGATCACCGGGCCGTGGGAACACGTTCCGGAACCGCTTTTTGCGCGCGACGGCGGACACGGCATGCTGTTCCGGACGCTTGACGGAGAGCTGTTGCTGAGTATCCATCAGCCGAACGTTTTGCCTGCCGAACGTCCTCATTTTTTCCGTGTGAAAGAGGCGGTTGACGGCTCTTTATATTTGGACGGAGAGTTTCGCCCTTAGACAATTCGGGATAATCGAAAAATCAAGATAATCTTATGACACAAGAAGAACTTTTTAAGAAATTGGTGGCTCACTGCAAGGAGTACGGTTTTATTTTTCCATCCAGTGAGATCTATGACGGATTGAGCGCTGTATACGATTACGGGCAACAGGGCGTCGAATTGAAGAACAACATCAAACGTTATTGGTGGGAGTCCATGACCCGTCTGCACGACAACATCGTGGGGATCGACTCGGCGATTTTCATGCATCCGAAAATCTGGGAGGCTTCGGGACATGTCGGAGCGTTCAACGACCCGTTGATCGACAACCGCGACTCGAAGAAGCGTTATCGCGCTGATGTGTTAATCGAGGATTTTATCGCCAAGCAAGAGGAGAAGATCGCTAAAGAGGTTGAGAAAGCCAAAAAGCGTTTCGGCGATGCGTTCGACGAGGCCAAGTTTCTGGAGACCAATGCCCGGGTGGCCGACTACCGGGCCAAACGCGACATGGCGCATGACCGTATGGTCGATGCGTTGAACCGCAACGATTTGGAGGAGTTACGGCAGATCATTCTTGATTGTGAGATTGTTTGTCCGATTTCCGGGACGCGCAACTGGACGGAGGTCCGTCAGTTCAACTTGATGTTCGAGACGAAGATGGGCTCTGTAAGCGAAGGGGCCAATACGATCTATCTGCGTCCCGAGACTGCACAAGGTATCTTTGTGAACTTCCTGAATGTCCAGAAAACGGGCCGTATGAAGATACCGTTCGGTATCGCTCAGATCGGAAAGGCATTCCGGAATGAGATTGTTGCCCGTCAGTTCATTTTCCGGATGCGTGAATTCGAGCAGATGGAGATGCAGTTCTTTGTCCGTCCGGGAGAAGAGCTCGAATGGTTTAAAAAATGGAAAGAGACCCGGATGAAGTGGCACCGTGCACTCGGTTTCGGAGATGAGCATTACCGGTTCCATGACCACGAGAAATTGGCACACTATGCCAATGCCGCGACCGACGTGGAGTATGAATTCCCGTTCGGCTTCAAGGAGGTGGAGGGTATCCACTCGCGTACCGACTTCGATTTGGGTAACCACCAGAAATTCTCCGGCAAGAAGATCCAGTATTTCGATACGGAGACGGGAGAGAGTTACGTGCCTTATGTGATCGAGACTTCAATCGGAGTCGACCGTATGGTGCTTCAGGTGCTTTCCGCTTCATACGAAGAGCAGCAGCTTGAAAATGGCGAGACGCGTGTGGTGATGCACTTCCCGCCTGCGCTGGCTCCGGTGAAAGCGGCCGTGCTGCCGCTGGTTAAGAAGGACGGTCTGCCGGAAGTGGCCCGTGAGATTCTGCATCAGCTGAAGTTCGATTTCAATGTGCAGTATGATGAAAAAGACAGTATCGGGAAACGCTACCGCCGTCAGGATGCGATCGGTACTCCGTTCTGTATAACGGTCGATCACCAAACGTTGGAAGATCGGACCGTCACTGTCCGGTATCGCGATTCGATGGAGCAGAAACGGGTGGCTATCTCCGAGCTCTCCTCGATGATCGGGGCGGAGGTCGGTTTCCGGAAGCTGTTCGATCAGTTGATCGGTTAATCGGAACATAAAATAGCGGGTGAGGCTGTCGGTAAACGGCAGCCTCGCTCTTTTGGTGAAGCCGTACGGAACTGATTGCCGGAAAATCGAAAAAAGCGATTGTTTAATCCGAAAAGATACGTATCTTGCATCCATATAGGATGTGCAAAACGAGTGAAGGATGAATGGAGTAGCACTCTTCCCCGGGTCGTTCGATCCGTTTACGTTGGGGCATAAATATGTGGTCGATCAGGGTTTGGAACTCTTCGACCGGATTGTTATTGCAATCGGGATCAATAAGGAGAAACAGGGTCTGTTGACCCCGGAAAACCGAATGCGATTGATTCGTGACCTGTATCGCGACGAGCCGAGAATCGAAGTCCGGACCTATACGGAGCTGACCGGTACATTCTGTCGGGAGTTGGGTATAAAGACGATCTTGAGGGGTTTACGCAATACGGTGGATTTCGAATATGAGCGGAGCATCATGCAAGTTAACTGTTCGCTGTTTCCCGAGATCAAGACCGTGCTGTTGTTCACCCCGGCCGATTATGTGGCCATATCGTCGAGTGTGATCCGGGAACTGTTGGCGTTCGGCGGGGACCCGACACCGTTGATGCCTGAAAATATTGATATTAAAAACTATTTGTAATACGTGGAATTATGGAATTTACAGCAGAACTCATAGCCGGATTTTTGCAAGGCGATATCGTCGGTGACCCGAAGGCGACGGTCTCCGAATTGTCTAAGATCGAGGAGGGACATCCCGGATCGCTTGCCTTTCTGTCGAATCCGAAGTACGAACACTATATCTACCAAACACAGGCTACGATTGTGATTGTTAACCGGTCGTTCGAACCGACAGCACCCGTGTCCGCGACGATGATCAAGGTTGACGATGCCTATTCCTGTTTTGCAAAATTGCTGGAGCTGTACATTGCCAATAAGCCTCAGAAACAGGGTGTCAGTAAGCTGGCTGCGATTCATGAATCGGCCGAGATGGGAGAAGAGGTCTATGTGGGCGATTATGCGGTGATCGAGCAGGGTGTGAAAATCGGAAATCGGTGCAAAATCTATCCACAGGTTTATCTGGGTGATGGGGTGCGTTTGGGTGATGATGTGACGCTGTTCCCGGGTGTGAAGATTTATGAGGCTTGCCAGATAGGAAACCGTGTGACGATCCATGCAGGATCGATTATCGGGGCCGACGGTTTCGGATTCGCTCCCGATGAACACGGCGTCTATCATAAGATTCCTCAGATCGGAAATGTGCGGATCGAAGACGATGTGGAGATCGGGGCGAATACCTGTATCGATCGGGCCACGATGGGTTCGACGGTCATCCATAAGGGGGTAAAGCTCGACAACCTGATTCAGATCGGTCATAACGTGACGGTGGGGGCTAATACGGTAGCGGCTTCGCAGGTCGGTGTGGCCGGATCATCCAAAGTGGGTGCCGGATGTATGATGGGCGGTCAGGTCGGCATTGCGGGCCATCTGACGATTGGCGACGGTGTGAAAATCGCCTCCAAATCGGGCGTTTCGAACAGCATTGCGGCCGGCCAAGTCTATATGGGAAGTCCGGCAATGCCCGGAATCAAGTACCATCGCTCTTTTGCGGTATACCGTAATCTGCCGGAACTGAGCGCACAGGTACGCCGTATGGAGAAGGAGCTGGAGCAACTGAAGGCTCAGCTGGCAGGAGAGTAATTGCTGTTGCGACAGGAGGACGAGGTGGCGCACAAGATTATTATGGGAATCGATCCCGGAACGAATGTAACGGGGTATGGGTTACTCCGTGTGGAGGAACATACTGCGATGTGTCTCGTGCTGGGGGATATCGATCTGCACCGAATCACCGATCCGTACCAGAAACTTCGGTACATATTCGAGCGGGTAAGCGGGTTGATCGACGAATATCATCCCGATGAGGTGGCTCTCGAGTCGCCCTTTTTCGGGAAGAATATCCAGAGTATGTTGAAGTTGGGTCGGGCTCAGGGAGTGGCCATGGCCGCAGCGTTGAGTCGCGGTGTTTCGGTGGCGGAGTATGCCCCCCGAAAAGTAAAGCAGACGATTACCGGAAGAGGTTCCGCTTCGAAAGAACAGGTCGCTTTGATGTTGAAAAACCTGTTGCACTTGGATGCCTTGCCCCGTCGCCTTGATGCGACGGACGGTTTGGCCGTAGCGGTGTGTCATTGGTTCCAGAGTGCACCTGTCCCGAAGCTGGAGTCCCGAACCAAGAAAAAAGCGCTTGGGGGCGGACCCGTCGCTTCGTGCAGTTGGGAACAGTTTGTGTCGAACCATCCCGAACGGGTCAAAAAATAGAGGTATCAGTGATTTGTGAAAAAATGTGGAATTTCAGATTACAAATATTATTGAGTGTGGTGACCGTATGGACGGTTGCTTGTACGGAACAGCCGAAGCCGATGGGTTATACGATCGACGGGGAGATTGCAGGGATGACTGGGACGGTGTATCTTTCTGTATTCGAGGGAAAACAGCCGCGTGTTATCGATTCTACGGAAGTGATGAACGGAGCGTTCCGGTTTACGGGTGATGTTTCGGCTCCGATTTATGCGGCCGTAGAGACTCACGACGGAGCAATATTGCGTTTTTTTCTGGAAAACCGACCGATTCGAATCACCGGTTCGGCTGCTGCCCCGCAGGATATTCGGGTGACGGGGTCGACGAACGATTCGCTCTATCGCGTTTTTTGTGTGCAATACGATTCGGTCGGGAATTTATTGAATGCTCCGGAGCTGCAGGCTTCGAGTTCCATGATGGCCGATTCATTGCGTCAGGTACAGTTCCGGTGGGCCGAAGGTTTTGTACGGCAAAATGCCCGACATGTCGTGGCAGCGTATGTACTTTTTCGTTACCTGTCGTATGAAATGAGTGCGGAAGAGTTGCGTCAGGCTTTGGCGGTGTTGGATCCGTCAGCTCGTTCTTCCGTATATGGAACGCTGCTGGAAGCCATGTCCGAAGCCTTGACCCGTACGGCAGTCGGACAACCCTATGTGGATATCTCCCTGCCGGATACGGCCGGGACGGATTGTCCTCTGTCGCAGTCGGTCGGGGAGGGACGGTATGTACTGCTCGATTTTTGGGCTTCATGGTGTCCGCCGTGTAGGGCCGAGATTCCGCAGTGGGTGGAGGTGTATGATCGCTTTCGTAAGGATGGGTTCGAAATTTATGCGGTATCGCTCGATAAGGAGCGGGATGCTTGGGTCCGGTTTCTGCGGTCTTCGAAAATGGAGTGGAAACAGGTCAGCCGATTGGAATTTTGGAATACACCCGAAGCAAGGACGTATGGAGTCCGGTCGATCCCGTCTAATGTATTGATCGGTCCCGATGGTGTGATCATGGCCAGAAACATTAAGCCTGCCGAATTGGCTCGGCTGCTCGAAGAAAAGTTATATCTATCTGTTGATCCGGAAAATCAGGAGACAGCCGATAGTATTCCGGATAAAAAATGAAGCGAGGGTCCCTAATATTTCCGCCCTGTCGTAAACTTCTTTGCAAAAATATTTGTGCGGAATAAATTTTTGCTTATCTTTGCACTCGCAATTAAGGAAAGGCTCCGTAGCTTAACTGAATAGAGCACTTGACTACGGATCAAGAGGTTACAGGTTTGAATCCTGTCGGAGTCACAAAAAGATCAAGCACTTGCAAAGGGATTTGTGAGTGCTTTTTTTGTAATTTCAATTTTGCCGTAAAAATTTGCCGTAAAACAATTTTGTACTTTTGTTTCGGCTGATTAAACATTCATTTACAACCACAAAATTACACTTCTTTTGAGTCAAACAAAAGTTTTTCGGAAGAATACATTCATCAGCTTACCGTTTGATCTCCCCAAGTGATATA
>DWXH01000004.1 GCA_019119305.1 Candidatus Alistipes merdigallinarum | reverse complement strand
ACATGCCCTATGATATTGGCATCACTCTGTTTGTGCGGATGGACAGCAACCTCTTCGGCCAAACATACGACATGAGTAAGGAGCAATACGATTACTCCCAAAATATATTTATTCATTATTGTTTCGGTTTGATTTAATACATTACTGACACAAAAAACAGAGAAACGAACCCTCCCTTTCGTTCCCTCTTAAACACTATGTATCAGCAAACTGGAGGAGCCCGCAGTCCGGGAATGCGAATCGAGAGCGCACAGCAGATCTCTCGACTCGGAACCGAGTAAACGAAACTCCGCTTCGGGAGAAGCGAAGCGAAAATGATCGCTACCGCTGCCGTTGTCAACAACAACGAAAGTTGAGCGATCAGTTGAAATTGTTGGGTAGTGTGAGTATGGGTAGGATTACTCGCCGATCCGGAAAGAAAGTGCGAATGGACGTATATCTGGTTGTCTATCGTATGGACGTGGTAAAAAAGCGTAATATTGCTCCAGTACGCCAAGAAAAGCGCCAGAAGCAATAAAGCCTTTATATTTCGCCCGTATTTTCTCATGTGGACCGACTATCGAAAGGGCAAATATAAAATTTAGTTCACATGATAACAAATTTGAAATTCATGCAACCTTTTTAATAAAAAAATGCGACGGCCAAGCTTTTCTCCGCTCGCCACCGTCGCACCAATCCTTTTTTTTAGAAACCCGATCGGATTACCGACTTTTTATCAACCCGGCCCATACGGCCTCCGAGAAGCCGGCTTCGGCCATCGCTTCCAGACCTTTGAGGGTAAGCCCACCCGGAGTGGTCACCTTGTCGATTTCGGCCTGAGGCATAGTCCGGTTATTTTTCATCAACGCCAGCGCCCCGTACATCGTCTGCATAACGATCTCCCGCGACTCCTCTTCGCTGAATCCGAGTTCCACACCGCCTTTGATCGATGCATCCAGATACTTCAATGCAAATGCGATTCCGCAGGATGATAATGAGGTCCCCGAAATCATCATCTGCTCAGTCACCACAACGGTCTTTCCCAGTTCGTTGAACAGGGCTACCAATCCATCGAGCTGTTCGGTCGACGCACCATCCGACGCAATAAAAGTCACGCTCTCCCGCAAAGAGATCGCCGTATTGGGAATCAAACGGAACAAGACAGGTTTTGCCCCTTTACCGTTTTCGAGCATCGTCCGCAGTTTCTCAAACGGCACACCGGCGACAACCGATGCCAACATTTGTTTCGAGAAGTCGAGCTTGTCACGGAACGAGGCACAAACCTCTTCGGCCAACCACGGTTTTACGGCTAAAATCACCAGATCCGCCTGCCTGACGGCTTCGGCATTGTCTTTCGACGTTTTAATATCGGCATTCATCCCCTTGATTTTATCAAGGGCTGCCGAAGAACAATCCGCAACGGTCAAATCCGATGCCTTCACCAGAGTGCCTGCTGCCAAACCACCGGCAATAGACCCTCCGATATTTCCCCCTCCGATAATTGTAATCTTCATAACTCTATTTTTTCGTTTCCGGCAACAGCGCTCCCGCCATACCGATACACCAAATTTTCCCTCTCTTTCCACCCCTCAAACTATTCGCGGAGTTTCAATTTTCAAAATTACAAAAAATTCGAATACGGGATGTGTTTCATAAAAAATGAGAGAAGAAACTGCGTTTTGGAGCTCGTAATTTTCCGAAAAATTTACTTGCTCATCTCGAAGAACAAAAGTTCCTTTGATTACATTTTCATAGAAAACACACCTGCCATGACTGAAAACATAGGTTATAAATTGAAACGGTTGCGCGAAGACAGCAATATTTCACAAGAAGATCTCGCAGCACAATCCGGAGTAAAACTGGACCACATCAAACTGATCGAAACGGGGAAAGTGTTTCCGTCACTCGCCACATTGATCAAATTGGCCCGGACCTTGGGTATCCGTCTGGGGACCTTCCTCGACGGTATGGAATCCCCCGAGCCGACGGTTACGACACCGACCGAGCAGGTTCCTCAAGTATCCGTATACCTCAGCAAAGGGAATGGGGCGGATGTTGAACACCTGAAGTACTGTTCGTTGGCCGAAAACAAGACGGACCGTAACATGGAACCATTCGTGATCAATGTGGAATACTCCACTCCCGATGAAATGGCAAACATGTCGCACCACGAAGGAGAAGAGTTCATTTACGTACTCAACGGCAGCGTTGTAATCCGTTACGGAGAAGAGACTTACCATCTGGAAAAGGGCGAAAGCATCTATTTCGACTCAATCGTCCCGCACAACATTTCCGTTCCCGGACCCGGACAACAAGCCAAAGTTCTCGCCGTCGTTTACACGCCATTTTAATCGTTTGGACTTCGTAAAAAATGGAAAAACAAGAAATGCTCGATTATACGGTCGGCGGTATTCTCGAGAAGTACGTAGCCGAAGATCCGGACCACGAGTTTATGATCTATCCCGACCGGGGACTGCGTTTTACCTATAAAGAGTTTGACGAACGGGTCAATATTTTTGCCAAGGGGTTGCTCTCGATCGGTGTAACCAAAGGGAGCAAGGTCGGAGTATGGGCCAAAAACGTACCCGACTGGATGACCTTCATGTTCGCTACGGCAAAGATCGGGGCCGTACTAGTCACGGTCAACACGAACTACAAGGCTTCTGAACTGGAATATATCATGAAGAATGCCGACATACATACGATGTGTATGGTCAACGGCTACCGGGACAGCGATTATGTCGATATTCTTTACAAATTGGTTCCCGAGTTGAAAACCACCCAACGGGGGAACCTGCACAGCGAACGTTTTCCCGAGCTCCGCAACGTGATCTATATCGGACAGGAGAAACTCCGCGGCATGTACAACACCTCCGAACTGATGAAACTCGGAGCACTGGTCGATGACGCCGAATTGGAAGAGGCGAAGAAAAAGGTCGACTGTCACGACGAAATCAACATGCAATACACCTCCGGCACGACCGGATTCCCCAAAGGGGTTATGCTGACCAGCCACAACATCCTCAACAACGGATTGACCATCGGCGACCGGATGCATTTTACGGCCAAGGACAAGCTGCTGATCTGCGTCCCGCTGTTCCACTGTTTCGGATGCGTCCTGGGCGTATGTTCGGTCATCACACACGGTTCGACGATGGTGATGGTCGAAGATTTCGATCCGCTGAAGGTTCTGGCTTCGGTCCATCGCGAACGTTGTACCGCCCTGCACGGAGTCCCCACGATGTTTATCGCCGAACTCCACCACCCGATGTTCGACATGTTCGACCTGAGCTCCCTGAGAACGGGAATCATGGCAGGCGCTCCTTGCCCGATCGAAACGATGAAACAGGTGATGGACAAAATGTACTGTACGGAGATCATCAGCGTATACGGACTCACAGAGACCTCACCGGGCATGACCGCTTCGGCCACAACCGACTCGATGGAGATCCGGGCAACGACCGTCGGACGGGCTTTCCCGAATGTCGAGGTCAAGGTTCTCGACCCGCAAACCAATAAAGAGTGTCCTCCGGGAACTCCGGGTGAGATGTGTTGCAAGGGATACAACATCATGAAGGGATATTATAAGAATCCGGAAGCGACGGCCGCCATCATCGACGAAAACGGCTTCCTCCACTCGGGAGACCTCGGAGTAATGGATGAAAACGGCTATTTCCGCATTACGGGACGGATCAAGGAGATGATTATTCGCGGCGGAGAAAATGTTTATCCTCGTGAAATCGAGAATTTCCTCTACAAGATGCCGCAGATCGAAGCCATTGAAGTAGCAGGTATCCCCAGCCCGAAATACGGAGAGCAGGTCGGAGCCTTCATCAAGGTCAAGGAGGGAGAGACATTGACGGAAGAGGAGGTAAAACTCTACTGTCGGGGACAGATTGCCCGATACAAAATTCCGAAATATATCTTCTTCGTCGACAGTTTCCCGATGACGGCCAGCGGAAAGATCCAAAAATACAAGCTCAAAGACGTAGGTCTCGAATTGTTGAAAGAGAAAGGCATAGAGGTCGTCTGAGTGAAAAACGGAATACGGAACAGGAGAATATTCCTACTTGAATATTCTCCTGTTTTTTACCCGGCAAGGCCTTATCTTCCTAATTGTAAGGTAACGTTTGACTAATTTATTCTCTTTTCGTATCTTTGTGCGGCTTCGAAACGAGGCCTTCGAGACCAAAATTCGATATTACAAAACCGATGGATTTCATAGAAGAACTTAAATGGAGGGGCATGATCCACGACATCATGCCGGGAACGGAAGAACAACTGTCCAAAGAGATGACCACCGCATACGCCGGAATCGACCCGACAGCCGATTCGTTGCATATCGGGCACTTGGTCAGCATCATGATCCTGAAACATTTCCAACGTTGCGGCCACAAACCGATCTTTCTGATTGGCGGGGCGACCGGAATGATCGGCGACCCCTCGGGCAAATCGCAGGAACGCAACCTGCTCGACGAGGAGACACTGCGCAAAAACCAGGAAGGCATCAAAAAACAGCTTGCACACATCGTCGATTTCGAATCGGATGCTCCAAACGCTGCCGAATTGGTCAACAATTATGACTGGATGAAAAACTTTTCGTTTCTGGAATTCATTCGGGACATCGGCAAGTGCATTACGGTCAACTACATGATGGCTAAGGATTCGGTCAAGAAACGATTCAACGGCGAAGGCGACGGCATGTCGTTTACCGAATTCACCTACCAGTTGGTTCAGGGAACCGATTTTCTGCATTTATACCAACACAAAAATTGCAAATTGCAGTTAGGCGGTTCGGACCAGTGGGGCAACATCACGACGGGGACCGAACTGATCCGACGCAAAACGGGTGGCGAAGCCTTCGGTCTGACCTGTCCGCTGATCAAAAAGGCCGACGGAACGAAATTCGGGAAAACCGAAAGCGGTAACATCTGGCTCGATCCCCGTTATACATCTCCCTATAAGTTCTATCAATTCTGGCTCAATACCAGCGACGAAGATGCCGAACGCTACATCCGCATCTTTACGATGCTCGATCGCGAGACGGTCGAATCACTGATCGCCGCCCACCGTGAAGCTCCCCATTTGCGGAAGCTGCAAAAAACATTGGCCCGTGAGGTCACCATCATGGTCCACAACGAGGAGGAGTACAACAAAGCCGTCGAAGCTTCCGAAATCCTGTTCGGTAATGCTACGGCCGATACGTTGCGCAAAATCGATGAAGAGACCTTCCTTCAGGTTTTCGAAGGAATCCCCCAATATGAGATTCCCGTATCGATGCTTCGTGAAGGAGGGGTCGGCGTGATCTCCCTCTGTACGGAACATGCGGCAATCTTCCCGTCGAAAGGCGAAGCCCGCAAGCTGATTCAGGGAGGAGGGGTCTCTCTGAATAAAAAGAAAATCGCGTCGATCGATGCCGTCGTGACGGAATCGGACCTGATCTCCGATAAATATCTGCTGATCCAAAAGGGTAAGAAAAACTATTTTCTGATCATTGCAAAATAAACTGCGTCATATGTCACTCATTAAACCTGCCGGCTACCGGAACCTGCTCGAAAATACCGAGAATACGGAAAAAGCGATCAAACTCGTCAAAGATATGTTTCAGGAGAACCTCTCCGCACAGCTGGTTCTGCTGCGTGTAACGGCTCCGATGGTAGTCCTTTCGGGAACGGGAATCAACGATGACCTGAACAGCGTGGAACGTCCGGTTTCATTTCCGATCCGGGACATGAACGAACGACGCGCCGAAGTGGTGCACTCGCTGGCCAAATGGAAACGGTTGAAACTGGCTGAAATGCAGATGCCCGAGGGACGCGGCATATATACCGACATGAACGCTTTACGGCCGGACGAAGAGTTGGACAACATCCATTCGCTCTACGTCGACCAATGGGATTGGGAGAAGGTGATCTCCCGCGAACAGCGCAACATTTCGTTTCTCAAACAGACGGTCCGCCGGATCTACGAAGCAATCAAAGTGACGGAGAACAAACTGTACGTCGACTTTCCTCAACTGAAACCCTCTCTGCCTGAAGAGATCCACTTCATCCACGCACAAGAGTTGCTGGACCTCTATCCGGACAAAACACCGAAGGAGCGTGAGAACGAGATCGTACGTAAATACGGTGCCGTTTTTGTCATCGGCATCGGTGCTCCGCTCTCAGACGGGATACCTCACGACGGCCGCGCCGCAGACTACGACGACTGGAGCACGCCGAACGAAGAGGGTTATGTCGGACTGAACGGCGACCTGCTGCTGTGGAATCCGGTTCTCGGCAGTGCATTCGAGGTATCGAGCATGGGTATCCGCGTAGACGAAGCCGCCCTCGACCGCCAACTGAAATTACACGGCCAGGAGACAAAACGGTCGCTCTACTTCCATCAAAAGCTGCTTTCCGGTGCCCTGCCCTGCACAATCGGCGGTGGAATCGGACAATCGCGCCTCTGCATGTACCTGCTGCGTAAAGCTCACATCGGTGAGATCCAAAGCAGCATCTGGCCCGAAGCCATGCGAAAAGAGTGTTCAGAGGCCGGGATTGAATTGGCCTGATCAACAGACAACAACATACACTAAAAAATAGAGACGGTAAACATCGTCTCTATTTTTTATTGGTTGCAATCTCAAAGCCCGCATAATAAATCCGCGTATCATAATCACCGGTTCCTCTGAAGTCTGTAATCCTTTTACCGATCCGATACTTTCCACCGGGAAGATCTCCATAAAGATTCGACCATTTGATCCTCCATATCCTCGAACTGCCTTTCCGCAGGATATACGCAATATATTCGAAAGCATAAACCGCATCCGTATCTTCTCCGAACTGCCGCTGCTCCACGTTTTTCCACTCTCCGTCAACGTGTCGCTCCAACCAAAACATAGGGCCGGTCTGCAACTCCCCCGTCGGATTGCCACCGGACTGTTCGCAAATCAGCGTCAGCCCCGTCGGCGTCACATCTGCTACCCACAATCGAATACCCCATGTCTCCTCTCCGGAAATTGCGTTTTCGCTTTCTTGCGTATCCTCGCCCGACAACAAATCGTCTTGAAAGAGACTTTCCGAACCGTTCACCGAATCAACAATCACAGAACCGTTCTTTTCCGTACGACCTGCACAGCCGCAACAAAACAACAACAAACCGAGGACAAAACAACGCACAAAAATGCAAATTACAGATTATAACTGAAAAATTCTCGACTCTTTGGGATAGAGGTTGTTACAACGACTCCCGATCCGTTTGATCCATCCCAACGGCATACCTTCATAGGACACCAGATTCAATCCCTCTTCAAACAACTGGGGGTCTACACTCTGTTTTCTCAAATAATCCAAAGCAGGCTCCAAAAGCAGATCTACAACGGCTACCCGATCTTTCGAAACCCCATAAAAAAGCGCCAAAGCAGGATCGGGCTTGAAATCGGTCCCGAAAAACTGACCGGCCGATACTCCGGAATAGATCACGCTCATACACTCGGAAATCTGTCGGATAAACGGAAACTGCTCGCGATCGTAGATATAGACCGTTTTATCGATCGCAGCAAAGCTCTTCTCGCCTGCACCGTCAATCCATCGGGCCACCTCCTGCTCCTCGTTACGCCTGAGTGCCGAAAAGACCTTCTTCCGGGCCTGAGGCATCTTCTCCTTCCCGGCCCTCTCCTTTCGCAACACTGCGATAAAAAAACCTTCACTCTTCGTCCGCCCCGGGAAGAAACGAAAAGTCGGAATCCCCTGCACCTCTCCGCAAACAATTCCCCATCGCGGATCGACAGTCATCTCTACCGGCATACAATCGTACCGTTCGCAAAGCCACGCCACGTTCTCCTCATCCTCAAACCGATTGAACGTACAGGTACTGTAAACCAGAATCCCCTCCGGACGAAGCGCCCCCCACACATCTTCCAAGATACGTCGCTGACGGGCAGCACACAATTTGACGTTCTGCTCGCTCCATTCACTCCGCGACGCAGGGTCCTTACGGAACATCCCCTCACCGGAACACGGAGCATCGACTACCACCGCATCGAAAACGTGGTGAAAAGCGCCGAAATGGGCCGGATCGTTGCTCGTAACGACCGTATTACCGATTCCCCATCGCCGCACATTATCGGCCAAAATCGCCGCCCGGGAACGGATCACCTCATTGGCAACGACCACACCTCTCGTCCCGACAAAAGTCGATAACAACGTCGTCTTACCGCCGGGCGCAGCACAGAGATCCAGCACCCGCAGTGCCTCCCGCTGCCCATCGAACACACTCCGAAAAATCTGCTCAAGAAACATCGAGGCGGCCTCCTGTACATAGTAAGCCCCGGCATGGAACAACGGATCGAGCGTAAACTGCGGACGGGACGCCAGATAACGGCCACAACGGCACCAAGGAACATTTTTGTGCCCCTCTCGCACAACCTCTTTGGTTATTTTATATGGATTGTATCGCACCGAAACGGGCGGTTCACTCTGCAACGAATCGAACAGTGCTGCGGCCGTCTCCGATCCGAGCTGACTCTCGATCATCCGGCAAAACGGATCGGGCAACGAAACGGAATGATTCATCATCGGCCCATGTTTTTGATCTCCTGAATCCGGGCAACCACACCGTCCAGCAACGACGCGTCGGCAATAAAATCGGTATGGTCCACGTCGATCGTAATCACCTCTCCCCGATATTCATGTTCGATCCATTCGGTATATTTCCGGTTCAGGCGTTCGAGATACTCCTCCTGAATGCTCATCTCATAGGCTCTCCCACGTTTCTTGATCTGATGGATCAATGTGGGAACACTCGCCTTGAGATAGATCAACAGATCGGGAACCGGAATCAGTGCCGTCGCCAAATCGAAAATTTTCATGTAGGTATCGAAATCGCGCGAGGCCATCAATCCGCTTTCGTGCAGGTTGGAGGCAAAAATATGGGCATCCTCGTATATGGTCCGGTCCTGAATCAGATCGCTTCCGGTCTTCAGAATCTCCTGTGCTCGCTGGATACGCTGCCCCAAAAAATAGATCTGCAGATTAAACGACCACCGGTTCATATCCTCATAAAAATCGCCGATATACGGATTATCGCTCTCCTCGAAATAGGCCTTGGCACCCGTCCGCTCGGAGAGAATGCGTGTCAAAGAAGTTTTGCCGCACCCTATATTTCCTGTTATCGCGATATACATATCCCTTATACCTCAACGGTTTTTACAAAAATATATTTTTTATTCGTTTTTTTCAGAAATTTTCCGGAAAAGCGTTTTAAAATTCTCGACCATCCGTTCCCAAGTAAAGCGTACTTTGTATTTTCGTATATTTTCCTTAAACGGTTCCGCCAAATTTTCGGTATAAAAACGATCGATCGCAGCGGCAATCTCCTCGTATCGGGGCGGAACGACAAATCCCACCTCCTGATCGGGAACGATCTCACGCAATCCGCCAACATCGGTAACGACCATCGGAACATCGAAATAGTAAGCCACCTGCGTCACCCCGCTCTGCGTGGCATCGCGGTAGGGTTGTACCACCAAATCACTCACCGAGAAGAAACGCGCCACTTCGTCGTCCGGAACGAAATAGTCGAACATCAGAATCGTATTCCGAATGCCGAGCCGATCGATCTGACTCATGTAGCGCTCCTTCCCGCTATAATATTCGCCGGCAATAATCAGCCGATGTCCGTCGAGCCTGCCTCTGCGATAAAGCTCCGCCCACGCATCGAGCAACAGATCCAGCCCCTTATAATCGCGCACAAAACCGAAAAACATCGTATAGCGGCAATCCGGATCGATCCGCAACAAACGGCATGCCTCCTCCCGATCCATCTTCTCTCCGTAGTTCGTATACATCGGATGGGGCGAAAAAATAGCCGGACTGGAAGGCTTAAAGAGTCTTAAATCGCGACAAACCTGCTCGGACATATAGATAAATCCGTCGATCGATCCGAGAAAATATTTGGTCAAAGAGGTATCGAAAAGCCGTTTTTCGTGCGGGATCACGTTATCCAACACCGCTATCGTCCGGACCCCTTTCCGCCGGGCAATCCGGCACACGGTCCCGAAAGCCGGGGCCATCTGTGGGATCCAGTAACGCACGATCAACACATCGGGATGCTCCCGTGCAATCTTCAGCCCGGTACGGATCCAGCTGATCGGATTGACCGAGTTGAGCATACGGGTAATGTCAATCCCTTCAGGAGCCGGGCCGTCATCGTACTGACTCTTTCCGGGGAAAAGGAAAGAGGGGTACTGCAACGTAAAGGTAATGATCCGACAAGCGATCCCCTCCTGAATAAAAGTCCGGGTCAACGTCTGGTTGGTTCCGGCCAACCCTCCCCGATAGGGATAAGCGGTTCCCAAAAGGATCGCCGATTTCATCTCTTTCATACCGATCTCTCATTTTGATCGAGCAACTGCTCGATGTAGGTCCGGTCGTTCGACAGACGCGGGACCTTATTCTGTCCGCCGATCTTGCCGCGACGCTTCATCCACGCATAAAAAGTCCCCTGTGGGACAAAAGTCACCGTCGGACGCAACAGTGTCGTATCCTTGAATCGTTTGGCCTCGTAATCGGAGTTTACCTGCTGCAATGTCCGGTCGAGCACATCGGTGAACCGTTCGGGATCGGACGGCGGTACCAGAAATTCGATGACCCATTGATGCGATCCCTTTCGACCCTCCGTCATGTAGATCGGACCGGCCGTATAATCCGCAATTTGCGCCCCCGTCGCCTGACAAGCGGCCTGAAGCGCCCGATCGGCATTGTCGACAATCACCTCCTCGCCAAACGCATTTATAAAGTGCCGGGTCCGACCCGTGATCCGGATTTTGTACGGCACCAACGAGGTAAACTCCACCGTATCACCAATCATGTAGCGCCACAATCCGTTGCAGGTCGTGATGATCATCGCATAGTTCTCCCCGCAAACTACCCCCTCAAGCGGAACGCATTTCGACGGATCGTTCAGATCCTTCATCGGCAGAAACTCATAATAGACCCCGTAATCGAGCATCAACAACATGTCATCGGCCAACGGATCGTTCTGTATTCCAAAAAAGCCCTCCGATGCGTTGTAGGTATTCATATACTTCATCTGCGGCGAAGGAAAGATCCGACGATACTCCTCGCGGTACGGTTCGAAGTTCATCCCACCGTGCGTAAAGAGCTCCATGTGCGGCCACACCTCCAGGATGTTGTTTTTCCCGGTGTATTCGAGCACCTTTTTGAGCATCACCAGATTCCACGAAGGAACTCCCGCAAAAGCCGTCACACGCTGGGAGACGGTCTCGCGACAAATCGCATCGACCTTCTGTTCGAAGTCGGGAATCAACGCCGTCTCTACTTTCGGAACCCGGAATCGGGAGGCGATACGCGGCGTATTTTCGATCAGGATTGCCGACAAATCGCCCTCCTGTGCCACACCGTCGCTGCGCACCAGACGATGGCTGCCTCCGAGCGTCAGGGTCTTTCCCGAAAAGACACGACTCTCAGGATAAAGATCCGAAAAGAGCGCTACAATATCTTTTGGGCCCCGCATGTGGCAGCGCCGCAGCCCCTCTTCACTTACAGGAATAAACTTACTCTTTGCCGAGGTAGTTCCGGAGGATTTGGCAAACCACCGGATAGGCGTCGGCCAAATAACCTTTTGCTCTCCCTGTCGAACCCGTTCTATATACCCGCAAAAAGTATCATAATCGGTTACCGGTACCTGTCGGGCAAACTGCTCCGGAGTATGGATCGAAGCAAAGCCATGCTCCTTCCCAAAAACGGTATCGGCCGCACGCTCGACCAGATAGTGCAACTGTTCGTGCTGCACCGCTTCGGGATGCGCCATAAACCGATCTATCTCCTTCCTTCGCGGAGCCGTAGCCGCCCGGACACACTTTGTCAACCACGACATACCACCATCAATTAAAGAATTTTCCGATTTTCACAATCGCAGAGGGCAAGGCAAAGACTACAACACGATCATACGCATTGATCTCCATGTTTCCGACGGCAATAAACGTCTTGTCACCGCGCACAACCCCTCCGATAATCGCATCGTGCGGGAATTTCAGATCCCGAATCTTGTTCTTTGTCGCCGGAGAGTTCGGCTTTACGATAAACTCCAAAACCTCCGCATCGCACCCGGTCAGACACTTGATCGCCTGCACGTCAGTACTCATCGTAAAGCGGAAAATACTGCTCGCCATAATCAGTTTCTTGTTGATGATCGTATCGATCCCCATGCTCTCGGCCAGATTGATGTAATTGAGGTTCTCCACTTCGGCAATCACCTTCTTCACCCCGAGACGCTTTGCCAGCATCGCCGCCAAAATATTCGTTTCGGCACGGCCTGTCACCGCAAGGAAAGCATCCATGTTGCTCAGCCCCTCTTCGACCATCGCATCCGTATTACGCCCGTCCTCATTGATGATCAATGTCTTATCCAACTGTTCGGCCAGTTTGTAAGCCTTTTCGGGCGTATAGTCGATCAGCTTGATGTTCACCTCGTCCTGCAAGGCTGTCGCCACCTGTACACCGATCCGGCTTCCCCCCAAAATCATCATGTTCTTGATATCGATATCCGTCTTCCCGGAAAAAGCGACCACCTCCTTCTCGGCATACTGATTGGCAATCACATAAATGTTATCACCCTCTTTGAAACGATCGTTTCCGCGCGGAATGATCGTCTCTCCGTTCCGCGATATGGCGACCGTCCGATAGGGCAGATTCTCCCGATCGGCCGAAGCCTCGATCAACGATTTATCGACCAATGGCGACGACGCATCGATCTTGAAGACGACCAGAGAGAGCTTTCCCCCCGAAAAATCGACATATTCGGTCGTACTGGTGTGTCCCAGCAGATTGATTACCTCCTGTGCTGCCGCCTTCTCGGGATAGAACAGATAGTCGATCCCCATATTGATAAAAGCCTCCTTGTTGTTAGGCTCGAGGTACTCGTTGTTATCGATACGGGCAATCGATTTGCGGGCGCCGAGCTGTTTGGCCAACATAGCCGAAACGATGTTCGACGTCTCATCGGGCAACACGGCGATATAGAGGTCCGCCTTCCGCACCGAAGCCTTTTTCAGAACGGCAAACGTCGTACAATCCCCGTCGATCACGATCACATCGGCCATCCCGGCAATCGATTCAAGCCGTTTCGGATCGCTGTCAACCACCGTTATTTCGTGGTATTCGCTGCTCAACATCTTGGCCAGATGGCTCCCCACCTCTCCGGCTCCGGCGATTACGATTTTCATAATTTCCTCGTTTTCTTTTCCGCCCGGGTAAAAAACACGTGCAGAAGGACTCCATAACGTTACAAAGATAAAACAATTCCTCTTTTTATCGTCCCGATAGGGAATATTGTTATTTTTTCGCCATCTTTGTATGAACTTTAGCAGGTAATTTAACGCAAGACAACGAACATGTCATCCGGGTTACTGATATTTCTGATTACCGTAGGAGCCGTCGCCTTTTTCGTCATCGGACTCTCGCTGACAATCATCTTCAAGGGCCATTATATGGACTCCGAAATCGGAGAAAACCGACACATGAAGGAGCGCGGAATCCGATGTGCCTCCCAACAGATGCGCGAAGAGGAGGCTCTGCTGCGACAAGGTAATGCGATATCGGGAACAGAGTCCTGTTCTGCCACCGGATGCGCCTCCTGCACCGCTGCCGCCTGTTCCCAACAACATCCTGAAACCCACTGAAACCTGAAATTATGAAAATATCGGTCGTAGTCAATACCTTCAATTCGGAACGTTTCCTCGACGCATGCCTAAAATCAGTCGCCACCTTCGATGAAATCGTTCTTTGCGACATGCACTCAACGGATCATACCTGTGCCATCGCCGAAAAATACGGCTGCCGTATCGTGTATCACGAACAGACCGGATTCGTCGAACCGGCCCGCAACTATGCAATCGCTCAAGCCTCCAACGAATGGGTATTGGTACTCGACTCGGATGAAGTGGTCCCCGAAGCATTGCGTGAATACTTGTACCGGTTCGCCGAACGGTCCGAACACACGGAGTACGCCGCATTGAGGATGCCCCGCAAAAACTATTTCTTCGGAAAATTCATGCACGGAGATTATCCCGATTATATCGTTCGTCTGATCCGCAAATCGAAATGCGACTGGCCGGTTACAATTCATGCCCGACCACACATCAACGGCCGTACGGCCTCTATCCCCAGCCGTCGGCATGATCTGGCGATCGTACACTTAGCCAATGAAAGCGTCGAAGCCCGATTGGCCAAGATCAATGTCTACTCCGATAAGGAACTGTTACGCCGCAACAACCAACGATTCTCGGTCGGGAAGGCATTTTTCAAGTGTAGCTGGCGGTTTTTGCGGTTTTATCTCATCAAGGGAGGATTCCGCGACGGGAAAGCCGGCTTTACCTATGCCGCATTGAACGCCTGCTACAAATTCACGACCATCGCCAAAATCTGGGAACATCAATCCTTATCAGAAAAATAATTCTTTTCAGAATTAGCTCTGCTGACAGGAAGCGTTGTCTTCGGAAAATGAGACGACCCATACAATCATTTCGGACCTTTTCCGATGAAAACATATCCTGATGCCATACGGCCGATGCATGCTTCGTTTTGAAATCTCAAAGCGAATCGTTACATTTGACATATAAAGCTCATTTCTATGGCAACATTTGAAGTCAGGGGCGGCACTCCGCTCAAGGGGGAGATTTACCCGCAGGGGGCAAAAAACGAAGCCCTGCAGGTATTATGCGCTACGCTGCTAACCCCCGAAAAAGTAACGATTCACAACATACCGGCCATTGTCGACATCCTCCAACTGATCGAACTTTTTAAGAAGATGGGGGTAACTGTCGAGAAAATCGACGAAAGCACCTATTCGTTCGAGGCCAAAGAGATTGACTTCGACTATCTGAACAGCGAAGATTACCGCAAACGTGCAGCCCGCCTTCGGGGATCGGTCATGATTATCGGACCGTTGCTCGCCCGTTACGGTAAAGGGTTTATTCCCAAGCCGGGCGGCGACAAGATCGGACGCCGGCGTCTGGACACCCACTTCATCGGCTTCCAGAAATTAGGAGCCCAATTCGATTTCGACAGCAACTCGAACTTTTTTTCCGTATCGGCCAAAAAATTGACCGGTTGCTACATGTTGCTCGACGAAGCCTCCGTAACCGGAACGGCCAACATCATCATGGCCGCCGTATTGGCCAAAGGACGGACTACAATCTATAATGCAGCCTGCGAGCCCTATGTACAGCAGCTTTGCCGGATGCTGAACCGCATGGGAGCCCTCATATCAGGCATTGCATCCAATCTTTTGATTATCGATGGTGTCGAAAGCCTGCACGGAACGAACCATACCCTGCTGCCCGATATGATCGAGGTGGGCAGTTTTATCGGTATGGCCGCCATGACCCAAAGTGAAATTACGATCAAGGATGTATCGTTCGAAAATCTGGGTATCATTCCCGCCCAATTCGCCCGCATGGGGATCAACTTCGAACAGCGTGGTGACGACATCTACATTCCGCGCCACGACCACTACGAAATCGAAAGTTTCATTGACGGGTCGATCATGAACATTTCGGATGCGCCGTGGCCGGGACTGACCCCCGACCTGTTGTCGGTCTTTTTGGTAGTCGCCACACAGGCCAAAGGTGCCGTACTGATTCACCAAAAGATGTTCGAGAGCCGTCTGTTCTTCGTCGACAAACTGATCGACATGGGAGCCCAGATCATCCTGTGCGACCCGCATCGGGCGACAGTCATCGGGCAGGATCACCAGATTCAACTTCGGGCCACCACCATGTCCTCCCCCGATATCCGGGCAGGAGTCGCTCTGTTGATCGCCGCCATGTCGGCCGACGGCCGCAGCATCATCCAGAATGTCGAACAGATCGACCGCGGTTACCAGAACATCGATACCCGCCTGAATGCACTCGGAGCCGACATCCGACGAATCGACTGATCTTTATACAAGAAAGAAGAGATAAAACAAAGGGAAGTAGTCAAATACTCCTCCCTCATGAAATACAAAGGCCGTATTTTTGAATACGGCCTTTGTGTATCTATAAAACAGAACTCCTTATAACCTTAAGGAACAGGATCATATCCGCTTCCACCCCACGGATGACAACGCAACAGACGCCGGATACCCAAATAACCCCCACGGATCAATCCATGCTTCCGTAACGCCTCGGCACAATATTGCGAACAGGTAGGTGTAAACCGGCAGGATGGAGGCGTAAACGGAGAGATACAGTTGCGATATACCCAGATCAATGCCAAAAAAGGAGCTATCGTAATCCGTTTAACTCCCTTTTTCAGTCTGCTCCAAAAGTTTGGATATGATCTTCTGTACGGCATACTCTATTGCAGCGAAATCCGCCACCTCTTTCGATATGTAAAGCAGAGCGAAAGTCAAACGCTCTCCCCGTTCCGACACCCTCTCTTTCAAAGGCGTTCGATTCAGACGATAGGCTTCCCGAATACGTCTTTTCAGCAGATTCCGGACATTAGCCCGTTTGTGATTCCTTTTTGATACCGAAATAAGCACCCCTACACCGACACATTCTTTCTCGACCCTTTCCCGCCGAACCACACATCGTAACGGATAAAACGTTTCGCCTCTTCCATCATTGAAAAGAAGAGCAATCTCTTTTCGAGATTTCAACCGTTCGTTCCGGGAAAAAGTATAATCGCCGACCGCCATTTCCCCCTACTGATTTTACTGAACCGAACGAAAAAGTAACTTTATTTTCCTCCTCCAGAAGCCACAGCTTTAATCGAGCGGCCCCGCTTTCCTCGCTTCGCGTTCTCAATAAAAGCCAGATCCGTCGTCTTCTCCTGCAACTCAACAGGGGCCACCTCCTCTCCGGAATTAATCCGACGTATATATATATCCAATGCCTTGGTCATCGAAGGCGCTTCGGGTGTAGGAGCCATCGCACTGACGGTCAAACCGTTTTCAACAGCCGCACGGGCTGTCCCGTTCCCGAAAACCGCTATCTTCGGATGAATTGTCTCGACGGAGAAACGACCTAACAACGAAGCGATTTCAGATGGACTGTAAAAAACTACCAAATCGTATTTATCCAAATTTACCGCTTCCAAATCGGCACTGACCGTACGGGCCAATATCACCTTATTCCATTTGAGTTGCAACTTCTCCAACACCATCGGCATCTCCGGTTTATGCGGTTCGGAAAGAGTCAACAAGAACTTCTCATCTTTATGCTTGACAATCAATTCGACCAATGAAGAGAAAGTACCTTCGGCAAAGAAAATTTTGCGTTTGCGATAAACGATATATTTTTGCAGATATAAAGCAATAGCCTCTGTATTGCAGAAATATTTCATCGTCTCGGGAATCGTAATTCTGGCCTCTTCACAGATGCGGAAAAAGTTATCGATCGTCACCCGACTGGTAAAGATCACGGCACTGTGTTCCAGAATTTCAACACGCTGACCTCGGAACTCTTTTAATGAAACACCCTCCAGTTTAATGAACGGATGAAAATCCACATTAACGTGATGTTTGAGTACAATCTCATTAAACGGAGATTTTTCGGCAACCACCGGCGCCGGTTGCGAGATTAAAACATTTTTTATTTTCAAAACTCCCCCCTCTTTTATATCAGCTTATCCCTCATGAAAACCAGGATGAAAAAGCTTATCGGAAAAAATTCGACGGTGCAAAGGTACAAAATCCATTGCAGAATTGAAACATTTCGAGCCGCAAAGAACCGATAACTTTTTGTAAGATAAAGTATATAGAGTCCAGCAAACAAAATAATGGTAACATACAAGATATTATCGATCATTTTACCCTCGGACAACATGACGATCAGAAAAAATGGGACCAAGACGAAACACGAAAACGAAGAGACTATATTATTCGAGAACCGCAACATACTGAAAAACGACTCATTACGAATTATTTTTCCGACGATTTTCATCACACTCCACCGATAAAAAGAAACGGTCAATACCATCGCCACGACACCCAGACAAAGCAAGTCAACCATCTGCGGCATCGGATTCGGAAGCCGTGATTCAATCGGTAACCACGATCCTATCCGAATCAGCAACCCGCTGATCAATAACATACAAAACAACCGGCTGCGAATCAAGAATTTCTTAAAAAACAGAGATTGTTCATCAAACACTTTCCCTTCGGACAATCTTCCGGCCTGCACTTTAAAAACTATCGCCAGGCTGCTGCGATAACTATGTATTAAATAAGCCAGCAGGACAAATACCGCCAAAACAATTCCATGGTACGCAAAACTCTCGGTCATTTTCACCGGAACCAATCGGTTCAACGACATCTCAATCGGCTGCGACTCGATCACAACGGAAGAAGCTCCGAAAATATCCACTTCGGTCGGAACGTACGCCCTTTCAACCACCTGTATCGGGCTGAGAAAACAATCGCAATCTGTCACGTATAGGCTCTCCATCGAACGCCTCGCTCCTCTGTCTGTTATGAATAGATTTTTTTCAATGCAATCCGGATTGTGGTTCCCTTATTGATCTCCGAATCGAGTACGAAAATCTTTCCGTTGTGGGCCCCCTCAATGATCCGCTTACTCAACGACAAACCCAATCCCCAGCCCCGTGTCTTGGTCGTAAACCCAGGATCAAAAATCCGCTTGAAATTCCCTTTGGCAATACCCTTACCCGTATCCTTGACGTCTATATAGATCCAATTATCATCATTCGACAATTTGACATCGATCGTCCCTTTCCCCGAGAGCGCATCCATCGCATTTTTCAACAGGTTCTCGATGACCCATTCGAAAAGAGCTTCATTGATCATCGCCTTCTGTTGCGCCATGGCCAATCCGTTGTAAGAGATTGTCACATTCTTGGGTACACGGGTTCGGAAATAGATGACACTATTGCCGACCACCTCATTGATCACCCCTTCGGAGAGTGAGGTAGCCGCACCGATTTTGGAGAAACGGTCGACCACTTTCGTCAACCGAATAATATCCTTATTCATCTCGGCAATGGCCGTCGGATCGATATTTTGTGTCCGAAGATACTCGAGCCATCCTAAAAGCGATGAGGTTGGCGTTCCCAACTGGTGGGCCGTCTCTTTGGCCAGGCCGATCCACACCCGGTTCTGCTCATCCTGCTTGGTCGATCGCAACGCAATGTAACCGAACAATACGAAAACGATAATGACCAACAACTGAATATACGGGAAATAGGTCAACGACTTCAGCAATCCGGATTCATCGAAAAAGATATAAAACGTCTCGTTATAGAGCGTCTCGACTTTAATCCGGGGATTGATCTCGGCGAGTTCGACCAATTTCTGATTGAGCAGGTCGGGATGGTTCAGAATATGTTCGGGGATCAAGTGCGAAGCGATCACCCGTTGATCCCGGTCGATCAGAATAAACGGAATGTTGTTTCGGGTGGTAATGATCGACAGTAACAACGGATTTCCCGGATCGGCTCCCAATTCACGAAAAGCCGCAACCCAAATATCCACTTCGTTCTTCTCTTTCTCTCGCAACTGCGCGGCCATATTGTTGGTGAACAGCAGCGACGAGACCCCGATCACCAAACCTACCGCGATAACGACCAGACGGCTTTTGAACGAAAAAACCTTATGCAATACTCCACCCATTCCAACCGCGATTTACTCCGCATTTCGGGGCGTATCCTGCGAGGTCAGGATACGTCGATACTCCTCCCCGTTCTTCAAAATCTCTACAGCCCGATGTACCTCCGGATCGTTCAGAGATACATGACGGGCAACACCGCCATAATAGTGGTATCTCAGGATAATCTCCTTTTCGAGCAGTTTCCGAACGTCGTCCTTGAAACTTTCGAGATCGGCCTCCTTATCCTCTTTCAGCTTATCAGCAATCCGATCGAGCTCTTCGGTGATCCGGTCAGCATATTTTTCACGTTCCGCCTTGCGACGCAACTCCTTAAGCGCCTCCTGAGTTTCAGAATCATATTCCACCTCCTTGTCGGCCATAAATGCCTCGAACCGTCCATACTCCTCGTCCGATAAGCAGAATGTATCAACATCTATTCCCTCCCGATGGCGTTTGTAATAGTCGTTCGCAAAATCTTCGATATACCCTTTGGCGTACAGCGACATGGTAAATACGCTGGTATAATTGGGATCCAACCGCACATCAGGCATAACTCCTCCCCCATCGTACACCTTACGTCCCGCAGTCGTCGTATACTCCTTGATCAACGAATCGGGAACCACCCCAACGCTTCCATCCTCGTTGCGATGGGCATAGTCGACCGATTGGATGCAACGTCCGCTCGGGATGTAATATTTTGCCGTCGTAACTTTCAAATATGCGTTATACCCCAAAGGACGTGTCACCTGAACCAATCCTTTTCCGAAAGTACGTTGGCCGACCAGTACCGCCCGATCCAGATCCTGAAGCGCTCCCGACACGATCTCCGCTGCCGATGCCGTCATGCTGTTGACCAGTACGACAATCGGAATCTCGGTATCGACCGGATCGGTTTTCGTAACGAACGTCGCATTCGAATCTTCCGAACGCCCCTTCATCGAAACAACCGTAGTCCCTTTCGGAACGAACATCGAAAGAATCTTTACGGCCTCCTGCAATATACCGCCCCCGTTTCCGCGCAAGTCGATAATCAGCGAGGTAATCCCCTCCTTTTTCAAGGCTTCGAAAGCTGCCAACAGGTCTTGGCTGCAATCCTCCGAAAAATCGTTGTGCAGAATATATCCGACATCCCCGTCGATCACACCGTAATAAGGCACTCCGGAGATCACTATCCGCTCACGCTTGATCTCAACGTCAACCTGCTCGCCGGTAAGTAACTTTTCGACCGTAAGCTTCACGGAGGTTCCGGGAGTCCCTTTGAGCATACTGCTCACTTTCGTGGCATCGTATGCTTTAATGCTCTCTCCATCGATCGCCACAATCTTATCACCGATCACCAATCCTGCCTTATCGGCCGGGAAGTTTTCATACGGTTGGGCTATCAAGACATAATCGCCGCTCTTGCGGATGATCGCTCCGATTCCCGCATACTTTCCGGTCGCCTGAATCTCGAAATCAGCCATCTCCTCCTCAGGGATCAACTCGGTATAGGGGTCGAGTTCAGAGACCATACCCGCTGCGGCATTTTCGAGCAACCGGTCGGCGTCGACCGAATCGACATAGAACAGACTTACGTCGCGAAACATGTTGAACAGTATCTGTATGTTCTTACCGATAAGAAAATCGGGTTGCGACGCTGCAGCAAACGATCCCCCGGCAACAAGGAGCAAAGCTCCCCACAAGATCCATTTCTTAAATTTTTTATGCATTTTTTCGATCATTTTTTTAACATAACGCGGAATTTTCCCGAATCGGTATCAATCCTGCAAAAAAGGTTGCAGACGGAACTCGATTCGGGCCACCTCTTTTCTCAGACCCTCCATTTCGATCCCCTCATCGGCAACCGAAACGACAATCCGGTCCTCCCCAAAGGCCAACACCCGCCTCAATTTGGAAGACATTCTAAAAACCGACACATTATCATTTTGTTCAACAAGAACAAAGCCGTTTTCGGCAAAAATCTTACTGATCTGTTCCTTATTGGTCGTAAAATCGATCTTCAAAGGTTTTCGAATAAATCCGAGTTTCGGGTAGGCCAACGACCACAAAACGATAATCGCTAAAAGCAACAACGCTTTCGGTGTCAGAAACACGTCGGCCAAATTTCCGTCAGCTCCCGTACGGGCCATTCCGGTAACCACCATCAAAACGATCAACAAAAAGACCAAAACCAGCAGACGAACCATATATTTGACAGCTCTCCGCCAATAAACTTTTCTTTCCATACCCATTTTGTTGTAAATAACTTACAAAGATAGCGAAATTACCGATATGAACCGCTATCGGGATCCAGAATCCCTTTTTGCCAAACATTTACCTGCGTCCTCGAACCGCAAACAACCCGATCTACCGCTATGTCGAATTCAGAAACGGGAATCGTATCAAAAAACTGATAATCAAAACAAATACCGACCTTCAACGTATTGCCGCTTCCGAGCAACCGGTCATAAAACCCTTTACCGTGGCCAAGCCGGTTTCCCATGCGGTCGTACCCGACAGCCGGAACCACAATCAGATCAAGCTGCGACAACGGAAGCGTCTCCCCTTCCTCCGGTTCACAAACACCGAAACGCGCCTCCTTAAGCCGATCCTCCCCTAAAAACCGCCTCAACAACAACCCTTCACCCTGCATAACGGGAAGATAAACCCGTTTCAATCCGCTCCACCGTTCCACAAAACGATGGGTGGCCACCTCATTGGGCAAGGACCAATAAAGAGCGATCCGATCCGCACACCGAAACTCCGGCATCCGTTCGACCCGTTCCAAAATCCGACACGAGATCTCCTCTCTTTCCTGCGCATCGTACCGCCCCGCACATGCCCGTACGGATCGCCTCAATTCATTTTTTCCCATCATACAATCAATAACTGAAGATACGCTACTCCTTCTCCCCGTCGTTGTTTCTCCGTCAATAAAACAGCCCGTTCTGATTGAAAATCGTAAATCCGAAATTGAAAGTCAGGAACCAGTTGTACTTATTGGTTGCATCATATTTCGAAAGCGCCAAACTGACCGGTCCCACCGGACTTTGATACACCAATGCCGAACTGAACATAAACCGCACCCTCTTGCGTATATTCTCTTTTATCTCGTTGTTGTCCTTAGGGAGGAAAAAGAATACGCTGTTTTTCAAATAAAATTTCGAGCCGAATTCAAAGGTCGGCATAGCTCCTAACCCAAGGAACGAACTACTTCGGAAATCTTTTATATAGACGAATTTACTGTGTTGCGTAGGGGTAAAGGCCGGTGATGTGATGTTTGTCGCATATTCGTTGGAAAAAGAGGGATGATTGGTAATTACACCCTGAATCAGGTATCCGAACGAGAACCATTTCGCTATGGGATAATAGTGTTCGCGCAAAAACTCCGCACCGAACCAATGTCGTGGCTGCCCCGTACGTTGCGTCGCCCCCTCGATCGCACAACTTCCCGGTTGATAAAGTTCGTTCCCTACAATAAAAATCGCCGACAACGACTGCCGGATTCCCCGCGTCGGATAGAGCAAATAGTTCAAATCGTTCCGATCCCACTCCAGTTTGGTCCCGAAATAGGAAAATTGCGTCCGGTCCATGATATCGGCATCGGAATATTCGGTAGTTTGGAAATAACTGTACCGGTCATACCCTCCGTTCAGACGTAACGACACCACCGAATGACGATCCACCGGAAATTTCAGCGCTGTCGTGAAATAGGAATCGATATATTTCGAATAGGCCAGATCGGTCTTTTTGGTCAATCCGCCGAAATTGCTTTTGAAATAGTTATAATAATTGAAAATAAATCCGTAATCGACCGAAAAAAGTTTTTTCAGGAAGAAATCGGATCTTCCACGCACCCCCATTGAGGTATAAAGGGCACTGAAATATCCATCGAAATTATAGGTCTGATAATTACGTCCGATTCGGCTGTATTCGAGCCCCACATAGGCCTGATTCATCGAAGTAGACGATATGTTGCCCCCAAAAAGCACCTTAAAACTGGGCTTGGTTTTCATCTCTATGTCCAGACTGAAAAAGTGGGTCGAATCGTCATAGGTTACATCCGGATAACTGCCTTCGATCTCCCCATCATGCAGAATCTTAAAATATCCTTCCCGGAAATCCTCGAGATCGAACACGTCCGATTTTTTATTCGACTTCTTCCCTTTATCGAGAAAGAGCATCCGCTTGACATAATTTGTCTGATTCTCGTTCAACCCGCGAATCCGATAGCCATCGAAAAACAGATTGGGCAACGACTCCCGATAAGCCTTTCGTCTGGCCGCCAACGAATCTGCATTCTCCCGACGGGTAATACGCTCCTTGATTTGAGGCATGGCATCTATCGCATCACTATACCCTTTGTTGATGATATAATCCACTTTCGAGAAATCAAGCGTAGAAACGTCCTCGAATGCATGCTCGATCAGAATATCCTGCTCCGAAGGCAAGTCATAATCGGTATGCATCATCGTCAACGCAAGCACCTGTTCAACTACATCATCTTCCTCGGGATAACTGTTTCCTGCCGTACATTTACTACCGATAAGAATATCTGGATTAAAATCCTCCTTCAGAACCTGCCAAGGAAAGTTGTTATAAATTCCACCGTCGTACAACAATGTCGAATCCTGTTTCAACGGTTTGAAGACCAAAGGAATTGTCATGGAGGCCCGAATAGCCTTACCCAGATCGCCCTCGCGGTAAACCACCTCTTTACGGGCCGCAGCATCGGTCGCTACACAGCGAAACGGGACAAATAACCGATCGAAATCACCCTGACACTGTGCATTAGCCGATGAAAAAAACTCGACAAAAGCCATATCGATCTGATGGGACGGAATCAGGTTGGTCGGCAATTGGGCCACCTTTTTCGAATTCTTCAGATCAAGTCTCAGCGTAAGCATCGCTGCATTGGGCTGTTTTTGACGAAAATAGTAAATATATTGAGCCTGAATACGTCCACTCATCCAATAACTGATCTGATCGGACTTGAAAATATCTGCCATTTCGTCTGGCGTATAACCGATCGCATAGAGCCCGGCCACAATCGAGCCCATGGAGGTTCCCGAGATATAGTCAATCGGTATTTCATTCTCTTCAAGTGCCTTCAGTACACCGATGTGATACAAGCCTTTAGCCCCGCCTCCACTCATCACCATACCGACCTTTTGGGCCGACACCCAACTGCTCAAAACCAACAGAAAAGAGGTAATTATGCTTTTTATGCGCATGATTCGCAAAATATTTGTACCTTTGTTTGTTAAAACCTCCGGGTAAAAGTAGAGATAAAAACATAAAACACCAACAATGATTGACAAAATAAACGATTTGTTGCGTCGGGTCGAAGCATTCAAACCGAAAGTCGACAATGAAATCGAAGAATTCCGCATCCGAATGCTCGGACGCAAAGGCGAGATGAACGACCTGTTCGAAGAGTTCAAAAAGGTTGCCCCCGAAATGAAAAAAGAGCTGGGGCAAAAGATCAATGCGCTTAAAAACCGCATCAACGAGAAAATCGCAGAGATGAAGGCTGCGGCAGAAAATGCAGAGACGACAGCTCAATCCCAGATCGACATGACCCGCCCCGGATCGAATGATCCGATCGGAAGCCGCCATCCGATCTCTTTGGTAAAAAACCAAATTGTCGAGATCTTTTCCCGTCTGGGCTATACCGTAGCCGAAGGTCCCGAAATCGAGGATGATTGGCACGTTTTTTCGGCACTGAACTTCCCGCCGGAACATCCCGCCCGCGACATGCAGGATACCTTCTTCATCTCGAAAAATCCCGATATTCTGCTCCGTACCCACACCAGTTCAATTCAGGTCCGCACCATGGAGCGCCAGAAACCGCCGATTCGTGTGATCTGCCCCGGACGGGTATTCCGCAACGAGGCGATCTCCTATCGGGCCCACTGCATCTTCCATCAGGTGGAAGGTCTCTATATCGACGAGAACGTATCGTTCGCCGACCTGAAACAGAGTATCCTCTACTTCGCAAAAGAGATGTTCGGCGAGAAGGCCCGCATCCGCATGCGTCCCTCCTATTTCCCCTTCACCGAACCTTCGGCCGAAGTGGATGTCTCCTGTAACCTGTGCGGAGGAAAGGGCTGCAATGTCTGCAAACACACCGGTTGGCTCGAAATCATGGGGTGCGGTATGGTCGATCCCAATGTTCTCGAGGCCTCGGGTATCGACTCGAAAAAATATTCCGGTTTTGCGTTCGGTATGGGAGTTGAACGTATCTCCATGTTAAAATATGGAGTCAAAGATCTCCGTTTGTATTTTGAAAACGATGTTCGTTTCCTGAATCAATTCGATTCGGTATATTAAACTCCAGTCGGAACACACCATGCGATACAAAAACAGAATCATCTCCTTGTCCATCGTTCTGTTTGGAACGTTAGTGTTTTCTTGTCCGCTTTTCGCTCGTTCCCCGAAAGCCGATACCAAAGAGAAGAAAGCACTGCCGCGAGCTGAACAAGCTGCCTATTTCTATATGGAAGGGATCAAAAGCAACATTTTAGAAGGAGATTCCGCCCGTTCAAAAGCATGGTTTCAAAAGGTTTTGGAGATCGACTCGACACACAGCCCTTCACTGTATGAATTGGCCTCCTTGACTGCACTCGACAATCCGGAAGAGGCACTGCAATACAGCTTGAAAGCAAATGCGATCGATACGGCAAACGTGTGGTACAAAATGCAGCTGGGACGACTGTTGATCGCCACACAACGATACGATTCGGCGCTGACGTTATATGACCAACTGATCAAAGTGAACCCGGACAATCCGGACAATTATCGTTTAAAAGCTCTGCTATACGATCAGTTGGGACAACCGCAAAAGGCATTGGAGGTGCTTGAAGCCGCTGAAAACCGTTTCGGGCTCATCGAATTATTGTCGAGCCACAAATTGCAGCTCCTGCTCAATACACAACAATTTGACCGTGCTATGGCAGAAGCCCGCATGCTGGTCGAAACATTTCCTTACAACGAAGAAAATTATGTCGTATTGGCCGAACTCTATTCGATGATGGGGATGAACCATTTGGCAAAAGAGAACTACGATAAAGCCATCAGCCTCAATCCGAACAGTCTGAGAGTCCTGGCATCGTTAAACGATTTCTACAAAAGGCAAAACGACGATGTTCATTTCCTGGAAACCGCCGCAAAACTCTTCCGGTTGAAAGAGTTCCCACTGGAAACCAAACTGAAGTTCTACGAAGAACTATTCCATAACCCCAATTTTCTCAGAAACAATTTTATCCAGATGGGAGATTTGGTGCGAACTTTGGCAATCACCTATCCCGAGGACCTTCGGTCTCTGGAGTTATACGCCCGGTATCTGATTGCCGGAGGATCGATTGAACAGGCTCTCCTGCTCTATAAATCGCATGTAAACGACTCGATCCCCACAAAAGAGGTATTCAATGAAATCATCGGCATGGAGGCCTACCTCAAACGTGCGGATTCGGTCGACAAGTACACGACAATCGCCTTGGAACGGTTTCCCGATGATGCGGAGCTCCGATTGCAAAAAGCATCGGTCACCGCCTTCATGATGGAGAAACCCAAAGAGGCCGTCCCGCTCTTCGAGGAGGCCCTGAAATACGCCCGGACAGATTCGTTGCGCAGCGTCATCTACGGAGCCATTGGAGATAATTACCATACTTTAGGTGATGACAAAAAATGCTTCAAAGCTTACGACAAAGGGATGAAGCTCGATACGACCAATGTATCGATCTACAATAATTACAGCTATTTTCTGAGTCTCCGCAACGAGCGGCTCGACAAGGCTCTGGAGTGGGCCCAGAAGGCCGTACGTCTCGATCCGAACAACCCGACATTTCTGGATACCTATGCCTGGGTTCTCTATCAGCTGGGACGCTACGAGGAGGCCCGTATCCCGATGCGACAGGCCATATCGCTCGACCAGAACAACAACAAAGAGTTATATATCCATTACGGAGATATCCTATATAAATTAGGCGATCAGTTTATGGCCTCATATTATTGGAAAAAAGCCCTTGAAAACGGATATGACGCTCAAGAGATTGAAAACAGGCTCAAACAAATCGAATAGAGAGATGATTCGGACAAGACGGTTGTGGATATACTTGTGTACTGTTTTTCTCGCTCTGACAGCGAATGCCCAGCAGTTGGAGTCCCTGCGGGAAGAGATCCGTCAGGCCGAAGAGGACATTCGCATCACCGACCAACTGCTCTCGAAGACCCAAAAAAGCCAGAAAAACGCCGACCAACAACTGAAGTTGATCCAAAACAAGATCCGTAACCGGAAGAATATCATCTCGAACCTCGACAAACAGTCGAATCTGATCGGGAACGATATCGGAACCAAAAATACGACAATCCGGTCGCTGGAAGGGAATCTGGACCAGCTGAAAAAGGAGTACGCCGCAATGGTCTACGATGCGTACAAAAACTATAAGCTGAACAATTTCATGCTTTTTTTGTTCTCATCGCGCGACTTCAACGATGCAACCTTGAGGATCGCCTACATGCAACGGTACAACCGGATGCGGGAACTTAAAGCGGCTGAAATCGACTCGCTCTCCGCATCGATCAACCGGGAGGTGAACGAGCTCGAACAGCAAAAAAGCGAACTGGATAAGGTCAGACAGAGCCGGAATGCCGAACTCAACTCCCTGGGAAAGGATGAATCGCAGTATCGCGCCACCTCCGACAAGCTGAAAAAGGAGGCTGCCAAGCTCTCCTCTTCGATCCGGGCCAACAAAGAGAAGATCGACCGGTTACAACAGCAGATACGGAAGATCATCACCGAGGAGTCCCGCAAGACAAACTCCAAAACCCAAACGACCGAACAACGCGAATATACGGCCAAACTCACCGGTGCTTTCGGCCAGAATATGGGCAAACTACCCTATCCGGTCCACGGGGTCATCGTCGACCGGTTCGGTATCCACCCGCATTCTACAATAAAAGGACTTACATCGAACAATACGGGTGTCGATATCGCAGCCGATAAAGGAGCCACTGTACGGGCCGTTTTTGAGGGAGAAGTGAGCCAAATTTTCGCCTCTCCGGCAGGAATGAACAACGGTATCATCATCCGCCACGGCAACTATTTTACGGTATATGCCAACCTCTCGTCAGTCAGTGTAAAACGGGGCGACAAGGTTGCTCTCAATCAGCCGATCGGCCAACTGGCCGCCTCGGAATTCGAAGACAACAGCACACTCCATTTTGAGGTGTGGAAATGGAGCGGAGAGGGTAATCCGACCAATCTGAACCCGGAAAAATGGCTGCACAGATAATGATAATATAAAAGTAAAAAAGATGCCGATCAACTACTATACCGACGATTGCACATTCACCTATCGGGGCAAGATAAAAACCGCAAAATGGATACAGGAAACCACCCACAGCGAGGGTTGGAAATGCGGGACCGTATCCATCGTTTTCTGCTCCGATGCCCGAATGCTCGAAATAAACAACAAGTACCTGAATCACAATTATTTAACAGACATCATAACGTTCGATTACGACAACCCGGACAAAAAAACGATTTCCGGCGATCTGATGATCGGAATCGATACCGTACGCGATAATGCCGAACTGTTCGGCGTTCCGTTCGAAAACGAACTTCATCGGGTAATCATTCACGGAATCCTCCATCTTTGCGGATACGAGGATAAAACTCCGGAGGCAGAACAACAAATGAGAGAGTTGGAGAACCGATACCTTTCGGTTTTATACAACAGTTCTTCCGAAAATCGAACAAAAAAATAAAAGAGACAGATAAAAAATGAGATTCGAATACGATATCATCGTCATCGGAGGAGGTCATGCAGGATGTGAAGCGGCGGCAGCGGCGGCCAACATGGGTTGCCAGACCCTGCTGATCACAATGGACATGACCAAATTCGCACAGATGTCCTGCAATCCGGCTGTCGGAGGTGTAGCCAAAGGACAAATCGTACGCGAAATCGATGCGATGGGCGGATATATGGGAATCGTTACCGACCGAACCACGCTGCAATTCCGGATGCTAAATCGATCGAAAGGTCCGGCCATGTGGAGTCCTCGTGCACAATGCGACAAGGCAAAATTCTCGGCAGTTTGGCGCCACATGCTCGAAAATACACCGAACCTCTATCTTTGGCAGGACGCCGTCGTCGACCTGGGCGTCGATGAGGGGAAGATCCGCAACGTCACAACCCGCATGGGTGTCGTTTTCGAAGCCAAGGCTGTTATTCTAACTGCAGGGACCTTCCTCGAAGGGCTGATGCACGTCGGAAGGACACACGCACCCGGAGGACGCGCGGGAGATGCCGCATCACACGGTTTAAGTCCCCGTTTGGCCGAATTGGGATTCGAGGTGGGTCGTATGAAGACCGGTACCCCGGCACGACTCGACGCCCGGACCATCGATTTCTCTCGCCTTGACGAGCAACCGGGAGATGAACATCCCTGTAAATTCTCATTTTCTACTGATACAGAGTGTATTAAAGATCAGAAAAAATGTTATCTGGTCTATACCTCGAATGAGGTGCATGACATTCTTCGCAGCGGATTTGCCGACTCCCCCCTATTCAACGGGATCATTAAAGGAATCGGTCCGCGATATTGTCCCAGCATTGAAGATAAACTGCGGACTTTCGCCGACAAAGAGAGCCACCAACTCTTCCTGGAACCCGAAGGGGCTGATTCGAACGAATACTACCTGAACGGATTCTCCTCTTCTTTGCCGTGGTCCATACAGGTCGCTGCCCTCCAAAAGATCAAAGGCCTCGAAAACGTACAGATCTATCGTCCGGGATATGCCATCGAATACGACTATTTTCCTCCGACACAGCTCTATCATACGTTGGAAACAAAACGGATCGAAGGGCTCTATTTTGCAGGACAGGTAAACGGAACAACTGGTTACGAAGAGGCTGGTGCTCAAGGTCTTATGGCCGGAATTAATGCCGTTCTGAAATTGCGGGGCGAAGAGCCTCTGGTTTTGCGGCGGGACGAATCCTACATCGGTGTATTGATTGACGATTTAGTCACGAAAGGGGTCGATGAACCCTACCGGATGTTTACTAGTCGTGCAGAATATCGCATTCTGCTCAGACAAGACAATGCCGACCTGCGTCTGACCCCCATTGGATACAAAATTGGTTTGGCCGATGAGAAAAGATACACGCAAGCCATGAAGAAAAAAGAGCTTGTTGAGTCACTGATCGCTTTTGTCCGTCAATACAGCGTCTCACCCCAAGAGGTCAAAGAATACCTAAAATCAGTCGATTCGACACCGTTGACACAGGGCAAAAAGTTATATGATGTCATTCTTCGAAATAAGATTACGATCGAAGGATTGATTGAATACATTCCTGCGTTAAAAACATTTATTACGGAGCGAAATTGCACCGAAGAGGTGATCGAGGAGGCTGAGATACAGATCAAATACCACGGTTATATTGAGCGGGAACGACACATCGCGGATAAAATGACGCGGTTAGAGAACATACGGATACGTCCGGACTTCAACTACAACGAATTGAATTCCTTATCGATCGAATCGAGGCAGAAGTTGACACGGATCCGGCCATCGACCATCGGACAGGCATCGCGGATACCCGGAGTCAGTCCATCAGACATCAACGTACTGCTTGTCTATTTCGGCCGATAATGTTCCACGTGGAACAAAAAAAGAGAAACTAGGAATATGAAAAACATTTTTGATCTTTCGAAAAACAACAGCAAAAAAATATACATCGAAGGAAAAATGTTTCCTATTAAGGTCGGCATGAGAGAAATCTCACTACAAACCGGCGAATCCGTATATGTTTACGACACAACCGGCGCATACACCGACCCTGACCATAAAATCAATACAAAAAAAGGCCTGCCTAAAGTTCGCGAAAACTGGACAAAAAAACGCATTGAGGAACAAGATTTTCACACACAACTTTGGTACGCAAAAAACGGAATCGTCACACCGGAAATGGAGTATGTAGCTATCCGCGAAAACCAAAACAGCTCACACCCTAATGCAATAACACCGGAGATGGTGCGGGAAGAGATCGCCTCAGGAAGGGCAATTCTCCCATCAAACTACAAACACCCGGAAGCCGAACCAATGATCATCGGCAACAAATTCTTGGTTAAAATCAACGCCAATATCGGCAATTCAGCATTGGGATCATCGATTGATGAAGAGGTAGAAAAGGCGCTTTGGGCCATTAAATGGGGGGCAGACACCGTTATGGACCTTTCCACGGGAAAAGATATCCATCAAACTCGGGAAGCCATTCTCCGAAATACCCCCGTACCGGTCGGAACCGTTCCGATGTATCAGGCATTGGAAAAGGTCAACGGGAGGATTGAAGATCTGACATGGGAAGTTTATTATGAAACTCTCGTTGAACAATGCGAGCAAGGTGTAGATTACTTCACGATCCATGCCGGCATCCTGCAACGTTTCCTGCCCTGTGCACTGAAACGCGTTACCGGCATCGTTTCACGCGGAGGGTCGATCCTTGCGAAATGGATGAGCCACAACCAACAGGAAAATTTCCTTTATACGCATTTCGAAGAGATATGCGAGCTGCTCAAAAAGTACGATATTGCCTTCTCCCTCGGAGATGGTCTGCGCCCCGGCAGCATCGCAGACGCCAATGATGAAGCTCAGCTCGGCGAATTGAAAGTTCTCGGCGAATTGGCACAAATTGCATGGAAACACGACGTACAGGTAATCATCGAAGGCCCCGGTCACGTACCCATGAACCTGATTCGCGAAAATATGGAGAAACAGATTGAATACTGCCATGGAGCTCCATTCTATACATTAGGTCCGTTGGTGAGCGATATTGGAGCAGGATACGACCACATCACATCGGCTATCGGAGCGGCAATGATCGGTTGGATGGGAACCTCCATGCTCTGTTATGTAACCACAAAAGAGCATCTTGCCCTTCCGAATAAAGACGACGTACGCGAAGGAGTTGTCACCTACAAATTAGCCGCACACGCAGCGGATATTGCCAAAGGACATCCGGGAGCTGCAGAACGAGACCTGCAAATGAGCAAGGCCCGATACGATATGCGCTGGAACGATCAATTCAACCTTTCATTGGATCCGGAACGTGCAAGAAAAATGCATTTTGAAATGATTCGTGAAGGCGCTGACCACTGCGCCATGTGCGGACCGCATTTTTGCGCAATGAAAATTACCAAATCGATTTAGATAAACATATATAATAAATTGATTAACAATATATTAATCAGATATTAATAACGATTTGTAAAGTAAATAAAAATCCTGCGACCGGTTTTTTCTGCCAGCCGCAGGATTTTTTTTATATAATAAACTAACACTAATAAATATTACCGTGTTTTTTACAGAGCTCTATAAATTTCTCGACTCTTTCGGGAGTGACATCACTTTGGATAATATGAGCGGGAGCAATCATATAACCACCGCCAGCTCCGAGGACTCGCATCTTGTCGATTATGTCTGCCTCCAACTCTTCATCTGTTCCAAAAGGCAATAACTTTTGCTGATCGATCGCTCCCCAAAAGGCAAACATATCTCCAAAACCCTCTTTAATCTCTTTAGCGGAATGTCCGGGTACGTCAGGTTGGACTGGGTTAAAGACTTCGAATCCCATATCTTTAATATCGGGCAGTAGTGGGGCCACGGCGCCGTCGCTATGCAAGATCAATACAATATCAGGATTCAATTTCTTAAGCTCCTGATTCATATTCTTATACCAGGGCTTAACCTGTTCGGTGAAAATATCGGGAGGCATCAACAGGCTGTTCTGTGTACCAAAATCATCACCATACCAAATGGCATCCACACCTCGTTTAATCAATTCGGCAGCCACTTTTGTCTGAAATTCAGCACATTTTCGAAACAGCGGTTGAACATACTCAGCCTCGAGCATCATATCGATCAACAGTTTTTCGAGCCCCACCAACTGCTGGGCCAACGAAAAAATAGTAACCTCGATATCTCCGATGATAAAATATCGATCCTTGTATTCAGCCACAAGACGTTCGACTTCACGATAACGGCCCGGAGCGGTCGGATCAGGGAACTGATAGGCATCGACATCGGCTTGTGTCTGGGCTTCAGCCAATGGATAACCGACCACATCGACATAGATCGGTCCCTGACGCATCACCATCCCATACTCGTTCAGCCAAGTTCCATCCTCCCGCTCTTCACGCTTGAAATCATCGGCCACTGAGGCGCCGACCACTATGACATCGCTACCCATAGCCACCCGAATCTCATTACCACTAATCCGCCAAGTCACATCTTCATACAGATTATCGGTTATATTCACCGGTATACCCAACTTTTTGCCGAAATATTCGAGATGCTGCTTACACAAATCGAACTGAACAGGCACCCGGTCTGGGGTACCTGGAACTATTTTGAGTGCTTTTAACACCCGTTCTCTGCTGTTCATATACAATTAGGTTTAATAGATTAAGTAAGTTCCTGATATCGTTGTTGTAAAGTTAAATTTTATCCCGATTTTACACAACGGTTTTTTGGCTTTTGACTATTGATATTTGTCTTTTCCCATAACACAAAACACGCTGTCAACTAACCATCTGCCTTAAGGGAACATTCCGTACAGTTCGACCTGTACTCAGACGGAGACAATCCGATATACTTCTTGAATATCGACGAAAAATAGGCAGCATCCTCATAATTGAGATAAAAAGCGATCTCCTTGACGCTCATTGTCGAATTAAACAAAAGTGCCTTCGCTTTCTGTAGTTTAAGCGATGTAATATAGTGTGCCGGAGACATATTGGTATACTTCTTAAAAGTCTTACGAAACCAAGAATAACTCATATTGATTGCTTCCGCAACCTGTTCGGGCGTAATATCCGAAAGAAACTTCTCACGCATAATGCTCCGGGCCCGATCCATCTTATCATCGGTAATCGTTCGCGCGTGCAAAGCATTGCTGTCGTAATACAACGTATAAGCAAGTATGGAGTTAGCTATCGCGGCCAACACCTGCTGATAGCCCGATTTCTCGCTCAACGCGATGTCGATCGCCTCTTTATAATAACCGATAACCTGCTCCTGTAACCCGATCTCATGCACGATTTTGTCACGACAGAAAAAACCATTTTCATAACGGTTATCGATATGAGGTCCGCGAATACCGATCCAATACTCCTGCCAACCGGTTTTTTTATCGGGATAGTAGCTGTGCCAGGTATATGGAGGAATAATAAGCATCGAACCCCGACTCAAAAGAATACGCCTGTCGGGAGATTCATAATACCAGCCCCGCCCTTGCGTAATATAGATCAGCTGATAATTATCCATGACACGGCCCTTCTCGACATCGAAATAGTAATCCTCCGGATGCCCCACTAAAGGCGGATAACAATCATACTCTGGCGGCACGCAATATTCACCGACATTATCGACCGTTATGCCCCATAATCTATCGTTGTCACCGCTGACAAGGTATGTAAAACTACGTTGCGTCATGACTCATTGGAAACTCAATCCCCGAAAAACAATTAAATATGATGAAAAAAAAGAGCAGCAACAAATGAAAAGATAGTTTTCAGATTCAGCCGCCAAGCTTCATCACATGTTCTTCAAATATAGCGAATCTTGAATACGGTTGAAATATTTTGGCTCATAAATAAACACATAATCAAGAAATAAACACCCTACTCGCAAACCTTACACAGATCAATATAACAGTATATAAACCTCGAAATCCCGCAAAACAGTGTCTCCGTATCTTTGGGATCGATCCATATTTTTTATAACTTTCCGCTGATTATCGGTAAATGTAACATCCGCCTATCGCTATTTAATAGACTAATATTTAAATTATTATAATTTTCCATTCCCTAAAAACTATTCTATCCCATGGGCATCGAAACTGGTTTTCCGGGAGAGCGTCGGATCGTCATCCCGCAACAATTTCTCGATCTGATCCAAGACGATCCTTTGACCGGCGATCTGTATATCCGCTCGTTAGGATATATGGCGCATGCACGCCACCACTGGGTCGAACGCCCAAATGGAGATGATGCCTATCTCTTTATCTATTGTGTCTGGGGGAGCGGAATCATCCGCATCCGACAACAAACCATTCCCATAAAAGCAAATCAGTACATCGTTTTACCCAAACATACCCCGCTCGCTTACGGTGCGGACAATGATGACCCATGGAGCATCTATTGGATAAAATTCAACGGCGAGAAGGGGAAAATTTTCGCCCGAAACATGGATAAACCCATAACTGTCCTGCCATCCATCCACATACGCATAGAACAACGGATCGAACTGTTCGAAAATCTATATGCCGTCCTATGCGGGGGCCTGTCATTGGACCGACTGAACTATGCTAATCTTGCATTCGCCCATTTTATCGCATCGTTCCAATTTTTGAAATTATTCGGCACGGTAAACGAACAACCCCGCCACATCGAGGGTACCGTCAACCGGGTCACACACTACATGAACGAAAATATCGACCGAAAATTAACCGTTCGCGAAATTGCCCAATTCGCAGGATATAACCCTTCGTACCTTTATCGCCAATTTATCCGTCAGACATCGATGGCTCCGATTGATTATTTCATCCATCTGAAGATCAACAAAGCAACTGTCTACCTGCTCAAAACCTCGATGACAATCACCCAAATTGCGGCCAAACTCGGATTCAGCAGCGCCGACCACTTTTCACGCACATTCAAACGAATCGTAGGCATTTCCGCTTCGGAATTCCGCAAACAGGACTTCCGCCTTTAAAGAAAATACTTCTTATAAAAGCAAAAAACACGGTCAGTACCCCTCCATTAACGTGAAGCATTAAACTTGTCCACCGCACGGTAAAACGCCTCGATATTGGCCATCGGAATCTCCGGAGGCGTATCGCATCCCGTAGATATAACGAAATTGGGAAATTCCGAAGTCCGCTCCAATAAGGCACGGGTTGCATTTCCCACAACATCAGGTGCAGCATTTTTAAACAGCTCGACCGGATCCAGGTTTCCCATAACCAACGTATCGTTCGGACATTCGCGTAACGCATCCATCATATCGATCTTATTTCCGAAATGATAACCTTTCGCCCCGGTTGCCACCATGGCTTCCGTACAATGCCCCGAATTGCCGCAATTATGCAGGACCACGGCAAACGTATCATCTTGTACAGCCTCCACGATCTTTTGGATATATACGGAAGAGAAACGCAGGCAATCCTCATTCGGCAACAATCCGGCTGCCGGCTCTGCGATGATCACACCGGCAACACCGCACGCTTTCAACGCCCGGCAATAGGCTGTAAGAAATGCGGTACACTTCTCCAACAGTGCCTCGACCGTATCGGGTTCCGTAAAAATGGCCATCATAATCTCGGTCATATCGAAAAGGCGGCCGGCCAACGAATAGGGGCCGATACATCCCGCAAACACCGGCTTATTTATATGCGCTGCCGCCAAACAGTTCGCTTTCAGGTATTCGGGAAGACGTGCCGCATCGAGCGACGGAACAGGCAATGCACAAACCTCCTCATACGACGACACCAGACGCCCCTCCACACTCGGAACTTCGTTCTCCGCGAAATGCAGTTTCGCCCCGAAGGCTTCGGCCTCGACGGAGAGGTCCATGATTACCGTACATGCAGCTGCTTGGGGGAAACGCTCGTTAAGAGCCTGAATCGCTTCGAAATGGATTTGTCCATCGGTTACGGCATCCAATACCCGATATCCCAAGATTTCGATACCGGGATGCGTCATAATCGGAATCGCGGCCACACGATTCGATTTGAGAATCGAATCGATCCAATCAGCAGTATTCATCATTTTCTTTTTTACGTAATCGGTTTTTATAACAATCTTTTCTGCCGCAAATCGCACAACCGTACGGCATTTTCTCGATTCGCGGTCCAACGGCAATCACCCCGCTGATCGACTTGATCGGCAACATCAAACTCGAATCGGTCAATGTAATGCCACACGGAGCGGGCGGCAAGAGCGAAAAGAGGGCCTGCTGTTCGGCAACCGGCCATCCGCAATATCCCGGACTGTACCGGTTGCTGGTTCCGTATGCCCGGACAGCCTGCGACGACTCCAACTCACGAGAAAGCAGACGACCCGTGGCTTCAGCTATTTCGGAGCCGATTATATCCGCCATAAACTGTTTGACAATGTCTCCTCCCTCATGCAGCCGATGTTGCAACGACTCGAATTCCCGACCCGCTGTCGCAACAAAAACCGCAAACTCTTCGGCCTCGAAAAGGTATCGGGCAATGATTCCTCCGGTATGAAAACTCGTCCCGCCCAAACGCAATGTCGTCCGATCACTTCCCTCGTTCGGATAGAATATATATCCATACATAGGACGAGCCGTCTGCACGACCTCATCGACAACCTCGTGAAACAACCGCTCTGTCTGACCGTCGGGAACGTAACCTCCAAAGCCGCTATCCTGCCAGATGTTATCCCAGTCGATGGCTAACTCGTCGAGCGAAATGGACCGAACAAACATTTTATCAGGCATTTACCAGACGGCGTGCCAAGGCAACGGCATCGTTCGCATTAGCGCTGTATCCATCCGCACCGATAGCGATGGCAAAATCATTGTTCAACGGAGCACCGCCGACCATTACTTTGACCTTATTTTTGAGATCCGACGCTTCGATGGCGGCAATCACCTCTTTCATGTAGTTCATCGTGGTCGTCAAAAGAGCCGACATACAAATGATATCGGCATGGTTGGTTTTCGCCGCATCGATAAATTTTTCGCTCGACACATCAACGCCCAGATTGATCACCTCAAAACCGCAACCCTCGAGCATCGAAGCTACAAGGTTCTTCCCAATGTCATGCAGATCGCCTTTGACCGTTCCGATAACCACCCGGCCCGCCGAAGAACCGCCGTCTCCTTTGAGCAGGGGTTTAAGCAATTCAAGACACCCTTTCATGGCCCGGGCACTCATCAGCAGGTTGGGAACAAAAGCCTTTCCTGCTTCAAAACGAGCCCCGATCTCCTCCATGCCCTTCACCATATAGTCGTTGATGATGGATTGGGGATCGACACCCTCGGCTATTGCCTGTTGGGTCACAGCCTGCGCCTGTTCGAGCTTCCCCTTCAGAATCGCTTCGTAAAGTTCATTCAAGTTTGTCATATTTCAGGCTTTTATTGAGTAATTAGGTTTCATTTTCACAAATATACAACAGATTTGACAATTAAACACGTCAAATTATTGCCAAATAAACGTATAATTATTGCACATGATTTATGGAGTTGTCTTTACATATCCACACGTTTAGGCAAGTTGGAAATCCGGTAAACAGAATTGAATATGATCAAAACACAAAAAAAGACCTTTTGAATTAAACCGAGAAAATATATCTTTGTATAAGATGCTGAAAATAGTAAAATTACAACCTAAAACCCAATAATACTATGAATTTAAAGATATCCGCCGCGTGGATGACGTGCATGATTATGTTCTCTTTCGGAAATATTCATGCCCAAACAGATGAAAAAACAACATACTCGTTCGCCATCGAATGGGCTTCGGGAGGAGGTTCCGGAAGTCTGTCGGCCGAATACGGAACAATCGGGCAGCTCGACGGAAGAAAAAACATCCGGACGAACGGGACGAGCTTCAAATTCAGAGACACAACCGGGGGGCGGCTCGAATGTCTACTCGACAGTGCCAACGTCGCATACGGACCGGATGCAACCCTCATCCATGTAGATGCGCCACAGGGTTCGTTTTCCTTCTTTTTACGCGATGTCAACGCAAATACGCCGATATATATTCCGGATTACAAAGTCGTTGTCACTACAAAAGAGGACACACGATCATACATTGAGATTGAACGCGATGTGCTCGCACGAAAAAACCGGACAAAAATCCAGCGGATCGAAACCGAACCGGAGGTCTCTTTTGAGATAGCTGCCGAGCGTACCCGAAACTCCAACGTACCGATCTGGCTCGGGCTCAGCCGCGACATCCGCATGTTCGAAATCACCGAAGAGCTTCCGGACGGCACACTCGAAGACAAGACGATACGTCCGATCTTTTCCTCATCCCCCGTTGTTTTGCCCGAAACCAACTCTGCCCCGGTCTATTACCGATATGCATTGGGCCGCGGTGTGGGTGTAATGGACAACATCAAGAGAAATTTAGAGGAGGGCGTGCTGCCGATCTATCACTCGCATCTGATCGACGACGATGTATACTATAACAGCGTCTCGTTCGTTTCGCTCGAAAAATCGGCACTGACCCCGGAAAATGTCGAGGGGACTCACTATATGATTTCAGACAGCCGGTCGGGAGGGCGCATCTTTACCGAGACCCAAAAACAACAACTGGCTGAAATCGTTGCCTCCACCCCGCCTTCGGCCGAAGAGACCGTACTCTACATCCTGACTACGATCGAAAACAAAGGATCGGTTCCCCGATATGCATGGATCAAAACACCCCGACCTGCCTTACCGATCAACAACCTTTATATGGGTGCGGAATACCGATACGATCCGGAACAAGGTTTTTCATCCCTAGCAAAAGATAGAATCTTCTGTATCTCAAAAATAGCAGGGAAACCGATCGAAAATGAAGAGATCGCCATTCTGCTGCAACCGGGGGAAAAGATCAACGTATCGTTTTGCCTTCCCCACGAACCCATATCGATGGAGCGTGCCGAACAGCTTGCGCAACAGTCTGAAAAAACCCGTTACGAAGCCTGCAAAACCTATTGGCAAAACAAACTGGACAAAGCCGCCCGTATCACCGTTCCCGAACAGAGGATCGACGAAATGATCCGTGCGGGACTGCTGCATCTGGACATGGTCACCTATGGAAAGGAGCCCGACGGGACTCTGGCCGCCAATGTGGGCGTTTACACACCGATCGGTACCGAAAGTGCACCGATCATCCAATTTTACCTCTCTATGGGATGGAACGACATCGCCCGACGGGCCCTGAACTACTTTATCGAGACGCAACAGGAGGACGGCCGGATCGAAAACTATAACGGATATATGGTCGAAACGGGGGCTGTATTGTGGTCGATCGGCGAGTACTACCGTTACACCCGGGATCGGGAGTGGATCGAACAGATCACCCCCTCGCTGCAGAAAGCCTGCGACTACCTGCACCAATGGCGCGAACGCAGCAAAAAAGATAGCCTACGCGGGAAAGGTTACGGGATGATTGACGGGAAAGTTGCCGATCCGGAGGACCATTTCCACCAATTCATGCTCAACGGATACGGCTATTTAGGAGTGAAACGGATGGCCGAAGTATTTGCGGCTATCGGTTCCGAAGAGACGGCCCGCAACCTGCATGCCGAAGCAGAGGATTGGAAGAAGGATATCCGGGAATCGATAGACAGCACTTTGGCGAAATCTCCCGTCGTACCCTTGGGTGACGGCACATGGTCCCCGACGCTTCCGCCCTGGACCGAAGCTCCGGGACCCCGTTTGCTCTATCAGAAACACGAAACATTCCGTTCGCACGGAACCTTTACCGCACCGGACTGTATGCTGGGCCCAATGTATTTGGTGTTCTGCGAGGTCGTCAATCCGGATGAACCGTTAGCCGAAACGCTGCTCAACTATTACAGCGAGCTGATGTTCCAGGAAAACTCGGCCTTCAGCCAACCCTATTACTGCCGCCACAACTGGCTTCAGGCACGAAAAGGAATGGTAAAGCCCTTTTTAAGCACTTACTACTACACGATGGCACCCTATGCGGATAAAGGGACCTATTCGTTTTGGGAACATCTGTATAAACTGAGTCCGCACAAAACGCACGAAGAGGCCAATTTCCTGATGGAAACCCGTTGGATGCTCTACATGGAGGAAGAAGATACGCTTCATCTGCTGCGGGTCATCCCGCGCCGATGGATGGAAGAGGGGCAGGAGATCGAGTTGACGGGTGTACAAAGCTATTTCGGTACGCTCGACGTAAAGGTCGCGTCCCATGTTCGGGAAGGACGTATCAATGCGGTCGTAAAATGCAACGATAACGCGCGCAAACCGGCCTGCGTAAAGATCCGGCTTCCCCACCCCGAAGAGAAACAACCCTTGAAAGTAACAGGCGGCGATTACGATCCGAAAACAGAAACCGTAACCCTGTCTCCCTTTACCGGAGAGGCCCGGATTACACTTGAGTTTTAAAAAAAACTAATTTTATTTTTTATAAAAATAAGAATTGATTCACCACACCACCCAAAAGAAAAGACCGGTTTCAGTAAAATGAAACCGGTCTTTTAATGTATGATTAATCAATAATAATTTGACTTGAAAACTAACGGGGAGGCAGTTCGAAATAGATTTGAGCCAACGTACGGTAAGGCACCCCGTTACGCGTAGCCGGTTGCCACCCTTTCAACGAGATGTCATAAATTTTGTCTATGAACACTTGGGCGTATTGTTTCAGGGCACCGCTCAATTCGACGATCTTCCGTACACGCCCCTCCTCATCGATATCAGCTTCGATGATAAAAACATTGGGACGATCTTGAGACAACAACGTCCTATCCTGAATCAATTTCTCAATCTGAGGTTGCCACTCCGTCGCAAATTTTGCCAGCGATAAGCCCTCAAAACTGGGAGCCTGGTACTTATACTCTTTTCGTTCGATATAATTAAAGCCTGCGCCCTTAAATTGCCGTTTATTCCGATCGTAAATCAACCGTGCAACCGGTGCGGTCCGGGTTATACGGAACATGTACTCCCTCCGGCTAATATTGAGCGTCAGTAACGAACAGCTGTCACCTTCAGGCTGCAAAGAAACCGTAACCCCCTCTTTTTTGAAATCAGAGGCCATCTGTGCACTGAATTCGTCCAACGTGTACCGATAAATATTCGTATAACCGGGCGTGGTAATAATGATCTTGCAACTGTCGGATTGTGCCGAACAGAAAAGCGCAAAAAAACAAAAAAAGAAGAGTATAAAACCGAATCTGTATTTCATCCCTATCTATTTTTCCTGCTGATCCGAAAAACTATTTCATCGCCATTTTGGCCCAACTGTCCTTAAGCGTTACCGTCCGGTTGAACACCTGCTTATCTGTTGTAGAGTCGCGATCGACGCAGAAATAACCCAACCGTTCAAATTGGAAGACCTCCCCTACTTTCGCATCGCCCAAGGCCGGTTCAAGATAGCCGGTAACCACCCGCAACGAATCGGGATTGAGGTAGTCTTCAAAGGTCTTGCCCTCTTCGAGGTTGTTCATATCCTCTTTTACAAACAATCGGTCAAAAAGCCGCACTTCGGCCTCCACGGCATCGGCAGCAGATACCCAATGAATTACTCCCTTGACCTTACGGCCATCCGACGAGCTGCCTCCACCCGAGAGCGGATCATAGGTACAATGCAGCTCCACTACTCTACCCGACTCATCCTTGATCACCTCATCGCAACGGATCAGGTAGGCATAACGTAACCGCACCTCCTTGCCCGGAGAGAGACGGAAATATTTTTTCGGCGGCTCTTCCATAAAGTCATCGCGTTCGATAAAGATCTCTCTTCCGAATGGAACTTCACGACGTCCGGCCGACTCATCCTCCGGATTGTTGACGCAGGAGATCATCTCCTTTTTACCCTCCGGATAGTTCGTAATTACGACACGAATCGGATCCAATACGGCCATCCGGCGCTGAGCCCTCTTGTTGAGGTCCTCACGAACACAAAATTCGAGCAAACCGTAATCGATCACATTATCGCGCTTGGCCACTCCCACCTTGTCGGCAAACATCCGCACGCTTTCGGGCGTATACCCCCGGCGACGCAGCGCACAAATGGTCGGCATACGCGGATCATCCCACCCCATGACACTCTTCTGCTGCACCAACTGCAAAAGTTTCCGTTTGCTCATCAGCGTATAGGTCAAATTCAGACGGGCAAACTCATATTGATGACTCGGATAGATCTCCAACTTTTCGATAAACCAGTCGTACAGCGGACGGTGCACATCGAACTCCAAGGTACAGATCGAATGGGTCACGTGTTCGATCGAGTCGCTCTGTCCATGTGCATAATCATACATCGGATAGATACACCATTTGTTTCCCGTACGGTGGTGTTCGGCATGTACGATCCGGTAAAGAATCGGGTCGCGCAGCAACATATTGGGATGTGCCATATCGATTTTGGCCCGAAGCACTTTTTCTCCATCGGCAAATTCACCCTCTTTCATCCTTTGGAACAGATCGATATTCTCCTCGACCGAACGGTTCCGACAGGGGCTCTCCTTTCCCGGAACGGTCACTGTTCCCCGGTTCTGGCGAATCTCCTCCTGCGACTGATCGTCGACATAGGCCAAACCCTTACGGATCAATACGAGGGCCCATTCATAGAGCTGGTCGAAATAGTCGGAAGCATAATGGATACCGGCCCAGTCGAAGCCCAACCAATGTACGTCTTCCTGAATCGAATCGACATACTCGACATCCTCCTTGACGGGATTCGTATCGTCGAACCGCAAATTACACTTTCCACCATACTTCTTGGCCAGACCGAAGTTCAGGCAGATACTTTTGGCGTGGCCAATATGCAGATATCCGTTCGGCTCAGGCGGGAAACGGGTTTGGATATTTTTTTCGCCCTTCGCGATACTCTCTTCGATAATCTCTTCCAGAAAATTGAGCGACTTCTCCTCGTTTGCAGGGGCCGCATTTTCGCACAAATGGTTCATATAACAACGATTTGTCGCAAAATTAATCTTATTTTCCCATATTCGACCACACGAGCGAAAAATCCTTATCGCACCAGCGTCATTTCATCGATCAACCGGCTGTCTCCGGCAAACTTATCGATTACAAACAGCACGTAACGGATGTCGACGCAGATGGTTCGCTGTAACTCGGGTTCGAACACCGTATCACCGCTCATCGCCTCCCAGTTGCCATCGAAAGCCAAACCGATCAACTCACCCCGGGCATTCATCACGGGACTTCCCGAATTTCCTCCCGTAATGTCGTTATTGGTCAAGAAATTGACATGCATGATCCCTTTTTCGGCATAAGGACCGTAATCTTTTTGCTGATACAGCTCTTTCAATCGCTCAGGGACTTCAAACTCATACGGATTCTCCGGGTCTTCTTTCTGCATTACCCCTTCCAGTGTGGTATAGTAGTCATAAAAAACCGCATCCTGCGGATAGTAGGGCAAAATCTGACCGTAGGTCAACCGCATCGTGAAGTTCGCATCGGGATAGAATTTTTTCTGAGGGTCCATCTCCATCAAACCGGCTACGTAGAGGCGGTGTCCACGAATCAAATCGTCCCGATAGGTACCGATCGAATCGATCAGACGATTGTAGGAGTTGACAAGACCAAACCAAAATTTATAAGCAGGGTCATTCATTAAAACGTTGACATCGGGATGCTCCAAAAACTGCTCCGCCCGCTGTTCGGAGGAGAACAGCGAACGATCGTACATATCATCGACATAATCGGAGACCCTGTCGCCATAATAGTCGCGGATCACTCCGAAACTCGGCGTCAAATCTTCACCCGGAAAACCGTCCCGTACAATTTCGAACATCCGTTTGGCGATCTTCCGATCGGTCTTTTCGCTGTAATTCTTATAAAACTCCTTGAGATTTTTCCGAGCCTCTTCCCAACGTACCGTATCGATCGTCCGATCCTCCTTGAAAATGGAACGTACGATGGATGCGGCATTCTTGATCTCCACTCCATTAATCAAAGCCTCAGCGAGGTATTGCTGACGGTCCCGCAGCGGTGTCATGCCCTCAATGGATCTACAAATCAAATCGAGTGCCTGGCCGTATTTGGCCTTGCGTGCCGGGTCGGACTCGACCCATTCGGTAAAACGGGCCTCCTCGTCCGACATACGGTCCTTTATCTTCAAACGTTTCAACCCCTGACTCTCCCCTATCGAATTTTTCCAATAGTTGGACGATCCGCTGTATTTTGTCGCATATTGGATCTTTATCTGCTCGTCGGCCATCATATCCTCCATCATCAACTCTTGCCGCTCGCCACGAATGAAAATCCGGTTGGGGTTATCCACCTCCAACGTGAAATCGATCTCGCAAGAGGTTTTATAACGTTCGGTCGACCCGGGAAATCCTATAATCATCGAAAAATCACCGGGTTTATACCCCTTCAACGAAACGGAGAGATGAACCGGAGCCTCGTAAGGCACATTCCCCGGGGCATATTCAGCCGGAGAACCGTCCGGAGCCGTATAGATACGGAATACGGAAAAATCGCCCGTATGACGGGGCCACATCCAGTTATCGGTATCCCCTCCGAACTTGCCGATCGAACTGGGCGGCGCACCCACCAAGCGCACATCCCTATATACCTCCTTGACAAAGAGCAGGTACTGATTCCCTCCGAAAAAATCCTTGATCTCCACCTCCTGACTCTTCCGGTCAAGTTTCGTCTCACTCTTGATCTGCTGAACGGCCGCAAGCACACACTCCGCTCTGCGCGTCTCACTCATCGTATCGTTCAACTGGGAAAGGATCCGATCCGACACATCTTCGATCCGCCGGATAAAGGTCACGGTCAACCCCGGTGTAGGAATCTCCTCCTTGTCAGACATCGCCCAAAAGCCATTCTGCAGATAGTCATGCTCGACGCTGCTGTGCTGCTGAATCGCCCCGTATCCGCAATGATGGTTCGTCAACACCAATCCGCGTTCGGAAACCACACTCGCCGTACAACCGCCGCCGAAAATCACAATGGCATCCTTCAGGGCAGTACCGTTGGCCCGATAGATATCCTGCGCCGAAAGTTTCAGCCCTTTGGCCTTCATATCCTTGATATTCAGCTGTTGCAGATAGGGCAACAACCACATCCCCTCGTCGGCCCGCACCACTGCTACCGACAGACTTAAAATGGATAGCAGAACTACCCTACTCCAGAACTTTTTCATACAATACATTTTTAATAGCTCTTATCAGTCATTTTTTTCTTTTCTTTTTTGTTTCATAAATTTATAAAGATAGAAAGTAAAAAAAAGATATAAACCAACTGAAAAGAACCGACTCTCCCATCGGATTCCCATCGTTTAAAATTAAAACGCCAGATCTTGCTAATCCTCCAGTACTTCTTTTTCCCCCTTCTAACTTCTCTTGATCTCCAACATACGTTGAATCGAACGTTCCGCTCTACGTCGAACCTCCTCGTCCAGTATTACTTCTGGCGACTCATCCAACAACGTCCGGTAAATTTTTTCCAGAGTCACCATCTTCATATACTCACACTCGTTACAACCCGATTCGACCCCAACAGGCGGTACCGGAATAAACCGCTTGTTCGGATTTTCCTGCTGCATTTGGAACAAAATTCCAGACTCCGTCACTACCAAAAAAGTATCGCACGAATCGCTCGAGGCAAATTTTAACAGAACTGCCGTACTGCCCACCACATCGGCCACAGCCAAAACTTCCTCCTTGCACTCGGGATGGGCCAAGACTTTAGCCTGAGGATAACGCTGTTTCATCTCAAGAATCTTCTCTGCCGTAAACCTCTCATGCACATCACAGGCTCCGTCCCAAATCACCATTTTTTTCCGTCCGGTAATTTTCTGGATATACCGACCCAGATTACGATCCGGAGCAAAGACGATCTTTTCGTTTTCAGGAAGCGACCGTACCACCTCGACGGCATTTCCTGACGTACAACAGATGTCGGTCAACGCCTTTACTCCGACCGATGTATTAACATAAGAAACCACCGTATAATCGGGGTAATCCTTTAAAAAATCGGCGAAACGATCTGCCGTACAGGAATCGGCCAACGAACAGCCTGCCTGAGGTTCGGGCAATAACACTTTTTTCTCTGGAGCAAGAATTTTTGCGGTCTCGGCCATAAAATGCACCCCGGCAAAAAGCAGAATCGCTGCGTCCGTCTTTGCAGCCTGAGCCGAAAGCGCCAAACTGTCTCCGGTAAAATCGGCAATCTGTTGAATTTCAGGCAAAGTATAATAATGGGCCAATATGATGGCATTTTTTTGCCGTTTCAACGCACAGATCCGCTCCATCTTTTCGGCTACCGAAACAGAACTCTCAATCGGGTTGCCGTTGTTTTTATCGTTCATGTTTTTGTTTATTTTTATTTTCAAATTTGAAATTCAATCTAAAAAACAAAACAATAGCTGTTCATAGTGTTCGTAACTTTTTCTATCTTTTTTTATGTTTGTTTGTTAACAGCTTGTCGACAGTTTATGATAGTTTTTAAATATTGAAAATCAAATTTTTATTTGGTCGTTTAGAACTTTATTCACATATTTTTGAGTGGATAAAACTGGATTATTGACAACTATTGATATGTACAAAACTGCTTTTGTACATTGCGTAATTGTGTCTGTAAATCCATATATTTTTTTCTTGCATTCTTCTTGTTTTTTTATATCATCTCCTTCTTCTGAAA
>DWXH01000003.1 GCA_019119305.1 Candidatus Alistipes merdigallinarum | reverse complement strand
GAACTGAGTTCCTTCAGAACCGATAATGGTTAAAGATTTTCTTGCAGGAATATCATTGTTATAAAGACTTGGTACATATTTACCAGCTCCAAGCATAACAGTATGTGTATTAACGTTTGCTAACGCATTATTCAACTCCTCCTGATTGTTTACATAAACTACACCACTGAAATCATCAGTGATATTTACATTGTTGAATGTACCACCCATTACATTGATAATACCAGCACCATTAGGAGTAGTTGTGCTTGGCTTCTGATTCCAGATTGCACCGGCATCACTCTCACGACCGTTGAATGTACCACCATAGATATTGATTGTAGCAACAGTAGCATAGTTGTTATGTCCTGCGGCATTTGCAAAGTTACGGAAGAGGTTACGATGGAATGTGTAAGTACCATCGTAGATGTTCAATGTAGCAGAATTTACATTGCTGTTGTTATCTACAAATGTAGGAATCAATGCCTCCTTTGGTAACTCCAATGCAGTCATAGTCCAGTTACCACCCTTCAAGTTTACTGTACCACCATCATTGTTGATAAATGCTGCCAACACATTAGGAGCTTTGTTTGTTGTAACCTTTACATTTCCTTCACCTACAATAGTCAAACCGCTATTCTTTGCAACATAGAAAATAGATGAGTTCTTTGTAACATCTGGAACTGTTGCAACAAATCCATAGCCATTAAGGTCAATGGTAATCGACTTACCTTCAATAGTGAAAAGATTACTATCAGCAACACCATCGAGTGTAGTTTCACCCTCCAACTTAATGGTCTCGCCATCCTGAACTGCTGCCATTGCCTCAGCAAATGACTTGTAAACTACATCACCGATTGTAGCGTAAGGAAGCTCTACATTGTGGTCATCCTCAAATTCCTCGTCAATTACGATATTGAATGTGATGTCACCAGTCAAAATCTTACCTACAATATTTGTACGCCAGTTACGCTGTACAGGTACATTGTTCAAACCCTGATTGAACTCAATAGGCTCTCCGTTAGATGCAAATACAAAAGCAACATTCTCCAAAGCCGCCTTCTCATAACCTGTAGGTGCTGCAGAAGGAAGGATATAGCTCATAGAAAGCCAATTGTAATCTTCCTTTATGCCATTGCCATCAGCATCTACTTGCAAAATAGCAGGTTCAGAAGGAATATTTGCAAGTTCGTAGCTTACTTCTGTTTCACCGCTTACTGTTCCGTCAAGCAAGTTAAGTTCAGTTGCAGCATTCTTGATTACTACAGAAGATTTTGCAACAGTGATGCCTGAAGCAACAGCCGCATCCCAATCAGCCTTAGTCACACCAACATTGATTTGAGCGAAAGGTCGCTTCAATTCAACATCAATAGAGGTTGAACCTGTTACGGTAAACTCAACAGTCTTGAAGAATGCATCACGAGTCTCATCGTTATTGCCCTTATTCTTATCATTAGCATAGTTTACTGTAACTTTCATGTCATCAGACACTGTATAAGCCTCGCAATCTTCATCCTGTGCCCAGAAAGCCACCTTGTAAGTCTGCCCTTTAGCCAAAGTGATGTTTTCTGTAGTTGGGAATGTTACCCCTGTTCTACTTACCTTTTGAATGGTGTTGATACGATTGCCTTCTTCATCAAATACGGCATACATCAAAACATCAGCACTCTCACCATCACTGATGGCACGGGTAGCAATACCACCTTCAAGACCCAGAGAGAAAGACACCTGAGCCTCGTTTCCTGACTGAACCACATCCAGTTCGTCATTCGAACACGATGTTGCCAGCAGCATACCAGCTGCTGCGAACATACCTAAGAATAATTTCTTGTTCATTTCTTAATTTTTGAAATTTAACAATAATGTTTACTTATTTTTACTATTCTGTTTCTGTAACTTTTGCCACATTCCCGTTGAATGCCGCAACCGTTTGTGTGTATCGTTCTAAACATGGCAGAACGGGAGCTTGTCATCAATCTGTCGTTTCCTGCTGATGCAGGGTAAAGGTCTCGGAACTGTTCCTCACCTTTGCGGATTTTACTCGATTCTTTTTCTGATAGCTTTAACTCGTTATCAGGTTATACTTCTATGTCAATTCTCTTGTAGCAGCGTAAAGTTCCCTGCTATGTTGCTTCTTTGGTTTGCCTCAATCTCCACCTGCGGGAATTCCACAGTCTTGCTTGCATTACCATCTTTCAGAGTAAGTTCGGCAGAAATTTTCGTGGCTGTTGTCGGAGCAAACACATAGCCCATAGCGAGGTAGTTATATTCTGTACCGTCAGCCGAGAATGTCTCGGCTGTGGTTTCGCTGAAATTCCAAGTGTAGTCGCTTGCTCCGCTTACGGTATTGGTGAACGGATAGAAAGTATCGGGGACATCATTTGCCTTGAATACGGCTTGCATCGGTGTTCCTGTAGTGCCCACATTGATTTGAGCCAACGGGCGTACAAGTTCAACGGGGTAACTGCAATCTCCCGTAATGGTAATATCTTCCATTGTGGCGAAGAAAGCGTCTGCGGCTTCCACTTGGGAGAATGTTATCGTATTAGGCATGGTATTCATTTCGATGGCGGTCAGATCATCTATGTTGTAGATGCTCTGATTGCCATCATACGCCCAAAAGACAAAACTGTATGTCTGCTCCTGTGCCAATGTAAGCTGCACATCTACCGAAGTACCGTTTATCGGGAACTCTTTGCGGTCTATTTCGTGATAACTCCAACTGCCACCGCTGTTGGTATGCACATCGGCAATTCCCTTTTTGAATATGCCGACTTCAAGGGTATTTACTTGTTCCGCTTTGCCGAATGCACGGGTACGGGTGTCCGTTGGGAGCGTGGCAGTGAAACTCACCTGAACATCGCCTACATCGTGCAATTCATCCGAACAGGATTGTATGCCAGCCATAGTCAATGCAAGCATCGCCAATATCTGTATGTTATGTAGTAGATTCTTCATTATGTCTATCTGTTAGGGGAAAATAAGGTTATGGTCTCCGTCAAAGTCGGGATTGATGGTAACACCTCCCGATGCCTCCGACATCAGGAACATACCCGTCATTATGGTATGGTGGCTACGTTTGAGCGGTACCTCTATCGGCTCGGTCAATGAAAGTTGTGTACCCTCATTGTCGTAGATACCTATCTGCACCGTTACAGCCGACTTCTTGCCGTTCACAAATACATAGTCAAAGCCCATTGAGGCCTCCGATTCGGAGAGCTTCTTCAAAGTAGATTCAAACATCACTCCCGTAGAGGAATCCACAGGCTTGTCGGTATGCATACTATAAGCGTGGGGCATAAATCCCACATAGTAGAACACCACCTTATAGTCCTCAATGTTTACGGCTCTTGTCGGGGTGTCATCGGTTGATGCAGCCTTGTTTCCGTTGGCTTTTGATGCAATACGGGTAGATTCCTTGTCTATGAACTCCACCACATCGTTGGTGACGAACTCAAACTTGGCAAGAGGACGTTGCATCACCACATCAAGCGTATCGGGCAAGCGTTCCATAATGTCCGCTACAAGAGTTATGTTGTTCGTACCTCTGAAAGCATCACGGTAATCATTGTTTCCCTTATGGTCGCCTTGCAAGGTGATTTCTGCGAAGTTATCGGCATTGTGGAAATGGCTGTCGCCACTTGTCTGCACCAAATCCGACCATACCATAAAATTGTAGTTGCCGGGGAGAACATCAAGTGTCACTTCGTGGTCGTAACCCTCAGCTATATCCTTTGTAAAAACGTACTCCTGTGTATAGTCCTGCATCGTGCGTTGCTTCTCCGATATAGGATAGGCACGGACGATGTAGCGTATCTTGCCATAATCACGGTGATTGTCATAGGTTTCGCCCAATCCCTGCTCAATGACCGAAGTGCCATCGTATAGGTGTTCCCATTCGGTCATATCCGTTTCATAGTTCAAACGAAGATGCAGTTTTACAAATTCTGGCGTTTCTGGCCACTCGTGAACATCACAAGCCGACAGAAGCAACAGAGGCAGGCATATAATAAGGTATAGAATCTTTCTCATCGCTTGCCTCCTTTCTTTTTTAAGTCAAACGAATAGGAGAATGATACCGCTGCTTGGTCAATGCCCCAATAGGTCTTCTTGATGCTCTCTATCATCAGACCGTCTTTCGTACGTGGAGTATTGTGGAACTTGTCGTAGTGACGGGAATAGACACCTGCTCCGAGAGAGAACTCCACTCTCCAACGGTTGTTCTTGCTGATGGGCATACGATAACCGATGCTCAGACCTCCACCGATGGCAGGCGTTTCCCTGTTATGGTCTTGGTAGCGGTAATCACTATCAAAAGCAAAATTGTAGTATGCCAATCCGAAGTGTGCTCCACCGAAGAATCCGTCATTCTCTTCCGATAACCAATAGCGAAACTCAGGCTGAACGGCAAAGGTGCGGAACTTGATAGTCGATTTGAAATAGTCCCAAGCCGAATAATAGACAGGAAGAGTAAATGACCAATGCTTCGCCAAGTCTATTTCTGCGGCTACATTGGCAATAGCCATCCCTAAGCCTATGGCATTAGTCTTCAAATGTAGTTTGCGACTCCATTCCTCTACTTCGGGGATAAGCGTTTCTATAATTGCTGTTGAATCGGGAACAATCTCTACAACTTCAACGGGAGGTTCAACCACAACGGTATCAGGCACGATTACAGGCTCTTGCACGGGTGGCAACTCTTTCTTGTAGGTTACGAATACCGCACAGGCATTTCGCATCTGCTCGAAGAAGAGTTTGTTCATCTGCTGCCATACCTTGCCTCCGTCCAATGCTTGCAACTTTACGATACGGTTGTCGATATGCATATTCGGATGATGATAGTCCACCAGTCGGGCTTCTTCCTCCAAGATGGCAATTACTTCATCCTTGCGGACAAGTCCGGAATCCTCAATCTGTGATTTGAGATAGTCCCAAGGTATATAGCTGTCATTACGGGTAATGAGACTGTCGGGAATATCCACCTCTTTGCGGACGAGTTTCTCAAGTGCTTCGAGACGACCACGTGCCAACTTGCGGTTGAGTTGATAACTGCCTTCGGGAGAGGCTGTTCCACAGAAGGATACTTCAATGATGTTGATTGTACTGTCCTGACGGATTGTTCGTAGGAAATCTATTATCTCCTGCATACGGACGGCATTGTCCGAGTATGCGGAATCTATGACCGTACTGTTCACACGGAAATCAACACAGATTTCCGTGTGTCTCTCTTGCGAATGCGCAACACCTACACCAAACAGCAAGAGAATCAGTGTTATACAATATTTCTTAATGCGCATAAATCAAAATAACAGGTCACTTCTCTTTGGAAGAGTGATTTATGCGACATATCCTCATTGATTACGAGCCGGTTATTTGAATAGACCCAATATAGTTTGCTCAACAATCCACATCACCACTAAACAAAATCAAAATCGGACATAAATTTTTTAGTGTAATTTGTTGCTATTTGCCGAAAAATGTGTAATTTTACATCGGTAATCATTTCTCTTCCAAAGAGATAAGTTCTCTCTTCCAAAGAGATTTTCCCATTTGCTCAACAATCCTTCACTCATAGAGATTTCAGTATCATGCTGTTTGCCTCGTCGATGGCTACAGTGTCCAATGATGCAAGATAGATACGAGTGGTAGCCTCTGAATCGTGCCCCATTCCCTCACTGATAACCGACAGCGGTACATTCTTGCTCTTGGCAATGCTCGCCCAAGCGTGACGGGCAACATACAGAGTAAGCGAAACGGATAATCCGAGTTCTTTTCCGATGATTTTCAGGCAACGGTTGATGTTGTGTGCCGCATAAATGTATTGTTTGCGTTCGTCTATTTCGCTGAATGGCTTGATGATTGGCAACAAGTAGTTAGACTGTGATGTATCGTACTTATCCACAATCTCCTGCATACATTTCTCCCATTTGATTAAGAGTTGTTGCCCCGTCTTGCGTCTGCGGTAGGACAGCACACCATTCTGCAAATCCTTTTTTCGTAGGTATGCCATATCCACGAATGACATACCACGAGTATAGAAACTTATGAAGAACATATCACGGGCAAAATCAAAGGTCGGATTCATAGAGAAATCCATCTCCTTGATTCGCTTGATGACTTTAAGAGGTACGGCTCGTTTGACGGTCTTATCCACTCCTGTATAGACGTGCCTGAACGGAAAGCGTTGGGTAGTCAATTCCTTCTCCACAGCACGGTTATATACAGCCCGAAGATTACGCATATAGAATGAGGAGGAATTTGGGCTCACTCCGTTATGCTTCAAATAGGCTTCGTATACCATCATCATATCGGAATCCATATCATCCAATGGCACATCCTTGTCCTCTCGGAAGCGTCTGAAACTGCAAAGGGTCGCAGCGTATGTCTCCGATGTGCGTATTTTACCCAATGTTTTCAGATTTGAAATAACGCCCTCCATAAATGGAAAGAGAAAATTTTCGGGGTTATCCGATGCAAATTCCGCTATCACATCATCTGCGGTATAATCACAACCGCTATGCTCAAAATCAGCGATGACCTTATGGAAATGCTTTACATCCATTCGGATTTTGTCGCCAATCTCCGATAGGTGGCGTTTTCTGCTCTCGTTGAACTTGGGTAATACCACCTCGGAAGAGTGACTGTTCCACTCATAGCCATAGAGACGGTAGCCCGTCTTTTGCTGACGGGCTACACGATTATGGATTACTTGATAGAAAATTGAGCCTTGTCCGCCATCAACCGTTGATGGTCGGAACTTAATCTTTACTGTTGCCATATTACAATCAGGGTTTTGATTTATTTTGTTTACAAGAACAGCATACAAATGGGTTATCAATGTAAGAACCCGTTTGTATGCTGTCTGTTTATCTTTATCTACATTTTCGTCAGTCGTTCATTTCCGTTGCCGTCTGCATTTCTAAGTACAGACATTGAAAGGGGAAAGGTTTTCGGGCTGAATACTCTCCAAAGGAGGAAGATTCCGACCGAAACGGCTTGCCGCTCGACCTTTCAACTTTCAAGGGCTATTGTACTACTTTCGCAGACGAGCAAAGGAAAAGGGCGAATGACGGAATCGGGAAACTCATATATCGTAGATTGATGATAGACCCAATAAAATATTATCCTGCAATAATGAAAAATGCACCGCCTTTTTGTTCGTTCATAAAAAAGTTGTACCTTTGTTCTAAGATGAGTTGTACATCAATGCAAATCACGCAAGTATGTAGAAATAAGAACAGTTGCCAACTCATTACCTCGTTCTCAAACATTCCGCATAAACATTTCATTCTTAGTGGATTATAAGATTATTCCAAAAATAGAAAATATTTGCGAAAGCGCATCATCGGGTTCCGTTCCACTCATAATGGGGTGCATCGATACCTAATAGAGAAAGAACCCGCTCAACGATCGTCACGCACACCGCCTCGATATCGACCGGACGGGAATAGAACGAAGGTGCAGCGGGACAAACAACCGCTCCCGCCTCAGAAAGGCGCACGAGATTCTGCAGATGGATCGTACTCATCGGAGCCTCTCGGGGGACCAAGATCAACCTCCTCCGTTCCTTGAGCATGACATCAGCCGCACGACAAATCAGGTTATCCGAAGTTCCTGCCGCTATCCTGCCCACTGTTCCCATCGAACAGGGAATCACGACCATCGCATCGTAACCGGCTGATCCGGAAGCCGGCGGCGCAAACATATCCCCACAGTCGTAGCGCGTGAAACGGTGATCCTCCATCCATCCGGCCTCGTCTTCGAACGCCGCAACGCGGGACCCGTTATCCGAGACGATCAGAGCAATTTCACCTACGGATTCGCTCCGGCTCAAACATTCGCACAACAGCCGGGCGTATATCGAACCGCTTGCTCCGGTCACGGCAACGATCAATTTCATTTTTCTACCCATAGCTACAATTCGATGACAGAACATTTCAAATCGTTATCCCGAAGATATTGAAGCGTCCGGGGCAGGGCATACCGCAGATTCCGGAACGATTTCACCGAATCATGAAAAACGACGATCGACCCTCCACGCACATGGCGGGTCACGTTATGCAGGCATTGACGAGGAGACACCCAGGGACTGTAATCCCGGCTCAGCACATCCCACATGATCAGATTATACCGTTCACTCAAACGCCGTGCCTGAGTGGGCGTAATCCGTGCGTAAGGAGGGCGGAACAGATCGGTATGGAGTATATCGTTCGCAAAGTCCACATCTTCAATGTAGTGTTCGAGACTCATGCTCCACCCCTTCTGGTGGCTGTACGTATGATTTCCGATGGCGTGTCCTCCCTCCACAATCATGCGGAAAAGATGAGGATACTGTTCGGCATTTTTCCCGAGACAAAAAAAAGTGGCTTTGGCATCGTACTCGGCCAGTTGATCGAGAATCCACTCCGTAATGCCGGGAGTCGGACCGTCATCGAAGGTCAAATAGACCTGATCCGTTTCGGGCATCGACCAGATCATCGACGGGAAGAGACGACGTATGAATTTCGGCGGTTGTATGCGCATGCTTTTCGGCGTCCGGCCGGAGCACAACCGTACCGGACAAATATTGATTTCGAATTCGCGACAAAGGTATATGTTTTTACCCCAATTATCAAATCGATAACGGCAAAGTGTTTGCAATCAACAGCTATCGTACAATAGACCAAAAAAGCCGGCAGACATTTTTCATTTCGGATAAAAAAAGTTAATTTCGATCGATAATTTTTATTCCGGTCGGATCGTTATCGAATAAAGATCATTTGTACGAAAACCATATCCCCGAACATTATGTTTGACAGAAAAATCTATATCGAACGGCGCAAAGCGCTCCACGAACGCCTTTCCAGCGGACTGGTTCTGCTTCCGAGCAACGACGAATCGGCGGCAAACTATCCGGACAATACCTATCGGTTCCGGCAGGACAGTACCTTTCTTTATTTTTTCGGACTGAACCGTCCGAAAACGGTCGGGCTTCTCGATCTGGATTCGGGTGAAGACATCCTCTACGGAGACGACACCTCGTTGGAAGAGATTATCTGGACCGGGCCCCAACCCTCCCTCACCGAACAGGCCTATCGGGTAGGCATCGAACACACCCAACCGATCAGCCACCTCTATAAACGGATTGAAGCTGCAGCGGCAAAAGGCAGAAGAGTCCACTACTTACCCCCTTATCGGGCCGAAACGACGCTTCACATCAGCCGTCTGCTGGGGCTGATGCCGGATCGGGTCGGGGCACACGCCTCGACCGAATTGGCCCGGACAATTGTCGCTTTGCGGGAAGTAAAAGCCCCTTGCGAAATCGAAGAGATCGAATATGCATGTGGGATCGCCACACGTATGCACCGCCAGGCCATGCGGATGTGCCGGCCGGGAGCCAGTGAACGTGAAATTGCAGGAGCCATTGAGGGAATTGCCCTGCAATACGGAGCTGGAGTCTCATTCCCCTCGATCGTTACGCAAAACGGACAAACACTCCACAACCACGACTATTCGGGAACACTTCAAAGCGGCAGGCTGATGCTGGTCGATGCCGGTGCCGAAACCTCCATGAACTATTGCAGCGACTTTACCCGGACCTTTCCCGTAAGCGGATACTTCTCTTCCAAACAAAAAGAGATATACGACATCGTTTTAGCAGCCAATCGCCGGGTTTTCGAATTGGCCCACCCGGGAGTCTTCTACTACGAAATGCACAACGAAGCAGCCCGAGTCATTGCCGAAGGGCTTCGTTCATTGGGACTGATGCGCGGAAACATGGAGGATGCCGTAGCGGTCGGAGCTCAAGCACTCTTTATGCCGCACGGACTCGGACACCAGATGGGGCTCGACGTCCACGACATGGAGAACATCGGAGAGAAATATGTCGGTTACGACGAGGAGACGCTCCGCAGTTCGACGCCCGGACTCTCTTCGTTGCGCATGGGAAAACGGCTTCGCGAAGGATTCGTCATAACGGTCGAACCGGGAATCTACTTCATTCCTGACCTGATCGACAAATGGGAGGTCGAAGGATTCGGCCGAGATTTCATCGACTTTGCCAAAGTACGCGAATACCTCGATTTCGGCGGTATCCGGATCGAAGACAACATGTTGATCACACCCTACGGAAACCGGTTGTTGGGTAACGATGGTCCGCCGGTAACAACCTCCGAGATAGAATCCTATATGAACAATAACTAAAAAAATAAACAGGGAGCCGGAAATCATCGAGGTTTCCGGCTCCTTTCTCTATTCAAATTGTTCTTTTATTCTTCGCACGGTTCGATCCGGAGCAGTTTGGCCTCCGGTGCTTGTGTAAAGTTGAACCGTAATCCCTTATCCAACAACCGGGCACCATCGTACGTTTCGCTCCGGCCGGAATCCATATCGGTAATCCGATAACTCTTTTCGCGATCGATCCCTTTCAACCGACATACTCCCGAGTCATAAATCGACTCCGCCCGGTTGAACATCTGTATAAATCCGGTTCCGGTCTCCGGCCGGAAAAACATCCAACCGATCCAAACATCGTTCTGAAGGCTATATTCGGTCAACGGATAAAAATCGCCGCGATAGTCATCACGTATCTCCTCCCATTGAGCCAACAATTTGCGCAACAAAGGATAATCGGCATCCTTGATCCGAGCATCCAAGTTTAACACGATCGACGGACTCATGTTGCTCCGGAAATCATAGGCCGTAATCCGATTCACACCTGCTCCGGTGAAGGGAATCCACTCCGAAAGGCCGTAAGTCTGCCCCTGTACACCACGCGGTTCAAAGGCGTAATCACTCCGCCACAACGGAACGGCCCGACGCAAATTCTCCAATTCGAGCCGTTTGCCGCCTGCCGCACAGATATCGATCAACATCTCGGGATGGCGCCGCCGCAACTCATCCATATACTTCAGATAGCCGATTACATGTTTGATCTCGGTGATTCCCTGTCGGTCAGGTTGCTGCCGATCAGCTTCATCCCAAAAACTTGCAGACATGACCGCAAAATCCTGCCGATAGAGGTCGATATCTTCGCTTTTCAGCAAGCTGTCCACATGATCAGTCATCCACTCTAAAGCTTCAGGATTGCCATAATTGAAAAAACGTGTCGGTCCCGTCCCAAGCGTCCACTCCGGATGGTGCTCATAAATCCAACTTCCTTCGGTCACCCGTTCCGGTTCGAACCACAGTAGCGTTTTCACCCCTTTGCTGTGCGCATGATCGCTGATGGCCCGTAGTCCGTTCGGATAGCGTTTCGGATCGGGATACCATGTCCCGAGCAGATCCTGCCAACTACCCCCTTTGTTCGGATACCAACCGGCATCCATCCACCAATAATCCAACTGAATGCCCTCTTCCAGGTAGCGGTCAATAAATTCGATCTGATCCTTGTCGGTAGCATGGAACATCTCCGCAAAAAAAGCCGAACTGGCTGCTTCGAGAATCGGCTCGGGCAACCCTCCTCCCGGTCGCGGTAAATTATGGTCGTACATCCAGCGCCGCCATTGATTCTGCGCCCCCTCCCGATTGCCTTGCCAGAACATCAACACCACGAGCGGAGTCCGGACCTCTTCACCCGGTTCGAGGTAAAAACGGGTATGGATCTAGCCGACTTGTGCGGTCAATGTCGTATCGGCCGTCCGGGCAAACGATGCCTTCCAACGGGCCGGCCATCCTACGGCAGCGATCACTCCCTCCGCACCCTCTTTCCGTTCGATATTGAAAAACGGCAGATTCTGAGCTGTCGGGAAACCGGCCCAAAATGCTCCCAACTCTTTACTCCGTCCGACATCCAGCTTTTCCCGTAAGGGTTGAAATTCCCGAGCTCCGTCTCCATCGATTCCCGAGGCACCTCCGACATTGTAGTTCAAATAAACCGTCTCTCCAGAACCGACCGTAAAAGGAAGATCAAGCGCCATCAGGTTCTCGAAAATTCCGGTATTCGCCTTCCCGTTATTTTTGACATATACAGTCCATTCGACGGCCGGATAATCCGTATAACGGACGATTTCACAACGGACCTCTATCTTTCGTTGCGGATCGGTATAGGTACGTATCTCCTCTATTCTGCCTTGCTTATCCTGTTTGGTCTTCACATCGAGCCGGCAAGCTGATAACCACGTATCGGACGACTCTCCGTCATACAGAAAACTCAACGGCAACGAGGCAGCATCAGCAAATTGCCGTTCGCTCCAATCCATCATCTTTTGGACCGAAACAGAAACCTCTTTAGCCGTTCCGGATGTAAAAGACAGAAGAGCGGCAAACAAAAAAGTTATACCTTTTCTAATTTTATGTTTTCTCATAGCTTCTACGGGTTAAAATAGTTTATGAGGTTAAAAATAACGTCTTTTTCCGAATAAACAAAAATACAAGCCTCCTTCAGAACCTGTTTTGTAATACCAACCGACCAAACTCTTATCGGTTTACCGCACTGAAACTGAACTTTGCCCTCCGAACAAACAGAAACAAGAAAATTATAAATCAACTTTCTGTGATTTTATTTCTTGACTCTACCTGTAAGCTATACACTAAATATCAATGTTTTACACGACAACGCACACCATTTTCCGCTTTCAGCAGGAACAATTTCCCTGAAATTTATTAACAAAATTGTTGACAAATAAAATATTTCGCTTACCTTTGCATTAACAAAATTGTTAATACAAATGACTACTGAAAAAAAGAGACACTCGGCAAACAAAGAAGCAGACATCCTGCATGCCGCCGAGCAGGAATTTTTGTCGAAAGGTTTTGCAGGAGCCCGCACGACATCCATCGCTGAAGCTGCCGGAGTAACCCACGCCATGCTCCACTACTATTTCCGGACCAAAGAATTACTCTTCGAACGAATACTCGGAGAAAAACTGCAGCTGATGAGCCAATCGGTTTTGGCTGCTTTCGGACAACCCGGACTCCCCCTTATGGCTCGTATAAAGGATGGTATCGAACGCCATTTCGATTTTATCTCCGCCAACCCCGATTTACCTTTATTTATCGTCAACGAAATTTTCGCCCGTCCCTCCCGTTACCGATTGCTACAAAAAAACGTCCGGATTTTACTCGACCCCTTGCAACACAACCTACAACAGGAACTGGACGAATCAGCCGCACGGGGCGACACGGAACCGATAGATGCCCGCATGTTGTTACTCAACATCATCTCGCTCAATGTCTTCGCCTTTATCGCTTTCCCGATTTTACAGCCTCTATACGGAGACCTGACCGTAGATCGGAAACGCTTTTTCGCTCAGCGCAAACAAGAAAACATCGAGACAATCATGCGCCGACTCAAAAAATCATAAAACTATGAAACACTTTATCCTTTCAATTCTATACTTTGGATTCGCCGCGTCGGTTTTCGCCCAAACCACACTCGAAACCTGCCAACAGCTGGCACACGAGCACTACCCGGAGATCGAACAGTACGACCTGATCCGCCTGACCGAACAATACGATCTGTCAAACGCGGCACGAGCCTGGCTGCCTCAACTTGCCCTATCGGCCCAAGCGACATGGCAAAACGAAGTACCCGAATTTCCCGACGCCTTTTCAGGTATGCTTTCACAAGCAGGAGTAATTATACCAGGACTGAAAAAGGATCAATACAAGGTTGGCATTGAACTGAACCAGACGATTTGGGACGGAGGAAAATCGAATGCCGACAAACGACTCGCCCGCACGGAAGCGGCAGAACAACGCGCCACGACGGATGTCAATCTCTACGCATTAAAAAAACGGGTGAACGAACTCTATTTCGGAATTTTATTACTCGAGGAAAAACTCACGCAAACCAACCGAACCATAACTCTTCTTGAAAGTAACCTCAACAAGGTTCGCTCCATGGTTACAAACGGAACAGCCCTTGCGAGCGATGCCGATGCCGTAGAGGCTGAGCTGCTCACGGTCCGCCAACAGGCTACGCAAATCGAGGCTTCACGAACGAGCTACCGCAAAATGCTGGAGCTGTTCATCGGCAAACCGTTACAGGGAAATCTGCTTCGGCCCGAATCCGATGAACCGATGACAACGAAATCCGCCCGCCCCGAATTGGTCCTGTTCGACGCCCAAAAAAATAGGCTCGCCGCACAAGAAGCCCTTATAAAAAGTTCGACGAGACCCAAATTCGGATTTTTTGCCCAAGGATATTACGGCTACCCGAGTATGGACTATTTCGCCAGCATGATGTCGAACGAATGGCGCTGGAACCTTCTCACAGGCATCCGGATGTCCTGGAACTTCGGTGCCTATTACACAAAAAAGAACTCGCTGAACAAACTCCGCACGGCCCAGCAGTCAATCGACCTGCAACGCGATGTCTTTCGGTTCGAGACCGACCTGCAAGTCGCGCAGGAAACCGGAGATATCACCCGCCTGCGCAAAACATTAGCGGATGACGCCCGCATTGTTGCACTCAGGCAATCGGTTCGCGAGGCTGCCGAATCGAAACTCCGCAACGGAATAATCGACACAAATGACCTGTTGCAAAAGATCACCGATGAAGCTACTGCACGATCCGCCCAGTCGGTGCATGAGATCGAACTATTAAAAGCCTTATACGAATTAAAACTCACGATTAACCAATAACAAAACAAATCATGAAACGATCGATAATGTGCATTCTGTTGCTGATTTTTGCAGGATGCAGCCAAAACGAGGATTTCGACGCGACGGGGACCTTCGAAGCTACGGAGGTCGTGGTATCGGCCGAAGCCTCCGGACGCATCCTTTCCTTCGACGTGAATGAAGGAGACCGAATCGAACAAGGAGAACCTTTAGGCGCTATTGACACCGTACAACTCTACCTGCAAAAACTGCAACTGGAGCGGCAAATCGCATCGGTACGCAGCAACCGACCCGATATTTCGAAACAGGTAACGGCATTACGGGAACAGATCGCTCAGCAAGAGACCGAACGGGCCCGTGTAAAACGGTTGCTCGATGACGGTGCCGCCACAACGAAGCAACTGGATGACATCGATGCTTCGCTCAAAATTCTGAGCGGACAGTTGGAAGCAACTCTCTCGACGCTACGCAACAACACAGCATCGATCGACGAGAACAGCTCTTCGATTGAACTGCAAATCGCACAAATCGAAGACCGCCTGGCCAAATGCCGAATCGTATCGCCCGTCACAGGCACCGTTCTGGCCAAATACGCCGAAACCGGAGAACTGGCCTCTACGGGACGACCGTTGATGAAAGTCGCCGACCTGGATCACATCTACCTCCGAGCCTATTTTACCTCCGAACAACTTGCCGCATTACAACTCGGACAAGAGGTCACCGTTACGGCCGATTTCGGAGCCGACGAACAATACGAGTATCCGGGACGCATCGTCTGGATCGCTTCAGAAAGCGAGTTTACCCCCAAGAGTATTCAGACAAAAAATTCCCGGGCCAATTTGGTTTATGCAGTCAAGATCGCCGTCGAAAATGACGGGCGGCTGAAACTCGGACTATACGGTAAAGTAAATCTCTAATCCCCACGCACGATGGACACGCTTAAAGCGATAGAGATCAGAGGATTGACCAAACGTTACGGATCCGTTGTCGCTCTCGACCGGATACGGTTGGAGGTCTATCGCGGCGAATTGTTCGGATTGATCGGACCCGACGGAGCAGGGAAAACAACACTGTTCCGGCTGTTGACCACCCTGATCGATCCCGACGAAGGTCAAGCCTCAGTCAACGGCATGGACACCGCAACCGAATACCGGAACATCCGCAAGACGATCGGTTACATGCCGGGCCGTTTCTCGCTCTATCCCGACCTGACGGTCGACGAGAACCTCGCTTTTTTCGCTGCACTCTTCGAAACAAACCTACACGACAGCCGCGACCTCATCGATCCGATCTACCGTCAAATAAAACCCTTTCGCACACGTCGCGCAGGGAAACTCTCGGGAGGTATGAAACAGAAACTCGCCCTCTGTTGTGCACTGATTCACCGTCCTACGGTCCTGTTCCTCGACGAACCAACCACTGGAGTCGATGCCGTATCACGCAGTGAATTCTGGGACATGCTTGCTGAATTGAAAGCAAAAGAGATCTCGATCCTCGTATCGACCCCTTATATGGACGAAGCCAACCGTTGTGACCGAATCGCGTTAATCAACGAAGGGAGAATATTGGGTATAGATACACCTCAAGGTATCGTTACCGATTTCGACACCCCTCTCTACGCCCTCAACGGAAGCGACATGTTCGGACTGTTAAAAGCAGCCCGCCGCTATACGGGAATCCGTAAATGCTACCCATTCGGACAAACGCACCATCTGGTTACCGATGCCGATTTCGACGCGGCCCGTTTTACCGAATCGCTCACGGCGGAAGGTTTTTCATCCATAGAATTATATCCGGTAGAGGCCGGAATTGAAGACGTATTCATACAACGCATGGAAAATGGACCGGAACAAAGTCATATCGGTTAAAAACCTCAGTAAAAAATTCGGCGAATTTCTCGCGGTGGACCGTATCTCGTTCGAGGTCGAACGTGGGGAAATTTTCGGTTTTCTCGGGGCCAACGGGGCCGGGAAGACAACTGCCATGCGGATGCTTTGCGGACTGAGTTATCCCACATCCGGCAGCGGTACAGTCGCAGGATACGACATAATGACCCAAGGCGAAGAGATCAAACGGCACATCGGCTACATGAGCCAACGCTTTTCGCTCTATGAGGACCTGACCGTCTGGGAAAACATCAGGCTCTACGCCGGAATCTACGGACTGACCCGCCGGCAAACCCTACGCCGTACGGTCGAACTGCTTGATCGGTTACAATTCCGCTCAGAGATCCATACACTGGTCGGTTTGCTGCCGCTCGGATGGAAACAAAAACTCGCTTTTTCAGTGGCGACACTCCACCATCCTGAAGTAATTTTTCTCGATGAACCCACCGGAGGTGTCGATCCGATCACCCGACGCCAATTCTGGGAGTTGATTTATGAAGCCTCTGCTGCCGGGACCACCATCTTCGTAACCACACACTACATGGATGAAGCGGAATATTGTTCGCGCGTATCGATTATGGTCGACGGCCAGATCCGTGCCTTAGCCGCTCCAGCAGAACTAAAACGCCAATTCGCAGCCCAAACGATGGATGAAGTTTTCCGCATCCTGGCCCGCGACGCAAAAAGAGGAGAGTAACGATATGGGAAACTTTGTATCATTCGTACGGAAAGAGATGCTGCACATCATTCGTGACCCACGCACGATGCTTATCGTCTTGCTGATGCCGATCGTACAGATGCTATTGTTCGGATTTGCCATTTCGACGGAAATAAACAACATCGACTTTGCAGTCGTAGCCCCGAAACAGTCGGAAACCATCCGCCGGCAGGTGGAACGCCTTGCTGTCAACGATTACTTCACGTTCAAGGGATACATCGCTCCACAAACCATAGACGATGTATTGCGTCGCGGAGACGTGGATGCAGTAGTGGTTTTCGCCAACGACTACGATCGCCGCATAACGGATACCTCTGGGGCAAACCGCTCCCGGCCAGCCATACAGCTGATCTTCGACGCATCAAATCCCAATATCGCCACATCGGGTTCCGGATACATACAACGTGTGCTGCAACAGGAGAGCCCTCTTACTGCCGCCATGCCCGAGACACATACGATGTACAACCCACAGATGAAAAGTGCCTATAATTTCGTTCCCGGCATCATGGGGTTGATTTTTTTGTTGATTTGTGCCATGATGACCTCGATCTCCATCGTACGCGAAAAGGAGACCGGGACCATGGAGGTTCTGCTTGTATCCCCGGCAAGACCTTTGCAGATCATTTTTTCGAAAATGATCCCCTACTTTCTCCTCTCATGTATCAACCTGATGACGATACTGTTATTGGCCCGTTTCGCACTGGAGGTCCCGATGACCGGTTCAATGTTCGGTCTGATCGGAATCTCCCTGCTTTACATTTTATTGGCATTGGCTCTGGGCCTGTTCATCTCCACCATTGCACGCACACAAGTGGCCGCCATGCTCGTCTCGGGTATGGTACTGCTGATGCCTGTAATCATGTTGTCCGGAATGGCCTTCCCTGTAGAAAACATGCCGGGAGTTCTCCGTGCTGTCTCCTGCATCGTCCCGGCCCGCTGGTATATCGATGCCATGCGCAAATTGATGATCGAAGGAGTGCATTTCGACGCTGTCCTAAAAGAATTTCTCGTTCTTACTGCAATGACAGCTATTTTAGTGACCGTTGCTCTCAAAAAATTCAAGGATAAACTCGAATAATCATGAAAACCCTATTCATACTTCTCGATAAAGAGGTCAGACAATTCATTCGCAATTCGTTCATGCCGAAACTTGTGCTGATATTTCCTTTAATGATCATGCTCATCATGCCGTGGGTTACGACTATGGATGTACGTCACATCAATGTATCTGTCGTTGACCAGGACCACTCAAGCGCTTCCCGACGCCTCATCCAGAAAATAAACGCATCGGACTATTTCTCCTTGGTACAAGTTTCGGAGCACTACGAGGAGTCCTTCCGCCAACTCGAAGCTAACAATGCAGACGTCATTATCGAGATTCCCGACCGGTTTGGAGAGTCTCTTGTCGAAGGGTCTGCCGAGAAATTGCGGATCACGGCAAACGGAGTAAATGCGATGAAAGGCGGCATCGGAGCGCAATATACCACCCAAACCGCCATGCAAACGCTTTCCGAGCTGCTGGCAGAAGAGGGAAGCCAGCTTCCGAACGACACTTTCGTTATCGAAAACCGCTACAATCCCACACTTGAATATCGCAATTACATGATCCCGGCCCTGATGATCATGTTACTCATCATGTTGTGCGGTTTTCTTCCGTCTCTCAATTTAGTCGGAGAAAAAGAGGTCGGTACAATCGAACAGATCAATGTAACACCTGTCGGTCGTTTCACCTTCACATTGGCCAAGCTAATTCCTTACTGGGTTATCGGACTAATCGTTCTGTCGATCGCCATGCTGTTGGCCTATATCATCTATGGCTTGTCCCCAGTCGGTTCGTTCGGAGCGATATATTTGGCAGCGATTCTTTTCATCCTCACCATGTCCGGACTTGGTGTAACGATCGCAAACGGATCATCAACCATGCAACAGGCCATGTTCGTCATGTTTTTTTTCGTCATGGTCTTTGTCCTGATGAGCGGATTGATTACCCCCATCGCATCGATGCCCGAATGGGCTCAATGGATAACGCGGTTCCTTCCACCCCGTTATTTCATCGAGATCATGCAAGCGGTCTACCTGAAAGGGACTTCCATAAATGAGTTATGGCAGGCCTATACCGCCTTGACCCTTTTTGCCACACTTTTCGACTTATTAGCTGCCGTGACCTATAAGAAACAGACTTAATAAAGGCTGTATAGAAATCTATACAGCCTTTATTACTAAACATAAATTATAGCGAAAACTTAACCCCTACGAAACAGGTACGCGGAAGGGTCGGTCCGTAGACATAGGCCGCATCTTTATGCTGTCCGAAATCGAGATCTTTCTGATAGCTGTCGAAGATGTTTTTCATCCCTGCACTTAGTTCCATTCGGCACTGTTGCGACAGACGGAAATCATAAGAGAGGCGCATTCCCATATCCCAGAATGCGGGAGTCAACCGGTTTTCATCCCGTTCGATAACACCTTTGTTGTGCTGCACCAACATTTTCCCCGTAAAATTTCCGAAAAGCGAGAGTTTGAACTCATCGGTAAAGTTATAGTTGGCCGTCACATATCCGTAGTGGTCCGGCGAGCGGAACATACACCGCTGTGCCGCCACCTCGTCCGACCACGTTTCGGGCCTGTTATAACGGCTTCGCTGGAAGGTGTAGCCAAGCTGCACATCGAAGCGGTTCGGAATTCCGAGTTTGAGTTCGGTGCTGATACCGGCTACCGTAGCTCCCGAAGCATTACGCCGCTCCTTGATCGTATACCCGTGCTCATCTTCACCGATCTTTTCGAGCGTAAAGACGTTGTCCAACATCGTATA